>JAQBNI010000034.1 GCA_028288625.1 Bacteroidota bacterium | reverse complement strand
TCCTGGAATGCATTCGAAATATTCAACAGCAACTGCGTGCTTTCAGAATGACTTATTGCCTGGTTTCCCTGCTGCATCGTTTGCACTGCAGCCATTCTATCTCCCATAAATATCCCGATCAGCGATTGTACCGTGAAAGATAAAATTCCCCAAAGCACAAACTGTGTCAATCCAACTGCGCCGATGCCAATGATTTTCCCGATCATCAATTGAAATGGTTTCACTGTAGTAACTAAAACTTCTACGATGCGATTTGATTTTTCTTCCGTAATACTTCGCATCACCATAGCGCCATAAACGATCAGGAAAATATAGATCATAAACCCGCAGGCGTAACCGAAACCGCCTGCAAGTTCCGTACTTCCTTTCTTTTTCTCATTGTTGATGATCTTCTGGATCGAAATATTTTTATCTAATTTGTCGATGATCTCTATATTGTAATTCTCCCGCTGCAAAACTCTTTTGCGAAGCTCTTCAGATATTCCTTTTTCAATATGCTGCTCCGTAGTGATGCCCAATTCATTGTCGGAGTAATACGTAATTCCAAGCGGTTTGTCGATATCGAGTTTCGGAATGTACAGCAACCCATCATAATCTGCATTTTTATAAAGATTCAAAAGCGTATCCAGCGATTGCGGATTATTCGATAAATATTTAAACCGTAAACTTTCGCCGATATCCAGCCCGCGGAATTTATCTTCAAACAAACCACTTTCATCTTTCACTGCAATGGTCAGCTTTTCCTGGGCGTTCGTGGCAATCTCTATCATAGCGATCAGCGTTACGCCGATCAAAACAGGCAGGAACAACGTAAGAAAAATAAACGATTTCTTTTTCACCCGCGTGAGATATTCCCGTTGTATGATGAACCAGACTTTCTTCATTGAATGATCAGTTATAACTGTTTACCTGGTTAATAAATATTTCATTGATGGTTGGAAGTATTTCCGTCATGCCTGCGATCTCTACATTATTCTGAATTAATAATTTCAGGATATCATTTGAATTCTGTCCCTCTTTTAATTTGAAAATAATATGTGAATTCAATTCTTCCACGATCTCTGTTTGCGATTTTATCTGATCATTGAGCTTCGCATCATGACCAAGATTCACGCGAATCAAATGTTTCTTTTGCTGCTGCTTGATGCTTTGCACATTTCCTTCCAGGATAATTTTTCCCTTGTTGATCAAAAATATCTCTTCACAAATTTCTTCCACGTTTTCCATGCGATGCGTGGAAAATATGATCGTTACGCCTTTTTGCTGCAACTCAAAAATTTCATTCTTGATCACTTCTGCATTGATCGGATCCAAACCGGAAAACGGTTCGTCTAAGATCAGCAATTGTGGATCATGTAATATCGTAGCAACAAACTGCACTTTTTGCTGCATGCCTTTCGACAATTCTTCAATGGTTTTATACCGCCAGCTTTCTATATCGAGTTTCTTCAGCCAGAAATTTATTTTATGCTCTGCTTCAGCCTTTGTAAAATCGCGCAGTCTCGCAAGATACAACAGCTGTTCTCCGACCTTCATCTTTTTATACATGCCTCTTTCTTCGGGCATATAACCAATTTTGTTCTGATGTTTCTGTTGAAGCTTTTCTCCGTTAAAGAAAATCTCTCCTTCATCGGGAATAAATATTTGTGTGATGTTGCGGATGAGCGTGGTTTTACCGGCTCCGTTCGGACCTAACAAACCGTAGATCTTATTCGGCAATAATTGCAGGCTTACATTTTTCAGCGCAACGGTATCCTGAAAGTATTTGGAAATATTCTTTACTTCTAGTAAAAACATATCGGTCATTAAAAAACGTAAAAGCTTTACGGCTTTACTTGCTTATTTCACTATAAAACTAACTGTTTTGGCGGAGAAATCCGATTGCAATTGGAAAAAATATAATCCTGCAGGCAGATCATGCAGCATCACCTGCTGTTCATTATTTCCCTTACGTACAAGTCCGAGCGTGTTGCTCATTACCTGTGTGCCGCTCAGGTCAAAAATGCTGTATTGCAAGGTTGCAGATTGTGATAAATTATAATTGATATGAATGATGTCCGATACCGGATTCGGGTACAATAAAATTTTGTCTACGAGATTATTCCTGTTATTTACCAGCGATACATTTATCGCAGAAATTACATTACCGGATGAATCCACGACATACACTGAAAAATTCGGACCTTTATTATTGCTTCCCGGCGCAAGAAAACCTGATGTAAGTGCGGTGGTGATTTGTCCACCGAGACCACTTAAGCTGAATAAGAAAGTAGAAATATTAAATGCACCGTCCGCTGTTTTCAGTTTTAAATCAACCAGCGTATCCGGCAAGGTTACCTCTCCGGTTTTATTTAATGAATCATTATCCAGTACAAGTGTATTTGCAGAATCGCGTGCATAGAGATCGAAGGTCGGCGCATCAGTACTTCCGTTCACAAAAAATAATGTAGTTTGATTGGATGCAGGAACAGCTGCAACAGACTGATCGATCACAACAATATTTAAAAGTATGGAAACACTATCCGGATTTTTTACAAAAGACGTATCGTTCGTCACGCCATTTAATACAAAAACGTATTTTTTACCTGCAAGTAATGTTTGTGAAACAGAAGCAGATTTAGCAGCATTTAAGTTGGACTGAAAAACCACTGTATAAGTTGAATCTCCTGCAACAGATAAAAATGAAGTTGCTTTTCTGAAACCTAAGCTATCTTTTTTCAGATCGCCGTTCATCGTCACTTTTACAAACTGCATTAATGAATCAGCAGAATTATTGATGAATTGTACTTGTGAGATTTGTGCTTTTGCGGAAAAAAATAAAAATGCGGCAATAAATAAAGTGTATAGTTTTTGCATAATGTCAAAATTGTTGCACGAAGATATAAAAAAGAATCAGCATGCTTAATGGCTAAGACATTAAAATGGCTTCATATGGACTTACCTTAATATGATAACTTTTGAAGAGGATACTACCCCGTTTACCTCTATGGAAAGCAAGTATGTTGCAGCGGGCAGATCTGATACATTGATTTGAAATGTAGAAGTTGCCTCGATATTATTTTTCATGATCATTTTTCCATTCATGTCAAATAATATGAATTTGCCCTCACCGGCATAAGGCAATTCAACCTGTATTCTTCCCGAAGAAGGATTTGGAAATAATTTAAATGCCAATTTCGGATTCGAAGAAATACCTGTCGTAATGCTAATGGTCGTTGTTGCGGTATTCGTCATTACAGGCGCATTATAATCAAATAAAATTCCCGCACGATTAATGATCTCCGTGTTTAAAGGCAGCGACGCCTTAGCTTTAAATTCCAGCTGTACAAATCCATGAGATGCCGGCTCATTCGAATTCGAGTCAGGCAATTGAATGATAGGAAATGTGACTTCAATTATATTTTTATCACGTACCACCAACTGATAAGGATGACTGGCATTTACTACACGCAAAGATCCGGCATCAATATTATCAGGAAGCGTATCACGTACAATTACCGTAAACGCCGGAGCAGTGCCCGTATTCTGGAAATAAATAGTGTACACTAATTTATCTTTTGCAGCATTATAATTTTGCGGTAAAGAATTTTTATTTACAATTTTATTATTCGGATCAATCGCAGCTGTTATCTGTTGCACCCATCTTGCATAATTATCTGTCGGAGTTGAATCTCGCTGGATGCTGTTTGCCCACGCTTCATATTTAACTTCACTGCCCGGAACTGCACTAACAGGAACCTCTAAATTGATCGTAAAAGATGCGCTGTGAAAAAGAGGAATGCTGATGTTTTCCCAGATCAACGTATCATTTATTATGGAGGTCGGCGAAAGTGAAGCAGACACTATATTAAAATCAGCGGGTTTATAAAATTTTACGGTAACTCCTGTTTGATCTGTTGTTCCTACGTTGTTCACGGAAAAGGCTACAGTAGTAGTAAAACCTGGTCGCGACGGAGTAGCGCCCAATACAGCTTCAAGGTCATTTACACCCGGTGAGAGCCGCAGTCCAAAATTATACGTACCCGATAAAATTCCTGTTATGCTGGGAGTGCGTGAGTAAGATGCCGGCGTAAATGTACCATACCTTGTATTATTTACACAGCTCCATGTATTTGAAATATTTTTCGTTAAGTTTATTAAATATGTTCCGTTCGGATTGCTCGCGGAGATCCAGTTATCCGGTAAAGCTCTGACCATCTGCGCGGGTAACACCGTTTCCAAAGAATCAAACGTTCCATTATTATTTTGATCGAAGTATACAGTGCCTTTAATGATAGGATTATAGGTACATATCCCTGCGCCTCCTGAACATAAAGGAAGAACTGTATCAAACACAGCAGCACTATTCACTGTATTCGGCACGCAAGTTAAATTGGTATGTCCAATCCCGGCATATTCAATACCAAATGGCAGCAGCGGCAAACAGTAAAGTGGATTATCACTGCAAACCAGGTTTTTTAAGCCTGCCGGCAATGTAGGCAATGAGGAAAGCAAATTATGGTCACAGGTAATTGCATTCATATTTTGCGGAATATTCGGCAGCGTCGTGAGTTTATTGTTATTGCAGACAAACTGCCAAAGTGAATTAGGCAATGGCGGAAGGCTGACCAGCAAATTATTCGCGCACGAGAAAATATACAAGGAAGAAGGTAGCTGTGCCGGCAGTTGAGTCAGCAGGTTATCATCACAAAAAAGATAAGCCAAGGTATCCGGCATTGGCGGGATTGTTCTGATCTTATTACTGTAAAAAGCTAATTGGTATAAATGCGGCGGCAAAGCGGGCAATTCGGTTAAATGATTATTGCTGCAAAAAAATTCTTTCAACATCGGCGGCAATGCAGGAATAGACGTTAATTCATTATTGCTGCAGTTAAAATCTACCAGTGTTTGCGGGAGCTCCGGCAATACTGTAAGCTTATTATCATTAGCATAAAGAACTTCAATGTATGGAGAGCCGATAGGAAGTGTAGTAGCCTTATTATGATAACACTGCAAAATTACGAGTGTTTTGAAGTATTGCAATCCTTCAAAAGATTCTATGAGCTTTGTATCGATATCAAGTGAAGTTTCACTTGTTATTAAAAAACAATTCGTATCAAGCTGCTTACCTGCATTAAAACAAGTCGGATATTTTTGAACCAGGTAATTTCTAAAATTAGAATCGGGAATAGTTACATATTGCGCCTTGCTGGTTTGTATTACTATCAAGGTAAATAATAGGAAAAGTAGTCGTGTTTTCATAAATATGCTTTTATATAAAATTACAAAAACATATTACAAGAAAACAAGAACAAAAAAGTGATGTTGTAAAGAGATTTTATTTTAGTCATTCAACTAAGTAATTGACATACATATTTTTAAAATGCAAACCTTGCAAATTAAAAATTAAACCGATAAAAATTTAATGAAAAAACTTATCAAAGAAACCTTTGTGTTTTTCTTTTTGTGCAGCCGGACTGAAGTTCTTTGAATCTTTCAATTTTTCGAGCAGCGTTGTTTCTTCATGCGAAAGTTCCTGAGGTGTAAACACCTGTACTTCCACGATCTGATCTCCTTTTCCATAACCATTCAGGCTTGGAATACCCTTTCCCTGCAGGCGAAATAATTTCCCGCTTTGCGTTCCTTTCGGAATTTTAATTTTTGCGCTTCCGCCGATCGTAGGCACTTCCACTTGTGTTCCCAATGCTACTTCAACAAAATTCAGGTATAGAGTGTAGATGACATTTGTATCTTCGCGTTTTAATTCCGGGTGCGGAATTTCCTCCACGCTGATCAGCAAGTCTCCGGCATAACCGCCGCGAACGCCCGCATTTCCTTTACCGTTCATAGACAACTGTATGCCTTCGCTTACGCCTGCAGGAATATCTATCGTTACCACTTCTTCACCGTAAACTCTTCCTTCGCCGCGGCACTTCGTACATTTATTGGTAATGATCTTTCCTTCACCTTCACATGTTGGGCATGTACCTGTTGTAGCCATTTGCCCCAGGAAAGTTTGCGTAACTTTTCTTACCACACCTGCACCGTTGCAGGTATTACAAGTTTGGTAGGATGCGCTGTCTTTTGCACCGATGCCGCCGCAGGTATCGCACGTGATATGTTTTTTTACTTTGATTTTCTTTTGCGCGCCGTTTGCAATTTCTTCCATATCCATTTTCACTTTCACGCGAAGATTGCTTCCGCGCTGTCCGCGCCCGCGGTCTCTTCCCCTGCTTCTCGATCCGCCAAAAAATGATTCAAATGGATTTCCTTCACCGAAAATATCTCCGAATTGAGAGAAGATATCATCCATATTCATATTGCCGCCGTAGCCAGCAGCACCCTGGTGACCAAAGCGATCATACCGTGAACGCTTCTCTTCATTGCTTAATACATCATATGCTTCCGCAGCTTCCTTAAATCTGTCTTCTGCAGCTTTATCATTCGGATTTCTATCGGGATGGTGCTGCAGTGCAAGCTTGCGGTATGCTTTTTTTATTTCGTCTGCTGATGCATTTTTTGCAACACCCAGTATTTCATAATAATCTTTTTTCATTTCAATTGTTGGATTGGAGAATTGGAGAGTTGCAGAATTCTATAATTCTATAATTCTACAATTCTATAATTCATTAATTTATTTTCCGACTACAACTTTTGCGTAACGAATTACGGTATCATTTAATGTATAACCGCTTTCCACTTCATCAATAATTTTTCCTTTAAGATCTTCGGACGGTGCAGGAACTTCTGCAATCGCTTCATGAAATTCGATATTAAAATCCTTGCCCTTGCTTTCAACAGCTTTCAAGCCTTTATTTTGAAGGGTTTTTTGTAATTTCTCAGAAATAAGCTTCATGCCGCTTACATAATTTTCTGCATTATTATCCTGCCCATATGCTTTCTCTGCGCGCTGGAAATCATCTAAAACAGGCAACAGATCGCGGATAATTTCCTGTCCTGCCAGCTTTAAAAATTCAAGCCGTTCTTTTGCATTTCTCTTTTTGTAATTTTCGAAATCTGCATACAGCCGTAAATATTTGTCTTTCTGCTCATCTAATTCCTTTTTTACTGCCAAAAATTCGTCTTCAGCATTGGTTTCACCCTGGCTGTCATTGTTTTCAGCCTGACTTTCTGACTGCTTAAGATCATTTATATCGGAATCCTGTTCTTCCGCGGAGTTTTCAATTGTATCTTTTTCCAACATGGGCTGCAATTTAAAAATCCTTGGGCAAATAACTTGCCAAAGGATTTGTACGACAAACTGACATTATATTATTTCTTAACGGTTTTGGTTTTTTTTGCCTTTGAAGCCAAAAGCTTTTTTCCCAATATCTCGTCCACCAATTCATGGGGAGGATTTTGTGCAATTACGAAACCGGTCTCATCGATCAAAACCGTTTGAGGAATGGAGCGGATACCATATTTTGCTGCGCCTTCAGAGCTCCAGCCTTTAAGGTCGGAAACGTGATTTTTCCATACCAGTCCGTCCTGTTGTATAGCTTGTTTCCATGCATCAGCACTTTGGTCGAGCGAAACGCTGTACACGGTAAATCCTTTGATAGCCTTATTGTTCCACTTTTTACCCTGGTATTTATTGTACAAAGCCACTACTGCCGGGTTATTGCGGCGGCACGGTCCGCACCAGGATGCCCAGAAATCGAGCAAAACTATATTTCCTTTCAAAGATGATAACGAAATGGGCGTGCCATTCGGGTCGTTGTAGCTTAAATCAGTTGCTTTTTGTCCTACTGAAGGCGCCTGTGCGTTTGAAGTAAAAATTGCCAGAACTGCGATCAGCGCAGTTAAAAGTATTCTTTTGTTCATTGTTGAAAATTTGATCCGCTAAAGATAGGCAATTTTCGTGCCTAAAAAACAGGATCTCACTTCAAAATGAACATAAAATAAGTTATTTGTTGCCCTGTAGATCTAGTTTTTAATAACCAACTTATTGATATATGTACGCTCTGCTGTTTTCACTTTTAAAATATACACACCGGCAGCGAGTGGCGCCACGTTCACAAGCGCCCGCTATCATTCAAAACGGTTAATGTGCTTTGGACATGATAAACACCGTTTCCGGAAGGATCAACAGGCTCATGAGAAATAGTATGCAGGTAAAATTTATTTTTGTATTGAATACATTTCTTAAAATAATCTTCAAGCGTATCACCGATACTTTTCTTCCATTCCACTTCACGCCTGCTGTTTAACTTAACAAGCCCGATATCTTGTCCGCCGTGGTTATCAGAAAAATCATGGTTGTCTGAAGTTGTTTTAATCAGGATCAATAATCATTGTCTGCTGTTGATTGCACATCTATAACTTCATCTCTTCCGTTGCCGCCGATACATTGCTCAGATTCGACAAATTGTGCCCGCGCATGTTGAAGCAAACAATTAAAAATAAAAAAGAGAAGAATAAATTTCCTCCACATTTTAGATCCTGAATCAAGTTCAGGATGGCAGACAGGTTTTTTCATAGGAATTATTTTCCGATAATGATTTTTTCTGTGAATTGTTCTTTATCTGTTTTTAAAATAATAGAATACAATCCGCTTGCGAGGGTTGTAATATTAAATGGTATAATAGTTTTCTGCTGATGCTGTAATTGATTTTTATACACCAGCCTTCCTGTAATATCTGAAATAGAAATATTTAATTCCCCGGAATAATCCGAATTAAATTCCAGCATAAAAATTCCTGAATTCGGATTGGGATATACCTTGATCATTCCACCACCTGTATGATGCTGTAATGATGTAAGCACTGTCACTCTTGTGTTTACTGTACTTGTTCTGACAGGCGTATTAAAATCAAAGTAAATATGTGCCGTGTTTTTGATTGTTGCGCCTTGCGTTAAACTCACTTTCGGTTTTACTTTATATGCTACAAAACCATGACTTGCATTTTCGTTTCCTGAAGAATCAGGAAGAATAATATTGTTAGATGAAAATTTAAGAATATGACCATCGATCAGTTGCACGGAAAAATTGTGCGATGCATTGACCATTTGAAAAGTACTCCAGTCTAAATTTTCATCCAGCGTATCCAGGATGATCACTTTAAATGCAGTATCGGTTCCGACATTCTGGAAGCGTATCGTATAAGTAATATATTCTCCATTTGCAATTTGCACGGGAGTAATTTCTTCCCCGGTATTACTTGTCTTATCATTCGGGTCATAAGCCGCAAGTATAACTTCTTTTAACTGCGATTGATTATCGGAAGGTGTTGTATCATTTCTATTATTAAGAATTGATGCGACGGAGATTACAGCATCTCCCGGGTTCAAACCGGGAGGGAATCCAGCTTTAATATTTATAGTGATCTTGCGAAATTCATTTGCTTTTAAATTTGTAAAATTCCAGGTGAGTGTATCACCGCTTTGTCCGGCAATTACAGGATTTGCAGACTGATATTGAAGCCTGTGATCTAAAACTAATTTTATTGTTCCATTAGAAGTATAAGTTCCTTTGTTGGAATAGGTGATCTCATAATTTGTTGAAGAATTTAGTCGTGTGATAAAAGTATTCACCAAATTAATGTCGAGATCATTTATATTGGCAACCGGGTGTAATACAAAGACGGCTGTATCGGAATGGTTATAATCTGCATGCGATGTTACTTTATTTGACGGCGTAACTGTAAAATAATTGTTGATCAAATGAACGGAAGTATTCCAGGTTCCGGTATCTACCCTGTTCAATGCATACGTAGTGCCATACATAAATTCTGAAACCGATTGATTGCCTTTATAGCTTTCCAGCATCGCTAAATTGTACAGCACATCTCCGCCGTCATAAGTGTTGTTATTGTTGTAATCAATATATGCGGCTCCGTAAATTTTGTTATTCTGTATAAACACTTGTTGTAATCGAATGTCATAGCCACCAAGCATACAGGAGTTAGAACCATCCAAATCCGACAAAACAAATATCTTTTTGTCGTCACCGTAAGGAGAGACCTGCTTGATAAGCGTATGATCTGCAAGGTTGTTGATGTATTCAAATTCCTTTTCGCCAGTCAGTACATTGTGTATAAAAATCCTTTGCGTATTATGCGACTCATCCACCTGGTAAATAAAATAGGAATAAAACTTATCTCCCTCGATGTTGTACAGGTAATCATTCGTGAAATAATCGTGATTGGCATTGTCTATATTCGTTGTGTTTAGTGAATTGAAATATTCACTGGCAGGCGCACCCTGAAGAAATATTTTATTATAACTCACATTCCCTGCACTATCAACGAGAGAAATATACCATGTTGAATCTTTCTGATAAAGTAATATCGCAGCCTTTTTATCATCCAGATAAAAAATATCCTGCACATTTATATAAGCCGTATTTGAAATGGAATCCAGTAAGGCACGCGGAGATGCCACATGTGTCGCAATATTTATCCACGAAACATAATAGTTATTATTATTTCCCTGCACTTCAGATTCCACGTCGATATAATCGTTAGAAGCCCGGGTGTGGTGATTGAGAAAATCGCGCGTAGGCAATGTAAGTCCATTTGGAAAAGAATCTATGCGATAAACATCAAGCGCACTCTTATCGAGCGCATATAGTGCCTTAAGATTCCACATATAACCGCTATAACCACCAAAAAAATAAAGGCTGGTCTGGTCTTCACCGATCAGCTTGCATGGTTGCGGAAGCATATTTACGCCGAATACGGTATTCCGGTTTATAATATTCCCGTCGTAATCGATGTGAATAAAATCCGTATTCGCTGTATTGCCGCAAATTCCAAACAAACAATCATTCACACAATAATTTTTTAGCAGGATAGTATTGTCCGATAATTCAAAGACCATATTTTCAAAATAAATTTTAGGCACGCCGAAATCAATGGTTTTGCCTTCATATACATCTTTGTAATCAAACTCCAGCTTCCACAATTCGTTACCGTTTCTTCCAACTGCGTGTACCTGTAGCGTAGTATCCCGCCGCAGATCGTAATACAAGAATGTTTTATTCTTTAATACAAAAATATCCGTCTCCTGCCTTGCATAATAATACCATGTGATAGCACTGAACAACGAATCTTTTACTATCCAGCGGACATCACCATTCAAGCCAATACAATTGATCAGCATACTTTGTGCCGTATCACTGTAATATGAATACATAGCAAGATAGTAAACGCTGTCGTCCTGCAGCAGTCGCATGAAAAAATTATAGCTGGAGTCGCCGTAACATTTTTTCCATTCTATTTCATGATTGCGATTAAATTTTATCAGTGCAATATCATTCCCCCCATGCGTGTCTGAAAAATCCCGATCAGATGAATTGGTTTCAACAACAACAATACTGCCGCCGTCGGAAGTTTTTTGTATTTCTTTCACAATGTCGTTCCCGTTACCGCCGATGCATTCTTCGGATTCTACAAATTGCGCTTTCGAATTGTTAGGGTGCAGAAAACTAATTACAAATAGAAACAGGCAGATTTTTTTCATAACAATATTTTATCTTCAAAGATATATTGCGATCTATAAAATATATGATACAAATAAAGTGAGAAGTATAAAATAGGGATGAGATATCCTTACTAAAGTATTGAGAATAAGATTAATGTGGATTTATGGATAAACATCAAATGAAGAATGCTATTCGATATCTGAAACTGTTTCAAGGTTTTTTGTATAATCATCTGTAACGGTTGCATTGTGAATTTCCACCAACGGGTTCATCACTTTAAACCACAATGCAGGAAACATTGCGAGTATAAGCATGGCGGGATATCCGCTTGGCATTTGCGGCGCTTTATCGAAATGGCGAAGTATCTGGTATTTTCTTCCGGAGTTGTAATGGTGATCGCTGTGGCGCGTCAATTCAAATAATAATATCCTGCCGAGTTCATGATTTGAATTCCATGAATGATGCGGTTTAACTTTTTCATACCTGCCCGGCGAAATTTCTTTGCGCAGCAAGCCGTAATGTTCTATGTAATTGACGGATTCCAATAATAAAAATCCACCGATAGCTGATAAAACAAAACCAAGTAATCCTATCCAACCGAACACTGCAAGGATCAATGCGCACAATGCAATCTGTATGATCTGGAAACGCAGCATCTGATTTTGAAATGGATTCCAGAAATTCTGATTTATTTTTTTTAAACGATGTGCTTCTAAATGCCAAGCAGAAACCCAGCTGTCTTTCACACTTCTGAAAAAGAATTTATAGATCGGTTCATTTAATCTCGATGTTGCAGGATCCAGCGGCGTGGCTATATTTTTATGGTGACCACGGTTATGCTCAATATAGAAATGCATATAGAGTGAAGTCAGCAATAATGATTTTGATAAAAATTGTTCGAAAGGTTTTGTGCGGTGACCGAGCTCGTGCCCGATATTAATTCCGAGTACACCGCATGCAATAGACATTGCCCAGGTAAGACCGATGAATTCATACCATGTAACCGGCACCGTTGTAATTCTCCATAAATAAATCCCCAATAAAATATATTGCACCGGAACCATCAGGTAGATAAGCAGGTCGTAATAAAATTGCTTGCGTACCACTTTCTCTTCTTCTATAGTAAGATTTTCGGTACCGCCTTTTAAAAAATATTCCAATGTTGGAATTAATCCGAATGCAAAAACACCCGCAAAGAACGACCAATACCTGAGCTTATAAAAAGATAAAAGCACGATCGCCGGTAAAATAAAAACCGGCAATATATACTTTGATTGTCTCCATATCTTTTGCATGATGGCAATTTATCTTTAAAAATACATCAATTACACAACAAACACTGAATAAAATAGATCAAATTGAGTTCCTGAAAAATTAATTATCCCACGTTTATAGAAATGAGTTAAAGTGAAATGGAAAATGAAGCTGAATATTTTTCTCCTGTTTGTATATATGTGCAGCTACCCGTGTTCAAAGCATTTGTTGGGGCTGTCATCGGTTCTATGCATACATATGGCTTTCCTGCATGATCAGGCGCATATACCTGCGCAAAGGAGTAATTTTTATCAAAAGCAATTTCTATATCGTTTATTTTAAATACAGCTAATTCGTTTTCATTAAATTTTAAATTTTGAAAGCCATGGTCGAAAGAAATATTTTTAAGAGAGATCGAATCATCTTTAAAATTCCATTTATCCTCTTTGATCGTTGATATTCCCGTCGGGATCATCTTCTCATCCACATGAATCATTTCTTTTGCAGGAACGATTACAGTGTAATTGTTTCTTTTTGCAGCATCAATTAAAAAATAAGGATGATATCCAAAGCTTACGGGCATCGGCTTACTATCCAGGTTGACCACAGTGGTTTCAATATTCAGCGTTCTTCCTTTTAACTGATATTTTATATAAACCCTATGTTCGAATGGAAAAACAGAAAGCAATTTCTCATCTTTGAAAATAAACTCCGCAATGTGAAAACAGGAATTTTCATCCTCGTGCAATTCTATTGTTTTCCATTTATCGGATTTAAGTAGCAAGCCATGCAACGGCAAATCATTTGCATCACGGTATAATATTTTTTTTGAGGTTTCAGGAAAATTAAATGACTGACCGTTCACTCTAATAAAATCACCGGCTAACCGGTTTGCCCACGGATGCATAAAAGGAATTCCGGCTAATTTTTTATTGATGCTGTATTCATACAATGAAAAAGGAAAATACAAGATCTCCTGTTCGCGATAATTCAAAGAAAACAGCGTATTACCAATGTTTACTGCCAGTCTTGCCGTAATGTCGGCATTTTTTAATTCGATGATCTCGATCCCATCTGCGACATATTTTTGTATAGAATGATTCATATCTGTTGCACTTCTAAAGTGTCAGTATATAAAAGGTATGCGGAGATCTTATGTTTAAAAATTGTGGAATAAGCTTCTGCATATTTTTTTAATTGCTTCTCGTGTTCCGTTTCTTTTACGCCTGTTTTATAATCAATGATGATACATTCATCATCACTTAATAAAATTTTATCGGCACGCAGCAGTTCATCTTTATAATGTAAATTGCGCTCATTAATATGCTGCCATTTCTTATCAAACCATTTTTTATTGGTAAAAATTTCCAATGCTTTTTCTGTAGCTTTTGAATATGCGTCCAGCTCCGCATCATTTGTAACCGTTGTGCGTATTGCCCAATGCAGCTGTTCCGGTTGATTGATCTTTGATAAGATCAAATGCAGTATATTTCCTTTCACCTGGGCTTCATTGTATTCCCTGCTTCGTTTTAATTTTATTTGTTCCTTGTAATTATTAAAAGCACGCGAAGTAATGTTTTTTGTAGACAAACACTGTGTGTCATCATTCCGGTTTGTGTTTACAGTGCCATAAACAAATTCGTTGCCAAAAAAAGTGGAATCATTCAATCCGATCTTCCCGATAATTGTCCTTAGCAGCCTGCAAACATTCTGCGGCAGTGCTTCCTCTTTTCCTTCTTTTTCCGCAGTTGAAAAAATATACAACTGCTCCTCCGCCCTTGTAAATGCTACATACAACAGGTTGATGTTATCCATGTAGGTGAGCTCCAACTCACTCGCGTATGCATCCGAGAAAAAACTATCTTCAATTTTCTTCACCATTTCAACCGGGAATGCATGCAGCTGATCAAAGGGCTGCTCAACACTTTTTAACCAGATCGTTGAATCATGTTTTGGTTTCATGTTCCAGTTGGCGTAGGGAAGTATTACAACAGGGAACTGCAAGCCCTTTGCTTTGTGAATGGTATAAATTTTCACAGCATCAATTCCGTCGGGTGGAATAATACACAACTTGTGCTTTTGCTCGTTCCAGTATTCTAAAAAATCCTGTATCGTATTGCACTGCTGCTGGCTTTGCTGCAAAACGATATCCTGGAAACGGAATAAATAATTATTCATTTGCACATCCAGCTTCATGGCATTCATCAATAAGAACACGATCTCATTTATTCCTGTAGATGATAAACGCGAAATATTTTTCCTGTCAAGAAAGGGCATTTCTTCTTCAAAGAAATATTTCCCTTCATTTCTCTTCGATAGAAAGGATTCCGTATTTTCTTTTTGCAGGAACTTTGCATACAGGTAATTTAATTTTACTGCATAGAAATCTTCTCTCGGATGTAAAATATATTCCAGCCCCGCAATTAATAATTTTATCGTAAGCTGGTTTTGCAGCACCAGTGATTC
>JAQBNI010000030.1 GCA_028288625.1 Bacteroidota bacterium | reverse complement strand
CAACTAAAGCAGAGTATGCAGATCAAAACCAAATCAATATTAAAAATGTAATGACTGATCTACAACAATTAAATCACCAGGGTATTAATTATAATGCATGCTTAAGTTCAGATGGAAAAACATTTATTCATACAGCATTTTTTAAATCAGAAGAAGATAAGAAACTACTAAATGCAATACCAACATTCAAACATTTACAAGAACAACTTAAATCTGAGGGGCTCGAGATTCCACCAAAACAAGAACTTCTAAGTTTAGTAGGCTCGTCAAATAATATTTTTAATATTTAATTATTGTAATTGGCTAGAGCTAACACAGGGACTAAGCGCAACCGTTGGCGTCATTGTATTATACACGTCCGCTCAGACATTTGCAATAAGAAAAAATATAAATTAAAAAATATAAATTATGGCACTTATCAATCCACACATTAACTTCAACGGAAATGCCGAAGAAGCTTTCAATTTTTACAAATCAGTATTTGGGGGAGAGTTCGCAAAGATTGTACGCTTCAAAGATATGTCAAGCTCTGAGCATCCAATATCAGCAAATGAGGCAAATAAGATCATGCATATTGCGTTGCCAATTGGCAAAAACATTTTAATGGCTAATGACGTTCCTGAATTTATGGGAAAAGTAAATGAAAATGAAAACAGGTCTAAGATATCTGTTAGTGCAGAAAGCCGTGAAGAAGCCGACAAATTATTTAGCGGACTTTCAGCAGGTGGTAATATTGAAATGCCTATTGGCGACAGTCCCTGGGGTTCATATTTTGGAATGTTCAGAGACAAATTCGGTATTGAATGGATGGTGGATTTTGACCCAAAATATAACGGAAAAGTATAAACGAAAAACAACGAACATACCGATTAACTTTTGTGCGGTTGCGTACCAGCAAAAAAATCCAACATTCTACTTCTTAAAATCTTTTGAGTAAATTTAAACTTACAGCTTTGAAACACGCCCATGCGTAAAGCTGCAACAGCTATGTAACATTTTTATGATGCAGACAAAATACAGATATTAATAATAATGTTGAGTGCAACTTTATGCGCTTGCGGACAAAACCAAAGATCTGAAAATATGGATAAGTTTGAAGCATTTAAAAAAAGGAAAAATTTAATAAAGATACTGAGGATTTTATCCTGGAATTATGGATCCGGCAATGCGTCCGCTTTTAACTGAAAAAATCAATTTGGCAGCAGACGATTTTAAAAAGCTATCATTAAAAAAACATCCAGGCGATAAAGAATATTTAGAGATGATTAAAATTGGTCTCGGGCGATTTGATGGAATATATTTAGATACTGAAGATAAAGAACGTGTATGCGGTTACTTTACAGAGTTAATGAATATTGTAGGATTGAAAAGTTCGGATGGTTTACTGAATAATTTTTTGTATGGTTTTGACCCTAACCAATTTAAAAAAAAATAAAAAACGGCGCATAACCGCAAGTGGCAAGTTTAAGTTCCATTACAAAATGTTAAGTAAGTAATAATGGACCATTGACTAAACATAAAATAAATTTCGATTGCATTTTTTAAAATAGATAAAATGAAAAGATTATCAATTTTGTTATTATTTGTTTCAGCGGTTATCAGTTGCAACAAACCTGGCATTGAAAAAGGAACACCCGAATGTGTTGTAAATAAGATTCAGGAATTCAGTAAATCTTATTGCTACAATGCAAAAGTTGAAGAGTATGTTTTCCAGGGAAAAATTGTTTATGTGTTTGACCCGGGAGCTTGCGGGGCAGACATGCAGGCTGAAGTAATTAATTCCAAATGTAACACTCTGGGATATTTAGGAGGTTTCGCTGGTAATACGAAAATTAACGGAGAAGAATTTTCACACGCGGTATTTATTAATACAACCTGGAAGAAATAAAACCTGCCCAAAACTACAGGTTCATGTACGACGTCATCCCAGTAAAAATGTTGAAGAACCCCTTCTCAGGAATCTCATTCATGTTAGCAGTATGATAAAAATAAACTACTTTATATTGTGAGATCCCCGCATGCGCGAGGATGACAAAGATTATTAATTATCCAATATCAAATAATTTAAAAAATAAAATCCTGTATCTTTCCATAAATATTTTTTATGTCGAGAAATATAGAGGTAAAGAAGATGACAAACACGGCAACATTGCTGCCGCGCATCGCTACATCATTCCTTAAAAGAGGAAAATCAAATATCCCTGATATTTCCATTCATCTCGAAAAAACTTCTATCCATCCTGACGCAGTAAAAAGATACAATGACGTATGCGGTTTTGGTAATTCACTCACCATTCCTGCCACTTACTTACATGCATTTATTTTTCCATTGCATACACAGTTATTAACTCAGCCTGAAGTGCCATTTCCTTTGCCGGGTTTAATTCATTATGCAAATTCAATTAAGCAACATCGTCCTTTATATTTCGGCGAAGATTTTTCGGTGACGTGTAAACTGGGCAATGCCATTGCACACGACAAGGGACAGGCGTTTGAAGTATTAAGCTATATCACGGTGAACGGAAAAAGTGTCTGGGAAGATGAAAGCATTTATTTGCACAAAGGAAAAGAAGGCATCGGTGAAGTGCTGGAGTGGCGGCAACCTGCGCTCACAGAAAGATCTATTAAAGAAAGCTGGAGCCTGCACCGCAATTTAGGATTTGAATTCGCGATGGCTTCCGGAGATTTTAATCCTATACATTTGCACCCGCTTACAGCAAAGCTATTTGGATTTGAACGGCATATCATTCACGGCATGTGGAGCGTTGGAAAGATCCTTTCACTGTTTGAAAAAAGAATTTCCGAAAGTTTTGAACTGAGCGCTTCTTTTAAAACTCCTGTTTTTCTCCCCGCAAGCGTGATCTTCCGAAATGAAAAAACGGAGAACGGTTTTGATTTCGATATCGTCAACAATACGCAGGAGAAGCCGCACTTGAAAGGATTCATTGAAAAATTGTAAATTTTGAATTTTAAATGTTGAATGAATTAAATCATCCAAATAACTAACAACTATAAAGTATAACTAATTACTATTGACCATTGACTGATGACAAAAAAAAAAGATCCTTACCAGGCACTACAATATAAAGAATTCCGCTTTTTTCTTGTTGCGCGTTTTCTCATCACCATTGCATTAACGATGCAGGCAGTGATCATCGGGTACGAAATTTACGAGCTCACCTCATCAAAAATATTATTAGGATTGATCGGCTTAGCAGAAGCAATCCCGGCAATCGGCATTGCATTGTATGGCGGTTACATTGCGGATAAATCTGAAAAAAGAAATATGCTTGCCGGGTTCATCGCGTTGTATACTTTAATGTGTGTAGCGCTTTTATTTATTACACATCCTATTGCGGTCAATACCGTAGGAAAACAAAATGTTGTTATCCTTATCTTTTTATTTATTTTTTTAACGGGCATTGCAAGAAGTTTCGCCGGACCCGCATCCTGGGGCTTATCCGCACAGATCATCCCGAAAGAAGTTTACCAAAGTGCGATCACATGGTCGAGCTCCGCATGGCAATCCGGCGCGGTTCTGGGTCCTGCTGTTGGCGGATTGTTAGTGGGAACATTCGGGCTGACTGTGACTTTTGGTGTAATCATTATTTTTCTAGGAATTGCTATATTCTCTATATTTCAAATAGAAAAGAAACCTATCTTATTTGCTCCGAAAAATGAAACTGTTTTTTACAGCGCGATGCAGGGATTGAAATTTGTGTTTGAAAATAAAGTTATTTTATCGTGCATCTCCCTGGATCTGTTTGCCGTTTTATTCGGCGGGGCAGTTGCGCTGCTCCCGGTTTATGCAAAAGATATTTTACATGTCGGCGCGGAAGGATTAGGATATCTCCGTGCAGCACAGGCAATAGGCGCTATACTGATGCTGCTGGTCCTCGCATATTTCCCCATCAAAAAAAATGCAGGCATGATCTTATTATCCGCAGTTTTCGGATTCGGCATCTTCATTATTTTATTCGGCATCAGCACTAATTTTATTTTCTCCATGTTCTGCCTCATCATGAGCGGCGCACTCGACGGAATCAGTGTTACCGTTCGGCATACCATCATCCAGCTTGCGACACCCGATCATATGCGCGGAAGAGTTTCTGCTGTTAACTCCATGTTTATAGGGTCTTCCAACGAGATCGGGGAATTTGAAAGCGGCGCCACCGCACAGTTATTCGGCACAGTGCCTGCAGTAATTTTCGGCGGCTGCATGACGTGCCTTGTTGTTGCAGTCACCTATTTCATATCTCCTTCCATAAAAAAACTGGAATTAACAGAGGATCATATTTCGTAAATCGGGCGTTGTTGACTGTAGAATCTATGTCCGCTAACATATTTTATATCTTTCAGATTGTAATATTCACGATCTTTACGAGACTAATTACGGCACTATGCAAATATTTCATAAGATTATTTTATACGTACTCTTGGTGAGCACTTTCAGCGCATTCTCTTACCAATCCACTTCTAAAAAACATTCTGCAAAAAAAACACAGAAGGCTTCGAATAAAAAACCGTTCGATGCTCAGGAGGTTATGCCTTCTGAAGGAAAAGTAACTCCGGGAGAATTGGTAAACGCGCCCACAAATTCCAAAAACGATAAGCCATTGCCGCTGAATAAGGATGTGCGTTATGGAAAATTACCGAATGGTTTAACTTATTATATCCAGCACAACACAAAGCCCGAGAATAGAGTGGAGCTGCGATTGGCAGTAAATGCAGGCTCTAACCAGGAAGAAGACAATCAAAAAGGGTTAGCGCATTTTGTTGAACATATGGCGTTTAACGGCAGTGAACATTTTTCAAAAAATGAATTGGTAAATTACCTGGAAGGCATTGGCACAAAATTCGGCGCGCATTTAAATGCATATACGAGCTTTGATGAAACCGTTTATATGCTGCAATTGCCGACTGATAAAAAAGAAATTTTAGATAAAGGATTAACTGTTCTGGAAGACTGGGCAAACGGTTTAAGCTTTGACAACACAGAAATAGATAAGGAGCGCGGCGTGGTATTTTCCGAATGGAGAAGCGGGTTGGGCGCGAACCAGAGAATGCGCGATAAATATTTGCCGGTAGTTTATTACAAATCACATTATGCAGACCGCTTACCTATTGGCGATACGGCAATTCTTTTACGCGGACCTTACGAGCGCTTAAAATCATTTTACAAAACATGGTACCGACCAGACCTGATGGCTGTGATCATCGTTGGTGATATTAACGTGGATTCGATGGAAGCCCAGGTAAAATCACGTTTCTCCGGAGAAAAAAATCCTCCGAAGGAAGAAAAGAAACAAGTATACATATTGCCTGATCATTCGAAAACACTGGTCTCTATCGCTACTGACCCGGAAGCTACGTTCTCAAGAGCGACGATCATCTACAAGCATCCTGCAGACAATGAAAACTCTGTGGAAGGTTATAAAAGATATGTGATGCATTTGCTTTTTAATGCAATGGTGAATAATCGGTTGCAGGAACTCATGCAGCAACCTGATCCGCCTTTTTTCTCAGCTTATTCAGGCTATGAAAGAGAAACTCGCGGGAATGATGCATACAACCTGTCCGGGGTTGCCAAAACCGGGCAGACAATAAATGCGC
This sequence comes from Bacteroidota bacterium, assembly GCA_028288625.1. Lineage (GTDB taxonomy): Bacteria > Bacteroidota > Bacteroidia > Chitinophagales > JADIYW01 > JADJSS01. Next base: position 458 of record JAQBNI010000030.1, on the reverse strand, counting down.
TGAAAACTTTATTGACAGAAGATGAGCGTGTGCGCCGTTATGGTTTTACGCAAACTGAATTAGACCGCCAGAAACTGGAGTTAATGACGGGTTATGAAAACGCCGTGCGGGAAAAAGACAAAACAGAATCTGCAAGTTTCGTGGAAGAATATGTTTCTCATTTTTTGGATAATGTACCTGCTCCGGGGATTGAGAGAGAATATGATCTCGTGCAAAAAATAATTCCTGAGATCTCCTTAAAAGAGATCAACGCACTTGCACCTGAATTTATCAGCGATAAAAATTGTGTGATCGTTTTAACGGCACCGGAATCGGAAAAAAAATCACTTCCCTGGGAAAATGATGTCGTAGATATCGCACAAAAAATTAAAAAGGCAGATATAAAACCATATGAAGATAGAACCGCCAACGAGCCGTTAATGCCTGAAAAACCTGCTCCTTCAGCAGTTGTCAAAGAA
>JAQBNI010000014.1 GCA_028288625.1 Bacteroidota bacterium | reverse complement strand
AAACATTTGAGCATTTATGCTTGCAAACTCTCTTTATAAATTGCGACCTGAGAACGTATTTACATTGTTTGGACAATTAATGAAAAGTATTGTTGAGCACAAAAATGTTGGCGACAAATAGGAGACAAACTTACCGACTTAAAAGCGCAACGCAATTTACTTTTATAAATTTTGGTTATTGTTGTCTAACGGTCGCGCGTAGGCGCAGTGGCGTGTTTAAATTGTTGTTAGTTTAAATTTAGAGAAAAGATTTTTAAAAGTTCTACAAATGAAAATCAGAAAATGTAGCCATTGAGCTTACGCGCTGTTATGCGGCGTTTTACTTTCTTATTAATTCTGAAATAACGATAAACAAGCCAACAATAATACAAGTTATACCACCTAAATAAACTTGCATATCATAATACCAAACATATCCTTTTAGTTTATTTCTTCTTATGATATAAATGAGCAAAATAATGCCCAAGATTATCAATAGCATTCCATTTTTTAAACTTGAAGACATTTATGGTTTTAATTATTTTTATTCACATTTTCATTGCAAATGTAAGGTTTCGCACTTACCTAAAATGACGCATAACGGTTGCGGACTGGCGACAGTGGCGTAGTCAATAGCCCACAAGTTTAAATTTACTTAAAAGATTTTAATAAGTAGCAAATTGAAATTAATCTGTGGTAGCCATTGCGCCAGACCGCTGTTAGACGCTGTAACCAAAATTTACTCGTACAACAGCTTCGCGAGAAAATGCGTTGTCGGCTTTGCTTCCTTTATTTACTTAAGTGCTAAAAAAAAATCTGCTTGCGTCTTTGGGGTTCTGATGCTCGTAAGTTTCCATTCAGAAAAGAAAACGCATTGAGCGCTTACATACTTTTCTAAATTTTGGTTATTGCGACTAACGGTTGCAGCTAGGCGCAGGCGGCTAAACCCTAAATTAAATTAACGCATTTTAGCCGCTTGCGCTTAGCTGCTGTTAGCTGTAGTGCGCAAATTAAAAATATTCCCAATCAGGAAATTTCTCTTTCATCCAATCCGGTAAATCATTTTGAACCTTTCCATAAAATAAGCCAAGTTCAAAAACTGTTAAACTAATATGGTCAGAGATTTTAGGAGCAATTATATCATAAATTTCCTTTGGAGTTTGATCTTTTTCGCCAACAATAACATAGCAATTACTTTTAGCTTTCTTTGACACGAAATTATTTGTTATTGTTTCTAAAAGCTCGACTTCAGCTTTTTTATCGCTGATATAATCGTATATTAATATAAACGCTTGTTTCATTATTATTTACTTAAATGTTTTTCAATTTTTTTGGATAAACGAGTTATATATGAGGAACTTCCAGGTTTGTTTATCCGTGAAAAAATCAAAGCTAATAATGTTCCTATAGAGATCGCACCGTATACTATTACTATAATAATTTGTCTGTAATTTTCAGTTACAATTCTTTTACCATCTTTAATTGTAATGTTTTGAAAGGATCCATTAACCCAAATAATTATTCCAGATATGAAACATGCTATAAAAGTGGATAAGAGAAAGGACTCCCAATTTGTCAGCTTATCTGAAATTAAATTTTCCTTTAAAGTTAAAAATTCATCGTTCGTCAAAGGATATGTCATTTCGTCATCCAATGGAGAACTTTGTCTAGTACCGCCAAGTGTTTGTGGATTTTCCATCTTTTAAAGATACAAATAATTGCAAAATGTTGCGCATTACAGCTAACGGTTGCGGCTAGACGCAGGCGCTAAAACGCGATAACAAATATACGGAGATTTTAGCGCTTGCGTTTAGCTGCTGTTATGTGCTGCAATATTTATGGAATAATTTCTTTTGTTTCTGTTATTGTTTCTAGTGTATTTATATTTTTTCTAAGTGTAGTTTTTATGATTACTTTATTCTGACTAAAGATCACGGTATCAACACAAGATGGTTTATATGTTGCATCACAAATACTAGAATATTGTATATTCTGTTCTCTATTTTTAGTTAGATTAACTAATGATAAGTCATATAACCTGCCATCTTTGTAAGCTTTTTGAGTAACGTATAAAATCTGTTGTAGGTTAATGTTATAATTGATTACATCTTGATAATCTGTGTATGAAGAAAATCTTTTTTTGTTCACAACTAATATGGCTGCACAATCAGAAGCGCAGCCGTGTTTAAAAAATAAAAATGAGTTTGTTTCTCCAATAAATTTAGGAATGAAATACTCTTTAAATTCTAAAAAATGTGGGCGATAGTATAAAGTTTTTATGCTTGCTTTTGAGCACTCAATATAAAGATCACTTTCTTTAGTACTGTCATTTTTTACCAAGTATTTTATATTCCAACCATCTGGCGTAATAGTGTCTTGCACATAATTAGATTTCATTGGAATGAAAGGAGTAGGAATTGATTTAATTTGTTTGTGATGTTGTTGACACGATGTCAAATAAGTGATAGTGCTAGTTATTAAGTAAATTATTTTTAGTACTCTGGTCATAAATATTGTTGCACATAACTTGCTTATAGAGGAAGTTTTACTTTGTAAAACTTCCTCAAGCACGCTATATGGGTTGTGTTAGGGAAGTTTTTCATTATTGTCATTTCCTTTTATTTTTATATTCAATTTGTCTAACGGACTCCTGATCTTGCCCAGCGCATTCTTGCTTACATGCGTATATATTTCTGTCGTCCTCGAAGATTTATGCCCCAGCAATGCCTGGATATATCGTAAATCTGTGCCATCTTCCAGCAAATGCGTAGCATAACTGTGCCTTAGCATATGTAAGTTAACATTTTTAGTGATGCCCGCCAAATCACATCCCTTCTTTAAAACCATCGCCAAACTCCTTTCACCATATTGCTCGCCGCCTTGTCCTTCAAATAAAAAATTCTTTGGCTTATACTGTTTGTAATATGTACGCAGCAACTGTAAAACAGTTTCACTTAATGGCGCAATCCTATCCTTTCTTCCTTTGGCTTTATGAATGTGCACCAGCATTCTCTTGCTGTCAATATCAGCAATGCTGAGATTTAATAATTCATTTCTTCTTAAACCCGCGGAATAAATAAGACTGAGCATGCATTTGTGTTTAATGTTGTCTAATGCATTAATGATCCGCTCCACTTCCGATTCATCTAACACTTTCGGTAATGCATTATATCTTTTCGGTCTGTGGACCATTTCTTCATCCATCATTTTATTTTCAATATTTCTGAAAAATAATTTTACCGCATTAACGATCTGGTTCTGGTAGGAAGCCGACAACTGGTTTCTTAAAATGAATTCATTATTGAAAACAATAAGGTCGTCGTTGGTAATTATTTCGATGGGTTTATAATTAAAGTACAGGAAAAAGGTTTTTAATGAGTCACTGTAGGTTTTTATGGTATTGTCGCTGTACCTTTTTGATTTTAACCATAAGATAAATTTTTCCATGTTCTCGCGCTTGTCAGTTTGCAACACACCATTCTCCACTTTAAATCTCACCCGGTTTTCTTCTGTGTCCGGCAAATGCCACGCGCCTAACGAATAGCTCCATCTTGCACCGGGGATCTCTCTTGCGCGTTGTATCAGATCATGGTTCTTTTCAAAAAACAAAGCTATCCGGCTTTCATTTTGAAATTTGATGAGTTTAACTTTCCATTCCACAATAGTATTTTACCATTGAGATACAAAAACCCATCAGATTCCATAAAAACTCAAATTTTTGTTGATAAAAAATGTGTAACAAATTATCTTAAGGAATGAGTACTGATAATATTCCATCTCTTTCCATCATGCTGCAACAGGTGAAAATTACGAACGTCGAATAACGCACTGTATTTCTTAGTTTCATATTCCCTCCATGCTTCTTTGAATGCATCCGGTTTCAGATCGCGGTAGGCAACAGTTACATGCGGGTGAAATTTTTTTTCAAAATCAATAATTTCTACATCCGGGAATGTGTTCTTAAAATTCCATATGATATCTTTTTGCAGGAGGTGCAACGAAGTATTTTTTATAGGATCTACATAGATAACCGGTTTCATTTTATTTGGAAAATTTCCAAAATCTTTCAATTCAACCTGAAAAGGATCAGCCTTAATCGGCAACGCTTCAAACCATTGAACTAATTTTGCGTGAGAGGCATTGGGCAATTGAAACGGAGTTTTTAAAGTAATATGCGCGACGACCTTTAATGCAGCTATGCTTCCAAAACGGTTTGCAAGATCCTCTTTAAAATATCTGATTTCATTGCAAATTTGCTCGTTTGGAATAATAGCGATAAAATACAATCCTTTTTCTGACATATTGTATTGAAAATAACGAATAACTTATACTTTTGCAGTACAATGAGTATGAAAAGAATTAAATCAGCGCTGATATCAGTTTATTATAAGGATGGACTGGATATACTGATACATACATTAGCAAAACAATCTGTAAAATTTTATTCCACCGGTGGAACGCAGGCATATATTGAAAGCCTCGGTTATCCTGTAATTCCTGTCGAAGAGATCACATCTTATCCAAGTATTTTAGGGGGACGTGTAAAAACATTACACCCGAAAGTATTCGGAGGTATTCTTGCCCGGCGGGAAAATGCGGAAGATGTCGAACAGTTAAAGAAATATGATATTCCCGAGATAGACCTCGTGGTTGTTGATCTATACCCGTTTGAAGAAACCGTGAAAAATTATACTTCACTTTTTGAAGAAGGCATCGCATGTGAAGTTATTGAGAAAATTGATATCGGCGGAATTTCTCTGATCCGCGCAGCTGCAAAAAATTTCAACGATACACTTGTGATCTCACAGAAAGATCAATATGCGAAACTTGTAAAAGTGCTGGAAGAAAATGATGGTGAAACTGCCCTGGAACATAGAAAAGAATTTGCAAAAAAAGCATTTGAAGTGAGTTCGCATTATGATACATTGATCCATCGTTATTTTTCTTCGAATGATCCATACGATGTGTTTAAGGAAAGTTATGGAAAAGGAGAAGCATTGCGTTATGGAGAAAATCCGCACCAGAAAGGTTTTTTTTATGGAAAGATAGATGAGGTATTCGATGTGTTGAATGGCAAACAAATTTCTTACAATAATCTGGTAGATATAGATGCCGCAGTGCATTTGATCAAAGAATTTTCGGGACCAACATTTACAATTCTCAAACATACAAATGCATGTGGCGTTGCTACTAAAAAAACTTTGGTGGATGCATGGCATGCCGCACTGGCAGCAGATCCTGTTTCGGCTTTCGGCGGCGTTTTAATTACAAATACTAAACTCGACAAAACTACTGCGGAAGAAATAGATAAACTTTTTTTTGAAGTATTGATCGCGCCGGATTTTGAAAACGATGCGCTGGAAATATTAAAGAAAAAGAAAAACCGCATACTCCTTAAGCAAAAGCTTTTTGATTTTCCTTCCAAACAATTCAAATCATTACTCAACGGCGTTATCGCACAAGATGCGGATGTAGATTCTATCTCCTCTTCAGGAGCGGGAGTAACAGTCGTCACAAAAATTTCTCCCACTTCCCGGCAACTCCACGATCTTCTTTTTGCAAACAAAATTGCGAAACATCTTAAATCAAATACAATCGTTCTCGCAAAAGATGAGCAAATGCTGGGAATGGGCTGCGGACAAACTTCACGCGTTGATGCATTGCAGCAAGCCATTCAAAAAGCGAAGTCGTTTGGATTTGATCTCACCGGCGCCGTGATGGCAAGCGATGCGTTTTTCCCGTTTCCCGATTGCGTGGAAATAGCAGGAAAAGCAGGCGTTCAGGCAGTTATTCAACCCGGTGGAAGTATAAAAGATCAGGATTCTATAGATTATTGTAACGCGAATCAAATCTCCATGGTCGTAACAGGCATTCGCCACTTCAAACATTAACGTTTCTGTTATATTATCTCTCCTAAAATATAACAAAAATTAAATTTGTGTTTCTCGTTTCAGTTGTCAGTTATAAAATGTATTTTTATCCCAATTATTTAAATGACTTAGAAAGCAGAGAAAATGGGATTATTTAGTTTCCTGAATAAAGAAATAGCTATAGACCTTGGGACAGCGAATACGCTGATAATATATAAAGATCAGGTGGTTGTGGATGAGCCTTCCATCGTAGCAATTGACAAAAAAACCAACCAGGTAATTGCAGTCGGAAAAAAGGCGATGATGATGCACGAAAAAACGCACGCAAACATCGAAACGATCCGTCCTTTGCGCGATGGTGTGATTGCAGACTTCACCGCAGCAGAAGCAATGATCCGCGGATTTATTTCCATGATCAGCGATGGCAATCGCTGGTTTCGTCCTTCATTAACTATGGTGATTTGTATTCCGTCGGGAATTACGGAAGTTGAAAAACGCGCGGTTATTGAAAGTGCCGAGCATGCAAATGCACGCGAGCGTTATTTAATTCACGAACCAATGGCTGCAGCTTTAGGAATTGGTCTCGATGTGGAAATGCCGGAAGGTCACATGATCATTGATATCGGCGGAGGTACAACAGACGTTGCCGTAATTGCATTATCAGGAATTGTAACAGATCAATCGATACGCATTGCAGGAGATGAGTTTACACTCGACATTGTAGAATATGTAAAACGCCAGCACAATATTTTAATTGGTGAAAGAACTGCAGAGCAGGTAAAAATTCACGTAGGTTCTGCATTGCAGGATCTTGAAGTTGTGCCGGATGATTATGCAGTTCATGGTCGCGACTTACTTACAGGAATACCAAAACAGGTTACTGTTTCTTATACGGAAATTGCAGGCGCATTGGATAAATCCATTTCAAAGATCGAAGAAGCGATCATGAAAGCATTGGAGTCTACACCGCCGGAACTCGCATCAGATATTTACCGGAAAGGATTATACTTAACAGGCGGCGGAGCCTTACTGCGCGGGCTTGATAAGCGAATCGCCATGAAAACCAAATTGCCTGTAAGGGTTGCAGATGATCCGTTGCGCGCGGTGGTGCGCGGTACAGGGATCGCATTAAAAAACAGAGACCGTTACACTTTCCTGATGAGTTAAGATAATGCGCAGCATATATTATTTGTTATCTCGTTTTTATGTGCTCATTTTATTTGTGCTTTTAGAAATTTTTGCACTCTCCCTCATTTTCAAATCACATAAATACCAGGAAGTAAGATTACTCAATGCTTCAAATACATTTACCGGAACTGTTTTAGGTTATATCAACGGATCTATTACGTTTATTCATTTAGGCACGACAAATAAAGCGCTCGTAGAAGAAAATACGCTGTTGAAAAAAATGATCCTGTATCAGGATAAATATCCGGTCGATACTACGCTTCCTAAAAGATCTGCTCTCTATCGCTTTGATTACATTCCTGCAAAAATTGTAAACAACACGATCAGCCGGAGCATCAATTATATTACGCTGAATAAAGGGAGTAAGGATGGCATTCAAAAAGGATTAGGTGTCGTAAGCAGCAATGGTGTTGTCGGCATCATTACAAATGTTTCAGAAAATTTTTCACTCGCGATGTCAGTGATCAGTGTGAAATCATTGATCAGTGTACGGCATAAAAATACGAGCGCGCTTGGAAATTTGCGATGGAACGGCGATGATGCGTTTACACTGCAGGTAGATGGCTTCAGCAAAACTTTACCGATCAAAAAAAATGATACGATCGTCACTGCAGGATTTTCATCTATTTTCCCGCCGGATATTTTAGTTGCTATTGTGAAAAATCTAAAGGCGGATGAAAGCACGAGTTTTTATGATGTGAATGTAAGGCTGACGAATAACATTAACCGCTTGAGTTATGTATATATAGTAAAGAATGATAAAAAGAAGGAACTTGATTCCCTTCAAATACAAGTGAACAATGAATAATAAATTCCTGCTCTCAAATATTATTCGTTTTGTTTTGCTCATTGCATTGCAGGTTTTATTATTGAATGAATTGCCGCTGAACCGCGCATACCTCATGATCTATCCGCTGATCATTTTATTGTTGCCGGTATTTACGCCGAGATTAGCAGTATTGTTTATTGCTTTTTTTACCGGGATGATCATAGACGTATTCAGCAACGGTGGCGGGTTGCATACGGCTGCATTGACCGCAGTAGGTTATCTTCGAAGTTATATACTCGATACTTTCCAGCCGCGCTCCGGCTGGGATAAACTCGATGTTCCCAATATTTCACAACAGGGACTAACCTGGTTTTTTTATTATTCCCTTATCTTTTTTTCCATACATCATTGGCTGTATTTCTTTTTGGAAGTATTTTCATTTACTAATTTTTTTGCAACTATATTTAAGACAATGATCAGTTTGTTCGGTTCGCTGTTGTTAATGTGGATACTTACTTTATTTTTTATGCGCAACTCCCGCGAATAAATTTTTTAAATGCAGCGTGGTAATGAAAATGGAATATTGGAGAAAGCAATTTATATTGCTACTGTAATTCTTATCGTGAAATTATTTTTCCTGCAGGTGTTAACGCCGGGTTACAAAATGAAAGCGCACGATAACGTTGTAAAAAAAGTAACGATTTATCCGTCGCGCGGACTCATCATCGATCGCAAAGGAAAAGTGATCGTTTATAATGATGCAGTGTATGATATCCTGGTGCAGTGGAATCTCACGAAAAATTTAGATACTGCAAAATTGTGCGAGCTGCTGAATACAAATATTAATTTCGTTCGTTTAAAGCTCGATGAAATAAAACGGACCACGCCCAACAAGCCAACGCCGTTTATTAAGTTGTTGGATCCGCAAACCTTTGCACGCTTCCAGGAACATCTTTTTGAATTCCCGTCGTTTTCATTTATTACAAGAACCGTAAGGCGTTATCCATATCTCGGCGGTGCAGCGGTGTTGGGTTATTTAAGTGAGGTAACGGAAAATAATATTGCGCATTCCGCAGGTTATTATGAGCTCGGAGATTACATGGGCACTACAGGGCTCGAACAATATTACGATAAGTATCTGCGCGGAGAAAAAGGATATAATTTCCAGGTAGTGGATGTAAAAAATACCTACAAAGGAAAATATAAAGATGGAAAGGATGATAAAATTCCGATGGCAGGCTGGGATATGGTCACCGGTCTCGATGCGGAATTACAGGCGTATGGAGAAAGATTAATGCAGGGAAAAGTCGGAGGCATTGTTGCGATTGAACCTTCGACCGGGGAAATTCTCGCGTACGTAAGTAGTCCCGGTTATGACCCGAATTTATTGACGGGTCGCTATCGCCGGCATAATTTTAATATTCTCTTTAATGATTATTATAAGCCCTTGCTAAATCGCCCGATCCAGGCGATGTATCCGCCTGGCTCAACATTTAAAGCAGGAGCGGCACTGGTGATGCTGCAGGCGAGGATTCACAGTGAAAAATGGTCGTGGTTTTGTCCTGGCGGTTATCGCGTCGGCAACCATATTGTAAAATGTCACGGCGTACATGCAATTCCCGATGTCGAAACGGCACTGCAGCAATCATGCAATTCATATTTCTGTAAGATCTACAATGATTTTATTATGGATTCCATTTTTGAAACACCTGCGATCGGTTATCAGAAATGGTGGGATATGACAAGCGTATTCGGATATGGAAAAGTTTTAGGTATCGATCTCACGGGAGAAAAAAGAGGAAACCTTCCTTCCGTAAAATATTACAATAAAATTTTTGGTACGGGACATTGGCGGGCAGCGACAGTCATTTCTAATGCAATCGGGCAGGGAGAAGTTTTAGCAACGCCTTTGCAGATCGCAAACGCAATGGCGATCATTGCAAACCGCGGATATTATCTTACGCCGAAAATTTGCAGGTATCTTGTAAAAGATAAAAAGTATCTCGCCTCTAAAAAACAAAAAACCACGACAGGTATTGATACTGTTTATTACAGGATGGTTGTAGATGGATTAGAACGGGTAGTATTAGCAGGTACCGCGAGAGCTGCGGCGATACCGGATATTTCATTTTGTGGTAAAACGGGAACAGCACAAAATCCGCACGGAAAAGATCACTCCATTTTCGCAGGATTCGCACCAAAAGATAATCCGAAGATCGCCATTGCAGTGTTTGTAGAAAATGCGGGCTTCGGTGCAACTTACGCAGCGCCGATCGCATCGTTGATGGTGGAAAAATATATAAACGATACCATTTCAAAAAAACGGAAACCGATGGAAGAAAGAATGCTGAAAGCGCATCTTATGAAAACGGAGTATGAATTAAATTCTATTAAAACACCCGAGCAATTAATGCTCGATTCTTTGGCAAGAGCAAAAGTGAAAAAAGATTCTATCATTCGTGCTAAATTTAAAATGGATTCTATTAAGCAGGTGAAAAAGAAACTTGACGAACAGGAAAGAATAAAATTTGAAACGATTAAAAGACAACAGGATTCTTTAAGAAATAAAAATACAGTTATCCAAAAGGCACCATGAAAAGCAGCAAGCGCGCATATGATCCGATCGACAGTACCGTTTTATACTGTTATTTATTTTTATTGCTCGTGGGCATTATGTCCATATTCGCTACGGAATATAATGGCGATGTTACTGCAACTTTTTTCAGTTTCAAGCACAGTTATATAAAGCAGGCTTTGTGGGCTTTAATTTCGGGGTTGATGTTTTTTTCTATCCTGGGTTTTGACCGGAGGATATTGCAATTGATCTCGTATCCCGTTTATGTGCTGGTAATATTTATGTTGTTGTTGGTGTTGTTGATCGGGCAAACAACAAAGGGTCAGCAGAATTGGATCAATCTAGGTGCATTTAAATTGCAGCCTTCCGAATTTGCAAAATTTGGAACTGCTATGGCGCTTGCAAAATATTTCGATACGCCGAATATGCGTTTTGTTTCACGGAGGGAATATATGACTGCACTTGCGATCTTAGGACTGCCACTGGTTTTAGTGGCAGGACAAGGCGATGCCGGCTCATGTCTTGTGTTTGCTGCGTTTATATTTGTATTAAACAGGGAAGGTTTATCAGACCTTGTTATTTTTCTCGGATTGTATGTGATCCTTGTTTCCGTGTTGTCGCTGCTCATCAGTCAATACATTATTATAGGTATCAGCCTCGTATTTTTTTCATTTTTGATTTACTGGAACTGGCTGAATAAATCGCTGGTGAAAATATTAGCGGTGTTAATGATCGGGACCTGTTTGTATACTTATTCCGTGAGTTACATTTTTACGCATATCCTGGAAAAACATCAGAGCGACCGGATAAATGTGGTGTTGGGAAAAGAAATTTCGAAAGAAGCAGTTCGCGGTGTGGCATACAATCTCAACCAATCTAAAATTGCAATTGGTTCCGGTGGATTTTTAGGGAAAGGATATTTGCAGGGCACACAAACGAGATACAATTATGTTCCGGAAACGAGTACGGATTTTATCTTCTCGGCAATTGGCGAAGAATGGGGCTTCATCGGCACGGTGTTCCTGATCATCGTTTACGTGGTAATGCTTCAAAGGTTGTTGTTGCTGGCGGAACGGCAGCGAAGTCCGTATGGCAGGGTGTATATTTATTCTGTTGTCGCGATTTTTTTTACGCATGTGGTCATTAACATTGGCATGACGATCGGCTTATTGCCGGTGATCGGTATTCCATTACCGCTCATCAGTTACGGCGGTTCATCCTTAATTTCCTTCACCTTTATGATCGCCACTGCTTTAAAACTAGACAGCGAACGCCGCATGACGATGAGATAAATCTATGCTGTCATTTCCTTCTCCGTCATCCTCGCGCAAGCGGGGATCTCATTCATGTTAGTAAACCGCTTAAATATACTTCCCTGCAATTTCCGCTGAAGCATCACTGTTCATTCCTTGCCGTGCAATATCAACAAGTATTTTCACGAAAATAAATAAACACACACAGGCAATCATCGCGATATGAGGATCAGCATGCAAACTCTCCTGAACAAATTTTGCGAGGAAAGTACCCAGCACAACAACAATATGCACCACGATCATATGCGAATCGAATAATTGAAATTGATCTGCAGGTTTCGAAGTTTTATATTCGCCGCTTAAAATGAACATCACAAAAAATTCTACCAGATTGTATACCAGGAAATTTAAAAGTACAACCTTCATAAAAGGAGCTCTTAAAATTACGGTCATTGCAAAATTGTGATTGGTGTCTTTGTCGTTCTTCATTAAAAGACCAAGGAATACAAAAATAAACATCAGGTAAAAGAAAAAGATAAACGTTCTGAAAAGAAAGAACTGGAAAGAAATTTTGATCTTCTTAAAAAATGCATGTTCTTCACCTTGCGAAATAAATATTTTAAGCAATTGAAAAAAACTGATGATCAAAAGTTCGATCCAATAAATATAAACGATCGTAAAAATGGTCCAGTTGAATTTCACCACACCGTATAATGGAAACAAATTGGAAAGAATAATAAGCGGGAGTAAAAAATTGCTTTTTGGTTTTTTTACTTCAATATTATTCATTGTAATTTTCATGTGATGTTTGGAAACAGTTTATATTAAAAGTTGCTGATCTCTTTTGATAGTTAAATATAAATGCTAAATTCAGTTATGCCAAACAGAGATGTACACAAGATGCGGGAAAGTTATAATTCTTCCATATTGCTGGAAACAGATTGTAACGCCGATCCTTTTTTGCAATTTGAAAAATGGTTTTCCGAAGCCGTGGAAGATAAGATCTTTGAACCGAATGCTATGACGCTCGCCACCACAGGAAATGATGGACAGCCCTCTGCACGGATGGTATTGCTGAAAGCATACAGCCACGACGGGTTTATTTATTATTCAAACTATGAAAGTAAAAAAGGAATACAAATACAGGATAATAATAAAGTAGCATTGTGTTTCTGGTGGGCAAAGCATTCACGCCAGGTAAGGATCGAAGGCATTGCCTCCCGTACGCCTAAAGAAAAGAACGAAATATATTTTCATTCACGCCCGCGCGAGAGCCAGGTAGCTGCATTGATCTCAGACCAAAGTAAAGTAGTGGATAGCAGGGAAACACTGGAGCAATTATATCGAGAAAAAGAAAAAGAATTTTCGGATAAAGAAATTCCGCTGAAAGAAAACTGGGGAGGATTTATTGTAACGCCATATTTGTTTGAATTCTGGCAGGGGAAAGGCAATCGCCTTCACGACAGGATACAATATTCAAAAGAAGAATCGGGAGCGTGGAAAATAGAGCGCTTAGCGCCATAAAAAATAAAAAGCCTCAACATTGTTGAGGCTTATTTTTTTTAGTTTTTCAGAGTAGGTCTTATCTGCTTTTGTTGACAGCATCTGTCAATTCTTTACCCGCTTTGAATTTAACCAATGTCTTTGCAGGGATAGTGATTTTAGCACCTGTAGCCGGGTTTCTTCCTGATCTTCTAGCTCTTTTAGAAGTGCTGTAAGTTCCGAATCCGATCAAAGTTACTTTGTCGCCTTTCTTCAATGTTTTACGAATGCCATCTAATATAGCATTCAATGTGTCTGTTGCTCTTGCATTAGTTACGCCTGCTGCTTCTGCAATTACTTTTACTAAATCTCCTTTGTTCATATTGCTTTATTTAAAGTTAAAAAACATGTTACACAAAGTTAAATGCTTTATTCAATTATCCAAATAATAAAGAAAAAATGTTAGTAAAAACGGGCGTCTGTGTAAAATTAAATTTGGGAAGGCTTGTTTTTGCTGGTATCTACGCGGAGAACGATGTGCCACACCCACAAGTATCAGTAGCATTCGGATTATTGAAAATGAAACCGCGGTTATCTAACCCGCTTTTAAAATCAACTTCGCAATTCAATAAATAGATCTCCTGTGATTTGTCTATGATAACACGAATGCCATCCATTTCAAATATATGATCATTGTCTTTTGCAACATCAAAATCCAGGATATAGCTGAACCCGGCACAACCTCCTCCTTTAACACCAAGTCGCAAACCGAAGTCTGCACTGTAATGTCCTTTATTCAGCAAGTTCTTTACTTCTGATAAAGCATTTAGAGTAAGTGTAACAGGTATCTTATTTTCAGTAGTGGTATTCATAAACGATTAAACAATAGCGTTACAAAGTTAGTTCAAAAAACACCATAACCAATATAAAATATGTATTAAGAGAAGATGAGGTATAAATAAGGTTTTTCAGAAAAAATAGCCTAATTTTAAAGCCGGTTTTCGGAAGCCAACAACATTTATCACTTAAAAAATAAAAATGGGATTTTCAGATATTTTAGAAATGCTTAAGTATGTGATACCTTCCCTGGTTACATTAGGAGGAGTGTACCTGATCATCCGCACATTTATTGATAATGAAAATGACAGGAGAAAACAGGAGCTCTCTAAAACGCTGGTTTTTGAACAGCGCAAGGTTTCTCTTCCGTTGCGGCTGCAGGCTTATGAGAGAATAATTGTTTTTTTGGAGAGGATACATCCGTTCAGCTTACTGCAAAGGGTTTACCACCCGAATATGCTCATCGGTGAATTTCAGTTAGAGCTGATCAAAGCTATCCGTATAGAATATGAGTATAATTTGTCGCAGCAAATGTATATCAATAATGATGCATGGAATATGGTGTCTACTGCAAAGGAAGAAACCATCAAGCTCATCAATATGTTTGCCTCAAAAATGCCGGATGATGCAGATGGCGCCGAACTCAATAAAGCGATCTTAGGCTACTACATGCAAACCAACAAAGAAGTGCCCGTACAAATAGCCATAAATTTTATAAAGGATGACGTCAAGAACTTATTCTAAAAAAAGACTTCTCTTTTTTTGCGTCATTTTACTTACTGCATGTAAAAGCTATTTCCCGGCTACAGAATCTTCCTCCTTATTAAAAGTCAACAGATCCTACGGTGCTGATTTATCTGTAAAAAGTTATTACCGTCCTTACAAAGATTCCCTGGATAAGATCATGAAAGTTCCTGTGGTTGAATTGCAGGACGATCTCGTGAAAAAATTGCCGGAAAGCACACTGGGAAATTTAATGGTAGATATGCTTAAAGCAAAAACGGAAGAATACACCAAGGATAAGATAGATGTGGGAATATTAAATTATGGAGGAATACGCTCACCGTCTCTTACAAAGGGAATGTTGAATGTTGAACACGCTTACCTGCTCATGCCATTTGATAATTATCTTGTTGAGCAAACTTTAACCGGACAGCAACTGAAAGATTTCTGCGATTCTATCGCACTAAAAAAGGGCTGGCCCGTTTCAGGCATGTCTTTTCAAATTAAAAATGATAAAGCAACCAATATTATGATAAACAACGCGCCCCTTAATTTATCAAAGACATATAAAGTGGCATTGATTGATTATGTGGCGAATGGGGGAGATGGTATGGCATTTCTAAAATCCATTCCACAGAAACAAACAGGCATATTGTTCAGGGATGCTATTTTAGAATATTGGAAAGATCAGGCAAAAGCCGGTAAAAAGATTTTCGCAAAACTTGAAAACAGGATAACCTATGCAGAATAGAAGAGATTTTCTGAAAGCATCACTAATAGGAGGAGCCGTATTGAGTGCTGTTTCCTCGCCCATGCAATTGCTGGCAAGTGAAACGGAAGAACAGCTGACTGTTTTGCATACAAATGATGTACATAGTCATATTGAGCCGTTCCCTGATGATGATAAAAAATATCCGGGGCTCGGCGGTGCTGAATATCGTGCAAAGATCGTGGAGAATATCCGTCGTAAAAGCAACAATGTATTGGTGTTAGATGCAGGAGATATTTTTCAGGGAACGCCTTACTTCAATTTCTTTCATGGCGATCTCGAGATAGATCTGATGAATAAGATTGGGTATGATGCTGCAACAATTGGCAATCATGATTTTGACGGAGGAATAGAAACGCTTGCAAAACAAATTAGCCGTGCGCATTTCCCGTTTGTGAATTGCAATTATGATTTTACGGGAACACCTGTAGAGGGAAAAGTGCATCCGCATATCGTTTTAAAAAAGAAAAAACTGAGAATAGGTATAACCGGCTGCGGTGTGGAATTAAACGGATTGGTGCCTGATAAATTATATGCGGGCACAAAGTACTTGGATCCAGTGCAGTGTGTTCAGCAACAGGTAGATATTCTTAAACACGAGAAGAAATGTCACCTGATCATTTGCTTATCGCATTTGGGTTATCAATATGATATTCCGAAGATATCCGATATCGCATTAGCAAGAGCAACAAACAATATCGATTTGATTATTGGTGGACATACACATACTTTTTTGGATAAACCAGTAAAAGAAAAAAATAATCAGGGAAAAGAAATTTTAATTAACCAGGTGGGATGGGCAGGAGTGCAGATTGGACAGCTTGAATATTTTTTTCAAAAAAAATTAAGCCAAAACTTTGCAAACTATCAAACTGTAATTGTTGATAAAAATTCAATAGAAAATTAATTTTTTTATTAAAGAAATTTTCCTCAACTTAG
>JAQBNI010000013.1 GCA_028288625.1 Bacteroidota bacterium | reverse complement strand
ATAAGTTGTGCTCAATAAACCCCTGTCGAGACCAAGATCATTAGAACCTAACCCTGCAGACAATGAAGTCTGGTATAGTATTTCCGTATCTAATTTATCTATTTGCAGCCATATTTTTCCGGTACTTTCATCCCAGAAAAAATTTAGGAAACCTTTGTATTCGATTAACCCCTTAGTTTTTTCATGAATAGCATTTGCCGGTTGCGAAAAGGAGACGTAGCAAAATACCAGCAAAATAATAGAGAGAATAATTTTGTTTTTCATAGCAGCATGGTTGTTATCAAATATAGTTTTAATTCATAAAGCATCACATAATATTGAGTGAACGGCAGCTTTATTGATTGAAAGGTACTTCTTAATAGAGTTAATCAATGGAATTATAAAGAAGAACTGGATTGAACATTTTTGAAGATTGTATTGAATCGAATCAGGACATTGTGGATAGTTGAGTTTTTGATTTGCTATCTAGTTATATTTTTACGATAATAATTATATCTTAGATAAATGCGCTGCATAACTATCTTTCTTTTTTGCATCATATCGGTAAGCTTGCAATTACTGCATGCACAGAACAGATATTACAAAACAGAAACACATTGCCATTCCAGCAACAGCGGTGACGGATTTATTTCTCCGGCAGATCTGCTGCAGGATTACAAGAGCCGCGGTTATAAAATTGTGTTCATGTCAGATCATGATACCATGACGGACGTGGAAGCGATGAATTTTCCGGGGATATTTTCTATCAACTCAGAAGAACTTTCCTGCGGAAGTCATTTCAACGGTTTCAATATGAAAGCAACTGTTCCTGCATGCGGCATGAGCAACCAGCAGAAAGTGGATGCTATTCTTGCACAGGATGCATTGGTTTGCGTAAATCATCCTGTAGCTCCAAGGTGGAGGATCACGGCAAAGGAAATTCTTGCACTACAGGGAAAGATCAGTTTTGTTGAGATCTATAATCCAACCGATCTTTATGAAGCAGCCGACGATCAGAGTTTGTGGGATTCGTTGCTTACTGCAGGATGGCATACATGGGGCATTTCCTCCGGAGACGTACACCAGTTTTTGCCACTTGAAGATATATGGATAGGCTACAGCATGATACACGTTGATACACTCACAAAGGACGCTGTACTCGATGCAATGCTTGGCGGAGATTTTTATGCGTCAACGGGAGTGGAGCTCAAGGATTATAAGGTAAGCGGAGATACCATCAATGTTTCATGCACTAATTGTTTCAGGATTATTTTCTGGGGAGATAATCATACAATATTGAAGCAAGCCAATACGTCATCGCTGCAATATATCCGCCAGCCGGGAGATCAGTATGTGCGTGCAGAATTAATTTTAGATCGCTTCAATAAAGCCTGGACACAACCTGTATTTTTTGACCTAACCACTGCAATAAACAATCACAAAAATATTCCACCTGAAGAAATATATCCGAATCCATCCGGCGGACAATTCAAATTTTATTATTATCTCGAAGATAAAAACGCCATAGATATTGCTTTGTACGATTTGCAGGGAAAGCTCGTTCGCAAAATTTTTTCCGGTGCTGAACAAAGTGGGCGACATGATCTATTAGTGGATGTTGAAGATCTTCCAAACGGAACTTATTTCCTCAAAATGCAGAGCGAACAATTCAGTATTTCAAAACCCGTGAGTATTTTCAAATAATTTTTTGATTTTTCTTTTCTCTCCTCATTCAGTTATCACCATTTTCTTTTTTAAAATGTGCATTGCATATGACAACACATGTGCATAACTGTGAGCATAATGTTGTGCATAAAAACGAGGAAAAAAGTATATGAAAAATTTGGATAAAGCGCAATCACATCTTATGTTTGTATCACGTTATTTGAATGTCGAAAAAGTGAGAGAAGTGGAAGAGATAAGCACCGTAACAAGTGTGAAACTTCCTGCTGAGGGACGGTGTTAAAACTGTTTTTTCAGACACAAAAGACAAACAAGTTAGCGAGAGTAAAGCAGAATAAGTTTTGTAAAAGAAATGAAACTGCAAATTTGGAAGACAAGGTTTTACGACTTTGTCTTTTTTTTGTTTGTCATTTCGAGCGAGAGCGAGAAATCTTGTTTCAATTATTCTTCCGACGTCATGAGTTTCAACTCATGACCTACTTGATAACAAAAAAGCAAAAAAAATGCCGGTCACTGACCGGCATTTTTTTTATAACAATGATTATTTTTTTGCTTTAGGATAATGCATCGTATATTCTACGAATGCATCGATCTTTCCATCCTTTAATCGTGCTTCATCGGTTACATCAAGGGAGTCAGTCACACCTTTGTTATCTACCCAGGTTTGCTTGTACCATACAGTCACCCACGCGTCTTTTTTGTCTTCAGAAACCACAGATTCCCAATCATCCATTTTTACAGAAACGGTTTTATAATCAGCGAGCGTGCGGTCAAGGAATGGTTTCATGCTGTCGTGTGACAATTTAGCACGGTAATTATCAAACGCCATTTCAGTGGAATCAGCAAAATAGGAAAGCGCTTGAGCAACATCTTTCTTTTCCCACGCTTTAAGCATTTTCATGACCGTTGCTGAGTTCTGAGGATCGCCGACTCCCCAGTTTTTCCAGGGTCTATCCGGAGTGTAAGGCATGTCAGAAGGCGCAGCCGCAGCAGGAGTGCCGGATGCATCTGTTGTTGCTTTGGGCTTACAAGCTACTGCAAAGAGCAGCAATGCTACATAAATAAACAGTTTTTTCATTGGTAAAAATTTATGTGATGAAAATAAAACACAATACTTATTAAAGATAGAATTTATACTGAAAATAAAAATGTATAGAAGGTTTTTCTTATGAACAATAATCTATTGTGCGATTTGAATTGGCAAATCAACATGATCTTCCAATAGATTTATTAAATAATATATGGGATCATGGATTTAATGCTTTATTTAAAACGAAATCTCTTCCGGCTTATTTTTATTTAAGATATATAAGCAGATTTTTATTTCGAAAAGAAAGGTTTTTAAGGGCTTACAAAGTGTTAGATTTTATTTTTAATTTCTTCTTTAAAAATATTGTTTTTCACACAACTCTTCAAATTTCTCCGCTGTTAAAAGATCATCTAAAACCGGGAAACCTTCAAATCGTAAACTAAATTTTTAATCCCTAAAAAAAACTCATCATGAAAAATTATTTTAAAATCCCCGGTACCCTAAACACCCTGATCAGCTTATTGATCGTATTCCTTTTCAGCGCCTGCAGCAAGGAATCCATAACGAAGCAAAACCCTGTCTCTCCGCAAATCCAGCAGGCATTGAAAGCGCAGGAAAATTCACTTCCGCCTTCCATTAAAGATGGTCCTGATTTATCTGTAGCCCAACGTACAGCCAATAATGATCTGACCGACGCAGATAAGCAATACCTTACTGATGTTGCGGAAGGATCTAAAATGGAATTGATGCTTGGCGGCATGACATTAAACAGTGCATCTAACATTTATGTAAAAGGATATGGCGTGCGCATGTACCGCGACCATGCTATTCAGCATGTGCAAATTCAACTGGTTGGTAAATACTTTGGTTTGAATTTACCAACGCTGCCAAATGCTGAACAAATGCAAAAGATCCGGGCATTATCTGCATTGCACGCTGACGCTTTCGACCGCGCGTACATATCCATGATGATCGACGATCACAGGATGGATATTACAAAAACGGCAGCAATAGCAAACGGTTCCGGTAACGCTATTGTCCGGGCAGTTGCCGCTCAATGGCTGCCTGTATTACAATCACATTTAACGCATGCTTTGTTAGTTGCTCAAGTCTTAGGCATAAAGCTGCAAGGAGAATCCTGAAATATTGCTGAGTAAAGTTTAACAGGCGCGAAGGCGCCTGTTTTTATTATTTTTCCTATCGAAATTTACTGTTAAAAATAAATTCAAAAAATTTTATGGAATTAAATGCTGTTAGGTATCTCAATAGAAAAGATTGGTATGAGCAGAAAATATAAATTTCAGGATAATGAAGAAATCTATTTTGTAACTTTTGCTGTAGTTAGTTGGATAGATGTCTTCATTAGAAATGAGTATAAAGATATTTTGGTTGATAGCTTGAAATTTTGTCAGAAAAATAAAGATCTTGATATTTATGGATGGTGTATTATGACAAGTCATGTACACTTGATTATTGGAAGTCGCGGAAATCTTCTTTCTAACATACTGAGAGACCTTAAACGTCATACGTCTGTGAAAATTAAAGCAATCAATAATCATCCTGCGGAAAGCAGAAGAGAATGGATGTTATCCATGATGAAAGAAACAGGAATGGCAAATAATAATAACAATAATTTCCAATTATGGCAGCAAAACAATCATCCTATTGAATTGAGTACTGAGAAAAATTATGCACCAGAAACTGGATTATTTGCATGACAATCCTATAGAAGCGGGATTTGTGGAGAAAGGAGAGGATTGGCTATACAGTAGTGCAAAAGAATATTATACAGGTGAAAAAGGAATGTTGGATATTATTTTAATTGATCCGATACTCCGAACGTTATAGTCCAAAAATGTTTTATTTTAATAGCTTCCTGGCGCAAGAATGAGGCGTAGGTTTCGATTGGCTTCTTGTGCCTAAAAAAAATAAATTAAAAAATAAATTGAAAAAATAGTAGGATTATAAAGGCACAAGAAGCTATGCTGATTGCCGCGCCTCATTCTTGCGCCAGGGTTGGGGGGCAGAGTAGGGGGTAATCATAACTTTTTTTCCAAAAGATCTGCAGCTTTCCAAGCGACGTAATATCCGTTCATAATTCTTTCATTTTTTGACATACCTCTTTTTAGCATTTCATATTCAGGAATATCATTATAAAATTCATCGGGATTAGGTGGTGAAAATATATCCTTTAAGCTAGACTTATCAATGCTACATTCTTTAACCAATTTAAGATGTCCATGCATATTGTATCCAAGAATTTCTGTAAAATAAATTTTTTTTTCTTTTAGTTCTTGTAATATTTCAGCACAAAATAAATGTATATCTGCCAAGTCTGTTTGACAATTATTTGTTTTGGCTAAACTCAAAGCTTCGTCTAATAATTTTATAACTTCTGAAAACGAATCAACTATACCATTGTTTACTTTCAATTTTAGCCATTGTATGTGTGCAAGGCCTTGTAATATTTGGGATTCAATTCCTATTAGATTTATTTTTCTAGATCTTAAGAGCGCTTCAGCTAAGCAACGCTCGCAAAGAGATATAAGTAATGCTTTATCATTTTCTAAAAAAATGGTTTCTTGGATATTTTGAAAATTATCATCATAAAAATGAATTTTACAAACTTTATTAAAGGGGATGTTATACTTAATGTAATATTGGAGGACCGAGCTAAATTGAATATAAATATGAATGAAACCTCTGAGAAATGGATATGATTCGGTTCTATCTTTTTCAGCACATTCCATTGCATGAACACACCAATTCAAAGCTTCAGTTAAATATTCACTTTTATTAGACATTCTAATTTTATTAATATAACCCCATGAATATTGTATTGCTGTTATAGGAGTTGCTGTCATACTACGAGTTTCTTTGTCATACTCCAGACTTTTTACCCAATAATAATCTGCGGTATTGTCTTCCACTTTATCCAAAAACTCTGCAAACTTACCCTGAAAACCCAGCAAATTGCCGAGGAAAAGATGGCAGTTAGATAAATCGAATAAAAAATCATTGTTATTACCCAAAAGTTTGATTGCTTTTTTAATATGAATTAAAGAAGCGCTTAATTTTCCAAATTCTGCTTGAACATATGCTCCTACAAACCTAAGGTTGGTACTTAAGCCTTCGTCATTATTAATTTCATAGCTAATTAATGTAGCAGTTAATAAATATTCTCTCGCCTCATCTATTAGTCCTATTTTTGAATAACATTCTCCTAATGTTCTTAATACATAACTTTGTATATTTTTATCTACTATGAGTGGAATTTTATCAACTTTATTTTTAAAAAGACCTTGTAATAAGTTTATGCATAAATTATGTTCGGCTAATTGATAAAATAATATTTCATACAATCTGCTTTGATAAATTTCTATAGCTTTTTCACTTTTTCCAGCCATTAATAAATGGTGATATTGTTCTATTACAAGATGCAAATCTTCTATTGAAATTATTTTCTCTTTTTCTGTTAAGGCTTGGAAATAAGTAAGGGCTAGCTCATGAATATTTTCACGGCTTCGCAAATGATCGTAAAGAAAAGATCTAATTATTGGATGAAAATCAAAAAGCATTTCTTGTTCTTGATAAAATATGAAACCTAATTGATGCAATTCAAACATTATATCTTCTAATTCATCATTAGGCATAGATGGGAATAACGCTTTTGCTGCATCAAAATCAAATGCTCTACGAAAAACTGAAAGATGTGTTGCTATCATTTTTTCATTATCATTTAATAAATTAAAGCTCGTCAATAAGATTTTTTGGGGTTCATTTTCATTTATAAGATTTGATTTAAACGCTTTTTGAATATCTTTAGTCATAGTTCTATTAATAGCTGTGCTTAGTAATTTTAACATTAGAGGGTGAAAAGCATAAATTGCGCCAGCTCTTATCATATCTTCTTGAGAGCCACTCACATTTTCATTTTTAAAAAATTCAATAGTGTCTGTTTTTGATAATCCTTTCAGTTTAATATGTTTAACTCCATCAAGCCCTTCAAGCGTGTATGGGAAAAGACGTGATGTGAACAATGCTTTAGTCTGTCCTGCACAAAGACTTTTTAAAAATCTTATTACTTTGGGATTAACAGGGCTTCGTTGAAAGTTATCCCATTTTTCTTTTATCTCCGCCATATTATTTTTTGAAATTCCCTCTTCTTGAATATACATTGACATCATTTGTGAGTAGCCTCGCAATATTCTTTCAAATCCATCCATTATAATAAGAAAGCGATGATTCGCGAGAGCTGCACAAGTTGCTGTTGTTTCGTCAACTACTCCTAATCTTTTTCTATCTCCTTCAGGAATACAATATTGGAATAGGTGTTTTATGAAATCTTCGAAACTTTGGTCATAAAAAGACCACCAGATAATTCCCTCAGTTTGTCTAGATTCAGGAAGGATTTTGTCTTGAAGCCATTTCCAAGCCAAAGCACTTTTACCCATTCCTCCAATTGCTTCTATAAAGAAAACTGGTTCCTTGTCAAAGTAAAACCATTCCGATAATCTACTTATTTCCTCAGTTCTTCCAGTAAAGTTCTTTGGCAAACTATAAGGGTGAGCCAAATATGGACGAGGGGCGAGAGGAATATGTTGTTTTGAAGAAGAAATAATATTTTCTTCAATATCCTTAAGTGAAGTATATTTCCCGCTAATGTATTTATCCAAATCTTTATAAAGTAAGCCATTAAAATTTTTTGTCGTATCAAATTTTTGATATCTTATAGAACTTTCAGCTTCAATAACCTTTCGCAGTTCTGCTAACTCTAAATATTTTTTTAATTTATCTGGATCATCAGATTGAAATCCTTCCTTGAAATACAGAAATATTTTTTTATTGCATTTTACAGCTAAGTCAAATTCTTCTTTAGTAAATTTACCTACTTGTGAATAAAATATAACAACGGCTATATCACAATTCTCTAGAAGTGGATTTATCTCATCTTGTATTCTCTTTTTATCAGGGTTATTTCCTGATGGAGTATCCAGTTCAAATAGAATAGGCTCCAAATGTAAATTAGGTAAACGTTTATTGAGTTCTACAAGAATTAATGCGCTCTCTTTACGTTCTGCTTCTAATTCATCCGATGATGCAATAAATACCTTAATATCTATCCTGTCAGCCATAAGCTTGATAATTAAATATTTATTATTCTCCAAATCTACCCAATTCTCATTAAAAATCTCCATCATATGTCTCCAATGCGTAAACGGCAGCTCCATTGATTAAATGGTAAATCTGTCATTGTAAACCTATCTTTAACCTTCAAAAAAATCTCACTTCTCATTACTCATTACTCACTACTAATTTGTATCTTCGCACCTCAAAACCAGAAAAATCAAGTGGTAATTCCTGACATAAGACTTATCTCCGGCAGATGTTCCCAGTACCTTTCGCAAAAAATTGCGGACAGCTACGGTCACGATCTGACGCCTGTAGAGGTGATGCAGTTCAGCGACGGCGAATTTGAACCGGTCATCCAGGAAAGTATTCGCGGCTCCTTCGTGTTTTGCATGCAAAGCACTTTCGCGCCGGCAGATAACCTGATGGAATTGTTGTTGTTGCTCGATGCTTCCAAAAGAGCGTCAGCAGGTTATGTGGTAGCGGTAATGCCGTACTTCGGAATGGCAAGACAGGACAGGAAAGACAAGCCACGCGTTGCGATCGGCGCGAAAATGGTTGCCAACCTGCTCACAGCAGCAGGCGCTCAGCGGATCATGACGATGGATCTTCACGCGCCGCAGATACAAGGGTTCTTTGATATCCCGGTGGATCACCTGGAAGCGATCGCGATCTTTTTGCCGTATGTACAAAACCTTGGACTGGAAGATCTCGCATTTGCATCTCCGGATGTAGGCAGCATCAAGCGCGCGAGAAGCTACGCGGTGCAGTTCAACGCCGACCTCGTGATCTGCGATAAATTCCGTACCAAGCATAACGAAATAGAATCGATGCGTTTGATCGGGGATGTGACCGGGAAAAATGTGATCCTCGTAGACGACCTGATCGATACGGGCGGCACATTAACGACAGCGGCAAACCTGATCATGGAGAAAGGAGCGAAGAGCGTCCGCGCATTGATCACGCATCCTGTATTGTCGGGAAAAGCATACGAAAAAATTGAAGCGTCTGCACTGGAAGAACTCGTGGTATGCGATACCATTCCGTTACAGAAGCAGTCACCAAAAATAAAAGTATTGTCCGTAGCGCCGCTGTTTGCAAGAGCGATCAGGAACGCGAAGGAATACAAATCGATTAATTCATTATTCATCAATAAAAAGTAATTTATGCAAACCATTACCATTAGCGGACAAGCTAGGGCGCAGGTTGGAAAGGTTGCCAGCAAAGCCGACAGGGCAGCAGGCAGGATTCCATGCGTACTCTATGCGGGAAACGAGGTGGTGCACTTCACTTCAACTCTGAGCGAGTTGAGAGGGATCCTGTACACGCCGAAGTTTTACAAAGCACTCATCAGCATTGACGGCACAACTCACGAAGCGCTGTTAAAAGATGTACAGTCGCATCCAGTAACGGAAGAGATCCGTCACATCGACTTTCACAAATTAACTCCGGGACTTGAAGTCACCGTTGAAATTCCTGTACACGTTACGGGCGTTGCAGCAGGTGTAAGAGAAGGAGGAAAATTGCTGATCAAGGTGCGCAAGCTCCGTGTGAAAGCAGCTCCTGAAAAATTGAAAGACTTTATCGATGTCGACGTTTCGCATTTGAAACTCGGACAGTCGATCAAGATCAAGGATATTCCTGACCAGGGTTTTGCGATTTTGAATTCACCGTCTATCCCGGTGGCGTCTGTTGAAATTCCGCGTGTACTGAAAAGTGCAGTAACGGAAGCTGCGAAAACAGCAACAGTAACGCCGGCAGCAGCGACTCCTGCAGCAGCAGCGGCACCAGCGAAAGCAGCTGCGAAGAAAAAATAAACATTAGATTTTGTTTTGAAAGGTTGGATGAAAGTCCAACCTTTTTTTATTTGTACACGTGCTGTCAACTCACCACACCGTCATTTCCGACCTGATCGGGGATCTCACGATATCAGCAGAATTTTTTATAAATCAGAAAACAAATGTGAGTGAGATTCCCGTTTTCACGGGAATGACAAAGTTGAGGATTGTCGCGTCGCTGTGCTCCTCACAATGACGGTGCTCATTGACGGTTTGTACAATGCCTCCGAATGTTCTATCCGATGGATTTCTATGTGAAACTATGTCTCCTGTTAGCATCATTCTTCTATGTCTCTATGTGGTTAAAAAAAATCTATCTTTGCCGTTATGAAAATACTTCACACCATTACAATTCTATTGTTGCTTGCATGCACAACATATGCCACTGATAACTTATGGCAGATCCTTCCCCAGAAAGAAATAAATGTAAAGGGACAAAGAAAGATCATCCCTCAACAATATATACTACTGAAATTAAATGATAGTTTATTCAGAGTATTGCAGGAAAAAACTCCGGTGGAAAGCAGCGGCAATTTCGTTGATCTCGAATTGCCTGCTCCTGATGGAAAATTCAGGTCGTTCAAAATGGTGGAAACTTCTGCAATGGCAAAAGAATTGGCAGATAAATATCCGGATCTGAAAACATACAAAGCTACTCAGCTCGGTGAGCCCGGCATTTCAGCAACACTCGATTATACGGCTGCCGGTTTTCATACCATGGTTCTCGATGGCGACAATACCTGGTATATAGAACCTTACAGCAATAAGAATACGGGCTACTACATCTCATATTATAAAAAGTTTTACGATAAGCCCGTAGATCAAAAGCCTAAAGAAGTGACTAAACATAAGAAATGCGGTAAAAAGAAAAAATCCTCTCACAAATAGCGGTTTTATTAAATTAAAAGGGTTACTTTTATATGTTTTTTTTGACAACACATTGCTACGTGTTGCAAGCCGTAAAAAATATTAAATAAATAACCGTATGAAGTTTTTCTATTCTTTAGCCATTCTTATTGCCTTTTCGAATGCGTTTGCCGCAAATTCTCTTTGGCACAAAACATCAGCCAGGAATTTACAATTGCCGGGAGAACGCAAGATCATTCCGCAAAAAACATCCCTGGTAAAACTGGACGATGCATCATTCAAACAATTCAAGCAACAGATCCCGAAAGAGGAAACCGGTCAGTTTACATTAATGACACTTCCGGTTCCAAACGGTACAGAAAAATCGTTCAGAGTATTTGAGCGTACCTGCATGGAAAAGGAACTCGCAGACAGATATCCAAACATAAAAACATACGAAGCCATCAGTGTTGATGATCCAAACGTAGTTGCAAAACTCGACTATACGGAATTTGGATTTCATGCGATGGTGTTCAGCAATGAAGGCACTTACTTCATCGATCCATATAGCAATACCAACACAGGCTATTATAATTGCTACTATAAAAAAGATTATACACGTGCATCAGGAATTTATTCTGTTTGTGAAACTCCGGAAAGAGATGCAGCAAACTTACTCAACAGGAGTACAAACAGTACAGCGCTCGTCCCGGATACAAAGCGCCGTACTTTTCGTTTAGCGCTTGCAGGTACTATTGAATATTCTGCAGCAGTTGGCGGTCCAACGCCAACAAAAGCGACCGTATTAAGTGCTATCGTATCTTCTATAAACCGTGTGAATGGTGTTTACGAAAAAGAGCTTTCCATACACATGAATTTAGTGGCGAAAGAGGATACGCTTATTTTTATTTCCAGTGACAGCTATTCAAATTCTAACGGGTTTTCAATGCTTGGGCAGAATCAAACCATTTGTGATAACAGAATCGGTACAGCAAATTACGACATCGGTCATGTCTTCAGTACAGGCGGCGGAGGTATTGCCGGTTTAGGCGTTGTATGCGATGATTCCCAGAAAGCAAACGGCGTAACAGGTTCTCCGGATCCTACAGGGGATGGATTTGATATAGATTATGTGGTTCACGAAATGGGACACCAGTTTGGCGCTGACCATACATTCAATGCTGTATCAGGTGCGTGTGCAGGTAATCGTGAAAGCACTGCAGCTTACGAAGTTGGAAGCGCGACAACTATTATGGGCTATGCTGGAATTTGTGATCAGAATGATGTACAGCTGCATTCCGATGATTATTTTCACAGAATAAGTATTGAGCAAATTTATACATACATCAGCAGTACTGCTTGTGCATCTATTGCAACAACAACAAATACACCACCTACCGTAAGCAGTTACGTTAATACATATTATATTCCTTACAAAACAGATTTTGAAATTACAGCAGCGGCAACAGATCCTCATAGTCTTCCATTGACGTATTGCTGGGAAGAATGGGACCTGGGTCCGTCGGGAAACTGGAACGTATCGAACAATACCACAGCGCCGATCTTACGCTCCTATAATCCTACTTCATCGCCAACAAGAGTTTTCCCCCATTGGGATAGTTTGATCACCAATTCAATAAAATTTATCGGAGAAATATTACCTGAAGTTGCGCGTGATGTAAAATTCAGATGCACCGTAAGAAACATCAGCGGCGGCTGGGGAATTTTTAATGCGCCTTCAAACGATCTCACTTTAAAAGCAATTGTTACGCCAAGCTTATTCAGGGTAACGAGCAACGCGGCAACCGCAACTATAACAGGAAATGCTTTGTTACCGGTAACATGGGATGTTGCAAATACAACAGCATCTCCAATCTCCTGTGCAAGCGTAGATATTTATTTATCGCTGGATAGCGCACGTACATTTCCATATCTTTTAGCTTCCGGCGTTCCGAATAACGGTTCTGCATCTGTTTTGATACCGAATGTTTCAACGCTTACTTCTTCTGCAAGAATAAAAGTAAAAGGAACGGGCAATGTATTTTTTGATTTGAATAACGGATGGATAAAAATAAATGCAGCTGTGGTAGGTACTGCAACTGCTTTGTTTACTGCAAGCGACAGTGTTGTTTGCCAGGGAACCAGCGTTACATTTACAAATTCTTCTACCGGCTCCCCGGATTCCGTACGATGGACTTTAACGGGTACAACACCGCTA
Source organism: Bacteroidota bacterium (assembly GCA_028288625.1). Lineage (GTDB taxonomy): Bacteria > Bacteroidota > Bacteroidia > Chitinophagales > JADIYW01 > JADJSS01. The sequence goes on along the minus strand of JAQBNI010000013.1, from coordinate 6,214 downwards.
ACATCTACATCAAACACTACTTTAACTGCAACTTATAATACGCCGGGAACTTACCTGGTTACGCTTGTCGCATATAAAGGTGGTGTTGGAAGCCCGGTCTTTTTTAGAAATGTTACAGTGAATGCAAATAAAACAACAAACTTATCACAAACGATTTGCACGGGACAAAGTGTAACTGTTGGTCTGCAAACATTTAATACAAACGGATTGCATACCGTTATTTTACAGACTTCGCGCGGATGCGACAGTACGGTTAACCTCACGCTTGCAGTGAATCCGACAAAGACAACAAATTTATCTCAAACCATTTGTAATGGAGAAAGTGTAACAATAGGCACACAAACATTTACGACTGCAGGATTGCATACCGTTCACTTACAAACTTCTAAAGGCTGCGATAGCGCAGTAAATCTTACGCTTGCATTAAATCCGTTAAAAACGACAAATTTTTCTCAGACGATTTGTGCCGGTGAAAATGTAATGGTAGGTGCGCAATCATTTACTACCCCGGGTTTGCATACGGTTCACCTGTCAACTTCGTTTGGATGTGATAGCACGGTAAACCTTAATCTTTCAGTTACTGCGTTGCCGGCAAAACCGGTGTTAAGTACGCGCAATGATTCATTGGTCGTTACAGGCAGTGCAGGTACCCAGTACAAATGGTACCTGAATGGAAACCTCCAGGGAACTACAAATATTCCTCAGTTCAAAATAACCTCACAGGGAAGCTGGACAGTTATCGTGGTGGCGAACAGTTGTCAGTCTCCGGTAGCGGATGCGTTGTTGATCACTGGATTGAGAATTCACAGCTTAGATGTATCTTTTTCAATTGCACCTAACCCGAACTCAGGAGACTTTGAAGTTAAACTTTCTGCGGTTAAACCGGGCAAATATGAAATTGCCATGTACAATGTTACAGGACAGGAAATTTTGAAAGAAGAAATGAATATCATGCAGGGTGAAAATACCATGCGTTATAATTTGAATATCGAGAAAGGAATGTACTTTATTTCTGTAACCGGTAACGATGGCATCGTAACGAAAAACATTATCGTTCAATAAAATCCAATGCAGTCAATTGATACTGCGGGATAGTTACAAAAATTATTATAGATTAGAGGTCAGCATGTTTGCTGACCTTTTTTTATACGATCATCACGGCTCTAAGCCGTCTAATCGTTAAAGTTGAAAACAACATGAAATATTTAATAGCAGGTCTGGGGAACGTAGGAAAAGAATACGAGCACACACGTCATAATATTGGTTTTGATGTGATGGATGCGCTATGCACGGAACTGAAAGGCAGCTATACTTTGGACCGGTTTGCGATGTATTCCAAAATATCGTTTAAAGGAAAGCAATTGCATGTGATCAAGCCGACAACTTATGTGAACCTGAGTGGCAAGGCTATAAAATACTGGATGACGAAACTGGATGTACCCATAGAAAATGTTTTCGTGGTGCTTGATGATCTTGCTTTGCCGTTCGGTACTTTGCGTGTTCGCGGAAAGGGCAGCGATGCCGGGCACAATGGCTTAAAAAGTATACAGGAGGAACTGGGAAGAAATGATTACGCTCGCTTACGTTTTGGTATCGGCAGTGATTTTCCTGTTGGTCAGCAGGTAGAATATGTTTTAGGAAAATGGACGAAGGAGCAGGAACTACTGCTGCCGGAAAGAATTAATGTATCGGTTGAGATCATTAAATCATTTTGCAGTATTGGTTTGAATAATACAATGAGTATGTTTAATAATAAATAGTATTGAGTATTTAGTACTGATTTAATAAATGAATGTGTCTCTATGCGCAAATATATATACTCCATACTAACTACTAAGTACTAAATACTACGTCATGAAGATCTTCTGTATCGGGCTCAACTATAAAGCGCATATCGCGGAAATGAAACATTTTTCAGTTCCGGAAAGCCCTGTGATATTTATGAAACCGCCGACTGCATTATTGAAAAATGGTCAGTCATTTTTCTATCCCGATTTTTCCAGTGATGTTCATTATGAAGGGGAGATTGTGTTAAGGGTTTGTAAGAACGGAAAAAAGATAGACAAAAAATTTGCGCATAAATATTACGATGCATTTACACTTGGCTTTGATTTCACAGCGCGCGATCTACAGGCAGAGCAAAAGAAAAAAGGAATGCCGTGGGAAATTTCAAAAAGCTTTGACGGGTCTGCGTTCATAGGCGATTTTCTTCCGTTAGAAAAGAATATTTCTTTCACGATTAAAAAAAATAATGAAATTGTTCAGCAAGGCGATACTTCCATGCTGATCTTTTCTTTTGATGATATCGTTACACATATCTCTAAATTTTTCACGCTGCAGCAAGGCGATTTAATTTATACAGGCACTCCGCAAGGTGTTGGTCCTGTTCTTCCCGGTGATGTATTGGAAGGATTTGTGGAGGATAAGATGCTGGTGAGATGTGAAGTCCGATAATCGCTTTCATCTAACCGCGATGTCATGCCGAATAAAGTATACCGTCATCCTGAACTTGTTTCAGGATCTTTTTATATAAGGTGCCGAAACAAGTTCGGCATGACGGCGCACCTAAATTCCAAACAACTCACTAGTAAGCCGATTCAAAAACTTACCTTCCGGATCAAATTGTTTGCGAAGCTCAATAAACGCAGCATATTTCGGGTAATTCTTTTCCAGGTAATTTTTTCTCACTGTAAATTCTTTTCCCCAATGCGGTCTGCCGTTATGCTTTTGTGCAAACACTTCAAATGAATTTAAAATCTCGTTCCATTGTTTGTCTTCGTGGTTATACGCCCCGATCCACAGTGTATCTCTTTCGAAACATTCACTCAGCCAGAAATCATCACCCTTTGTAAAACGGATCTCCTGTATAAAATTAAAAGTGAAATGTGAACCGGTAAATAATTGCTGATACGCCGTCAATAATTCCTTCGCATCTTTTACATCAAATGCCCATTCTGTTTCCCTGTGCTTCGGCGGTTCGGGAACATTGAAGACCATAAAACTTTTTTCAATCCTGTCAAGCGGTCCCTTCATTTGCGATGTCAGAAACCTGTTGATCGGGTTGCGCCACTTGTTGACGAGGTTCCCAACTTTCACCAACATCCTGTATGCCCAAACTGATAAGATCTCATCATTCAAAATTTGACGGAGCCTGCTGTCGTTTCTTTTTACATCGGTTCTTTTATAAGTATAGATCACCACTTCATCGCAGGGAGGGAACCACCATAATTTAAAATGATCATGCGCAAGATATTCATCGATGTTGTTGATGACTTCTGAAAATTTAGCTACATAAGTTTTATCATGAAGATTAAAAGCATCTGTCACCTGTAAAGTAACTTCTGAAATTACACCAAGGCATCCGAGGCTGATCGCTGCATTAAAATTTTCATCACCTTTTTTTAAAATAATTTTTTCTCCATTGGCTTTGATGAGGGAAAATTCTATGATCTGTGAAGCCAGTGATTGAAAGCGAATACCGCTTCCATGTGTGCCGGTGGAAATGGCGCCGGCAATGGTTTGTTTTGCAATCGAGCCGAGAATGCTTAAAGCCATTCCTTCCTTGTCCAATAAAATATTCAATTGATGCAATTTTATACCTGCCTGCACCTTAATCGTTTTTGCCGGTTTGTTGAGTTCAAGTACTTTATTGTATTTCTCCAGGTTCATCAGCAGTCCCTCGCTTTCACATAAAGCAGACCATGAATGACCCGAACCTACCACCCTGATCTTCTGATGTTGTTTGATAAGGTCAATGATCTCTTGTTCTGTTTCGGGTTGTGTAAAAAAAGGTGCTTTAAAGCGGACATTTTTAGCCCAGTTTTTGAAGGAATGATCTGAAATAATTTTCATTTATGAAATTTATAAAAAAAGCGAGCTAAATAAAAGGATTCCCGCCAATAGTACAGTTTTTATTTAATTGTTAAATAAGTAACAGTACTTCACATACGCCATTTTGTTTTAATAGTAAGAATGCATATTTTTGTCACTCAAATTATTTTATCAATCCAATTATCATTTAGAATCCAACAAAACATGCCGCATTTATTTACTTCAGAATCCGTATCAGAAGGTCACCCTGATAAGGTTGCAGATCAGATTTCAGATGCATTGATCGATCATTTTTTAGCTTACGACGCACAATCAAAAGTTGCGTGCGAAACATTAGTAACTACAGGGCAGGTTGTACTTGCCGGTGAAGTAAAATCAAAAGCATATTTAGATGTACAGGATATTGCGCGCGATGTAATTCGCAAGATCGGTTATACAAAATCCGAGTATATGTTTGAGGCAAACTCATGCGGTATCTTATCGGCAATCCATGAGCAGTCTCCGGATATCAATCAGGGAGTTGAACGTAAAAAACCGGAAGAGCAAGGCGCCGGCGACCAGGGAATGATGTTCGGTTATGCTTGTCGCGAAACGGATAATTTTATGCCGTTACCTCTCGAGCTCGCACATTTATTGCTACGTGAGCTTGCTGTGATTAGAAGAGAAGGAAAGACAATGAAATATCTTCGTCCCGATGCAAAATCGCAAGTGACTATTGAATATGACGACAATAATAAGCCTGTAAGAATAGATGCGATTGTTATTTCAACACAGCACGATGATTTTGCAAAAGATGCGGTGATGTTGAAACAGATAAAGGATGATGTCATTAATATTTTAATTCCGCGTATCTTAAAAAAATTGCCAAAACGTGTACAGGCATTGTTTAATAACAAGATTACTTATCATGTTAATCCTACCGGAAAATTTGTGATCGGAGGACCGCACGGCGATACCGGTTTAACAGGAAGAAAAATAATTGTAGATACTTATGGCGGCAAGGGCGCGCATGGTGGCGGTGCATTTTCAGGAAAAGATCCAAGCAAGGTAGACAGAAGTGCCGCATATGCAACACGCCATATTGCAAAGCATTTAGTGGCTGCCGGTGTTTGCGATGAAGCGCTGGTACAGGTAGCTTATGCAATTGGTGTGGCAAAGCCGATGGGATTATATATAAATACACATGGAACTTCTAAGGTGAATTTATCTGACGGAGAAATTGCTAATATCATGTTGAAGTTGCCAGAGTTTGATATGCGTCCTTATTTTATTGAAAAGCGATTTAATTTACGTACACCTATTTATGCGGAAACAGCGGCGTACGGGCATATGGGGCGCGAAAGCAAAACCGTGGAAAAAATATTTAATAAGGGAAGAGAAAATGAATTGAAAGTGAAAGTAAAATTATTTCCGTGGGAAGAACTGAATGCAGTAGATGTAGTGAAGAAGGCATTTAAAATAAGTTAATTGTAAACCACTTAGATATAATGGAAAATCCCCACTATTTGTGGGGATTTTTTTGTGCAGGGGAGAGGGATTAACGTTGTTGATCCCTGAATAGGTGTCATTCAACAAAATCCATTCGCTTCGCTCATTCGTGTTTTTAGTTTTTCGCGTAATTCAAATTGCATTTGATAACGCTCTAAACTAAAAACTCCCGCTTTCGCGGGAATTTTGTGCAGAGGGAGAGGCTCTCGAACATCTTTAATCTTACTTTACCTTACTTAATCTTACTTAACCAAGACCCCAATAAATATTGATGTTTTCGAGCATTTTGGAATTAAAAATGACAAAGTATGGTTATCTTTAAGATAGAAAAAACGACAACCAAAAGACAACTTATTTTTAATAAAACTAAATAAATCTAAAATGCCTACAGTACGTTACAATTTGAAAAATAGAAACGAAAATGAAACTCTTATTTCATTAGTTTTTCGGTATGATGGAAATAAACTGGTTTATTCTACTGGACAAAAAATAAATCCTAAGTTTTGGAATGGGAAAGAACAAAAAGTAAGGGAAACCTCCAAATTTCCCGAATACCCAGAATTTAATTCTTATCTCAAAAAGATTGAAACAGACACCCAAAATATATATAGGAGGTTCAAAACAAATGGGAACTGCTTATCTGTGGAGGAATTTAAAAAAGAATTAGATATAGCCTTGCAGAAAGCGAGTAGAGACCATCTCCCTACACTATTGGAATTTATCGAATCCTTCATTGATATAAGACAAAACAGTCTTTCTAAGCCAAAAGGCTCAATTGTTGTATATAATAACGCCTTCAGGCATTTAAAAGGCTTCTCATCGGAAAAAAGAAGGTGGTTAAATTATGAAGACATCAATTTAGAGTTTTTGGATGAATTTACAGAATATCTCTTTG
>JAQBNI010000139.1 GCA_028288625.1 Bacteroidota bacterium | reverse complement strand
ATGGCTGACAATTCTATGGCAAAGCCGGACAGCAACCTGATCGATGAATCTTTGCACGATGAATTGGAACATGCATTACAAGGCTTATCTCCCCGCGAAATAGAAATCGTAAAATTTTATTTCGGATTGAATGAATTTAATCAATCATACAGTCTCGATGAGATCGGTATCAAAATGAATCTTACAAGAGAACGTGTGCGCCAGCTGAAAGATAAAGCTATCCGCAAAATGCGCCGCTTCGCCATCACGAAGGAATTAAAATCATACCTCAATTAGTCAAAAGGTATACGTTATGCGTTATAAGTTATTAGCCTCGTGCTGATAACTTATAACTATTAACTTTTGACATTTTTCTTATCTTTAAAACATGAGCAAACCCATCATTGCGCCTTCTGTTCTGTCTGCGAACTTTTCGAATTTGCAAGCTGATTTTGAAATGCTCAATAATAGTGAAGCCGATTACATTCACATCGATGTGATGGACGGTGTTTTTGTTCCTAATATTTCTTTTGGTTTTCCTTTGATCAAAGCTATGCGAAAGCTGACATCAAAAACTTTTGATGTACACCTGATGATCGTGGAGCCCGATAAATATATCGATGCATTTAAAGAAGCCGGTGCGGAAATTTTATCTGTACATATTGAAGCCTGCACTCACCTGCATCGCACCATTCAAAAAATACATTCTGTAGGCATGAAAGCGGGTGTGGCAATTAATCCACACACTTCCGTTTTTTTGCTGGAAGATATTATTGCGGATATTGAAGAAGTTTGTGTGATGAGTGTGAACCCGGGATTTGGCGGACAAGCGTTCATTGAAAATACTTACGATAAAATTGCACGGTTAAAAGAAATGATCCTGAAAAATAATTCGAAAGCCTTGATCGAGATCGATGGCGGCGTCACTTTACAAAACGCAAAAAAATTACTGGATCATGGCGCAGATATTTTCGTTGCAGGTAATACGGTTTTCAGTTCTGCAGATCCTGTTCAGACGATTCATCAATTAAAGAATATTGTATAGTATTTCCCGTTTTAGGTATGATGAAAAAGATCTTTATATCAGCTTCCCTGTTTTTATTTATCATAATTGCTCATGCACAAAGCTCTCTTGTTATTAAGGGTAAGATCACCGATGCAAAAAATAATCCTGTTGCGAACGTAAATATTTTACAACTCGGAACTAACAACGGCACTACTTCAAACAACAAAGGTCTGTACGCATTGGAAGTAGAATATGATGATTCATGCGTGATCGAATTCAGTAACGTGGAGCTTGGTAAAAGGACCATCGTTTTATTTCCATCCAATAAAGTTACGATCTATAAAGACATACAATTTGCAACAAACGAAAATGTAATTGACACGGTAGAGATCAAAGCGTTCAGAGATAAAGTTGGAGAATCCACCATTGATGCAAAGAGCGCTGAATATTTTCCTAATCCAACCGGCGATGCGGGAACAGTAGTAAAAACGATGGGTCAGGGCGTACAGTCGAATAATGAAACTACAAGTCAATATTCAGTACGCGGCGGAAACTACGATGAGAATTTAGTGTATGTAAATGATTTTGAGATCTACCGTCCCTTTCTAGTTTCAAGCGGACAACAGGAAGGCTTAAGTTTCACCAATCTAGATCTTACAGATAAATTATCTTTTTCCGGCGGCGGATTTGAAGCCAAGTATGGAGATAAAATGTCTTCCGTTTTAAATATCCGGTATAAGACACCCAACAAATTTCACGGCTCTATCATGGCAAGTATCTTAGGAGTGAATGCACATGTGGAAGGCGCAATAAGATCTAAAAAAGATTCGGCAAGCGAAAGTCCGAAGTTTACTTATTTAGTTGGAGTACGCTATAAATCGAATGGTTATTTACTTGGAAGCCTTGATAAAAAGGGTGAATACAATCCGAACTTTTTTGATGTGCAGGCTGACATTCATATTAAACCAAACATCAGGCACGACATTGAAATTATATTCAACAATGCTTTTAACGATTATAAATTTGTTCCTGTAACAGAAGAAACACGCGCCGGAACTTTTGATAAACTTATCCGCTTCTTAGTAGATTTTGACGGAAATGAAAAAGACCGTTTTCAAAATACAATGGTCGGTCTTTCTTACAAATACATTCCAAACACCAACCTCAGTTTAAAATTTATGTCCGCATTCTGGAAAATGCGCGAGTCGGAAACATTTAATATTACAGGTTATTATTCTTTGGATGAAATTGAAATAGATCCTTCCAGTGATAATTTTGGAAACGTAAAAGCAAATTTAGGCATCGGTACATTTCAGAACTGGGCGCGCAATAAGTTAGACGCGATCGTTACCAGTTTTTCTCATCTTGGCAAATACAACATCAAGGAAAAACATTTGCTTGAGTGGGGTACGACATTTCAATATGAAAAAATAAATGATCAGCTTAGCGAATGGCAGCGTATCGACTCATCCGGTTATTCGATTCCATACACCGGTTCATCTATCACATTTCCTTATCGCTTAAAATCAAAAAATGATCTTTCTTCATTCCGCGTGTACGGTTATTTCCAGGACACGTGGAATCTCATCAACAAAGATTCTAATACACTTACTTTAATTGCGGGTGTGCGCTATAATTTCTGGAATATAAACAAAGAATTCCTAGTAAGTCCGCGTGTACAATTATTATATCACCCTAAATTAAAAAGTGATGTGACGTTCCGGCTTGCAGGCGGAATATACGCGCAGCCCCCGTTTTACAGGGAAATGCGCGCATTCGACGGAAGCATAAACAGGAGTGTAAAGGCACAACAATCCTACCAGGTCGTGTTAGGAGCGGATTATAATTTTCACATCAAAAAAAGAAATTTCAAACTAACTGCTGAAGCATATTATAAATATATCCGTCATCTCAATCCTTATGAAATTGAAGATACGCGAATCAGATATTTTGCTGAGAATAACGCAAAGGGATATGCAACTGGAATTGATGTACGCTTATTTGGTGAATTAGTAAAAGGAACGGATTCATGGATCACTCTATCATACCTGAATACAAAGGAAGATCTGCTGGATGATTTTTTTACGCAATATAAAAATAAGGAAGGACAGATCATTACACCTTCTATACAAGACCAGGTTGCTACAGATTCCTCTGTTCAGCATCCGGGTTATATTCGTCGTCCAACGGACCAAGCTTTATTTGTGAGTTTATATTTCCAGGATTATTTAGAAAAATACAAACGATTTAAAGTGCATTTAAATTTAGTGATCGGAACAGGATTACCTTTTGGTCCGCCTGACCACTCGCGATACAAGGATGTTTTAAAAGTTCCGCCGTACAGAAGATTGGATATTGGATTTTCAGCGTTGTTACTGAACGGTGCAAAACGTGCGGTGAAGAAACCGAAAAGCTTCGGAGGTAAGTTTGATAATATCTGGGCGAGCTTTGAAGTCTTTAATATTTTAGGAATAAAGAATACGCTTTCTTACAGATGGATAAAGGATACTGAAAATAATCAGTGGGCAATTCCGAATTATCTTACATCGAGAAGGTTTAATGTAAAGCTGCAGATCACGTGGTAGCACGGATTGAGTACAGCGTAATGCGTATTGAGTAATAGTCCATTAATTTATTTCGAAATTTTCTTTCAACATGTTATTGTCGAGTGAAGAGTTTCCAACAAAAACTTCATACTGCATTTTTTCGATCAGCCATGTTTTTGTTGCGGGATCATAGTATACTAATTCATTAGGATCAACTTTGAAAGAAATGATCTTCTCCTCTCCTGCTTCCAAATATACTTTTTCAAAGCCGCGTAACAATTTAACGGGTCTATCGATTTGTGAATTTGAAAAACCAATGTACAATTGAACAACTTCAGCGCCTGGTTTATTTCCCGTGTTTTTTATTTTTACACTTATTTTTAATTCGTCACATCCCCCTGCGCCCCCTTGATAAGGGGGAAAGCAATCTGCAATAATAATCTTTGAATTAATACTTAAATCGGAAAGCTGAAATGACGTATAGCTTAATCCAAAGCCGAACGGGTAACGCGGTTCAATTTTATTCTTATCGAATAAAGTATAACCGTGATAATAACCATAATCTACATCAGCATCGAATGAGTTGAAAGGCGGCAGATCATTTTCAGACTTCGGTAGAGTGAATGGCAGTTTACCTGATGGATTTACTTCACCGAATAAAATGCGGGCTAATGCATTTCCGCCTTCCATGCCGTTATAAAATGTTTCGATGATCGCAGGAACTTCTTCATACCATTCTTCTACCGTGATTGCGCTCCCTGCAACTAAAGAGACTACAATATTTTTATTGACAGCAGCTGCCGCATGAATGGTATCAATATCTTCTTTATGCAAGTGCAAATATTTCCGGTCTCCTCCAAGTGCAAGTATACCTGAATATATCGCGATATTTTTTTTATCCGGATCATCTTTATCTCGCATCTTCCAATCGCCGATGTATTCTCCTTCATCTTTATAAGTTGTACCTGCAATAACAATTACAGCATCAGCCTTTCCACAAATATTTCTCACCTCATTAATATCATTTGCAGCTGCAGTAAGAATTTCAACTTCATCTTGTAAATAGTTTTTTACTCCTTCTAATGGTGAAATAATGTAATCGCAAAAAACATTGCTGCTGCCGCGATCACCGGTTTGTTTTACATCTGCCAGAGAACCGATGATAGCAATACGCTTTAATTTATTTTTATTAAGTGGCAAAAGATTATTTTCATTTTTCAACAGCACCGCACTTTTTTCCGCAGCTTCCTGAGAAAGCTCTGCATGTGCTTTACATCCAACCAGATCTTTTGGGTAAACCTGTTTATCTTCATTAGAAGCAAATAACAATTTAGTACGGATCACAGGAAAAATAAGATTATCAATTTGCTTTTCGGTGATTTTATCTTCGGCTATTAATTTTTTTATTTTTTTGAAGGAATAAAATCTTCCTGCCGGCATTTCAATATTCATTCCTGCTTCGATTCCTTTTTGCGTATCGTACAGTCCAGCTTCCCAATCCGAAGTGACATATCCCTTAAAACCCCAATCGTTCCGTAGAATATCTGTCAATAATTTTTTACTATGACCGCAGTACTCGCCGTTTAACTTATTGTAAGCACTCATAATTGAAGCAACACCGTTCTTCACAACTTTTTTAAAGTGCGGGAGGTACACTTCATGCAATGTTCTTTCATCCATATTCATGCTGCCGCCGAAGCGGTTGTTTTCCATACTGTTCGCCGCAAAGTGTTTGGCACACGCCTGCACATTGTGCTGCTGTATGCCACCTACAAGTGACACAGCCATCTCACCGATATGATACGGATCTTCACCATAAGTTTCCTGTGCTCTTCCCCAGCGAGGATGCCTTAATACATTCATACAAACAGCTCCGGAATAATTTGCATTCAATGCCCGAATCTCTTTACCCATTGCCTCTCCGATTCTTTTTTCGAGATCCCTTTCCCAGCTTGCACCGCGCGCCATCGTAACGGGAAAGGCAGTTGCGCCTTTGTAAAAACTTATTCCGCGCGGTCCGTCTAAAAATGTGGTTGGAGGAATATTGTACTTTTTATTTCCTCCTGCTTTCACAGGAATTAATTTTTTAGTAAAAAAAACGGAAAGCCCGAGCTTAAGAATCCCGCGACCATGCATCTCAAATATTTTTTCTTTCAGAGACACAGAAGCAATGATGTTACGCGAAGCTGTATCTGCATCAAAGCCTGCAGATTGACGGGAAGTTTCTATTTCCATTCATCTAAAATACAAAATAGATGCAAGCAAAAAAAAAGCCGGACTAAAGTCCGGCTCTGTTCGCAACATATTTTTACTGGTCGCCCAGTTCTTTTGCTTTATCCAGCATATTCATACTTGCATATACTTTTTTTAAGCTTGATCTATAATCCTTATTCTTTGGATCTATGGAATATGCTTTTTCTAAATTGGGCAATGCCTTTTGAAACAATTCATCTCTTTGCTTTTTAAATGCATCATATTTCTTTCCATCCTTATCCTCTTTATCATCCAGCAAATTCATTTTTTTATTCAACTCTACACCTGCATTAAAATAGATGACGCCCAGGTTAAAATATGCATCTCCATAATCAGGTTTAAGCACGATTGCCTTTTCATAATATTCCTTTGCCCGATCCGTGTTTTGCGTTTTATCATATAATACCGCTAAATTAAAAAGTATAGAAGAATTAGTTGGGTCTTTCGCTGCAGCTAATTCGAATTTTTGTATAGATTGACGTGCATCGCCATTATCCAGTGTCGCATTCAATTCATACACCTGTAAATTTTTGTTGTCAGGAAATTTAGCCAATCCCTTGGTGATCAATTTAGACAACGCCTCTTTATCCTTTTGAGCGTCATATACTTGCGCTAATGTTTCATATACTAAAACATTGTCGTAATTCATGACGACCAGCATTTCCAGCAAGGGACGGATCTCTGCAATTTTATTCAGGTTGGTACCTGCCATTGCTGTAGCATAGATAACATTGGTATCCAGCGTAGCACTCAATCCTTTTGTAAAAAGAAAATTATTAATTGCCATGCTCGCATCAAAATGCCTGTAGGCATCGTCAAATTTTTTATTATTAAAACGCTCGAGTCCTTCATTAAAGAGATATCCTTCAAGCGATGTTAACGGCGCGGCATAATCTTTTTGCTTTTTAGGATTTGTTTCCAATTCATACGCTTTCATGTATGCATCTTTTGCTTCAAACAAACTGGAAGGATTCTGCGCATAGAAAAGTTTTGTTTCGTAGATACTCTTATATACGTCTCCTTTTGTATTCCACGCTTTCACCATTTTCTGTACATCCGGATCCTGCAACGCTGCATCAATATCTCTTTTCGCATCCATCACTTTGCCATCCTGCAAAGACAATTGTGCGGAAGTGATCTTTCCTTTCTGAGCCTGAACATTGTTAGTAAACAGTAACAGGTTAAAGGTGATCAAAACAATAGCTATAATTTTCTTACTCATAAAATATTTTAAAGTTTCGCAATTATTCTTCTGTTTGTTCGTCGTCATTTGTTTCTTCCGAATCCTTTTCACTTTCATTTTCACCTTCACTCACAATTTCATTTTCACTATTCATTTCCGGTTCTTCTAAAGAAATATTTGCCGCGTTTTCCGGATCTATGGTTTCATCCTCTTCTTCATGATCGATCTTTGAAACTGCAGCAATAGCATCATCGCCCTTTAATTTTATCAGGCTTACACCCTGCGTATTTCTACCCATTGTTCGAAGCGTATTTAACCCGATGCGAATCGTTAAGCCGGATTTATTGATGATCATCAAATCGTTATAATCTGTAACAGAATCTATAGCGATCATGTTGCCCGTTTTCTCCGTCACATTCAGCGAGATCACTCCTTTTCCGCCTCTTGAAGTAACGCGGTAATCATCCAATGCGGAACGCTTTCCGTAGCCATTTTCGGACACCACCATGATATCATCCTTTGTCTCCGCGCTTGTATCAGCACAAACCATGCCAATCACTTCATCGTCTCCGCCACGCAGCGTAATTCCACGCACACCTGAACCAGTTCTACCGATAGAACGAACATGAGTTTCATTAAAGCGGACAGCATAACCTTTTTTGGAACCGAGTATTACTTCGCAAGTACCGTTTGTTAGTTGCGCTGTTACCAGCTCATCACCTTCACGCACCGTAATTGCATTTACACCGTTAGAGCGCGGACGCGAATACTCGCGCATAGAAGTTTTTTTCACTGTACCGCGTTTTGTAGCCATTAAAATGTAATGACTTGCAAGGAACTCTTCTTTTTTCAGATCTTCCACATTAATGAATGCTTTTATATTATCATCCTGCGGAATATTTATGACGTTTTGAATTGGTCGTCCCTTAGAAGTTTTATTGCCTTCGGGGATCTCATAAACTTTTAGCCAGAAACATTTTCCCTGCTCCGTAAATAAAAGCAAATAATTATGGGTAGATGCAATGAAGAGATGTTCGATGAAATCTATATCCCTTGTTTTTCCGCCGACGGATCCTTTACCGCCTCGGTTTTGTTTTTTGTATTCATCCAAAGATGTACGCTTCACATAACCCAAATGAGAAATAGTAACCACCATGTTCTCTTCCGCGATCATATCTTCATAAGCAATATTATCGCCGTACAAAACAATTTCAGAGCGGCGTTCATCACCATATTTCTTCTTTATATCTGCAAGCTCTTCTTTGATGATATCAAAGCGCATGTGCTCATTTGCAAGTATCTCTTTTAAGCGCGCAATAATATCCGAAACTTCTTTGTGCTCTGCACGGATCTTATCGATCTCGAGACCCGTTAAACGCTGTAACGTTAATGCAAGCACGGCTTTTGACTGAAGTTCAGACATGCCGAATTCGCTGATCAATCCATCCTTTGCCATTTCCGGGTTCTTGGATTCGCGTATCAGTTTGATCACTGCATCCAGGTTATCTAAGGCGATGATATAGCCTTCTAATATATGTAATCGTTCTTCCGCTTTTCTCAATTCAAATTTCGTTCTCCTGATCACGACTTCATGTCTGAACTCGACGAAATGATGGATCATATCTTTCAGCGTCAGCATTTGCGGACGACCATGCACTAAGGCAATATTATTGACTCCAAAGCTGGTTTGCAGCGGTGTGAACTGGTATAAATTATTTAAAACAACATTCGGGATTGCATCTCTCTTCAAATCAAAAACGATACGCAATCCATCTCTATCCGATTCGTCGCGGATCTCGGCAATGCCGTCCAGTTTTTTTTCATTCACCAATTCCGCAGCACGTGTCGTGATCATTTTCGGCTGAACCTGGTAAGGCACTTCAGAAATAATGATCTGTGTTCTTCCTTCCTTGTTTTCTTCGATCCTTGCTTTACCGCGAACGCGTATTTTTCCGCGACCTGTCCTGAACGCATCCTTTACGCCTTCATAGCCATAAATAATACCACCCGTAGGAAAATCAGGCGCTTTGACATACTGCATCAATTCATCAGTCGTAATATCTTTATTTTCGATATAGGCATTAATACCATCTATAACTTCTGATAAATTATGCGGTAAAATATTCGTTGCCATACCTACGGCAATTCCTGAAGCGCCGTTTACCATTAATTGCGGGATACGCGTTGGCATTACAGTCGGCTCTTCGAGAGAGTCGTCAAAGTTGAGTTGGAAATCTACTGTATCCTTGTCAAGATCTTCCAGCATATCTTCAGCGATCTTTTTCAATCTCGCTTCCGTATATCGCATTGCTGCAGGCGGATCGCCATCTATAGAACCAAAGTTACCTTGACCGTCTATGAGCGGGTAACGCAACGACCATGGCTGCGCCATACGCACCATGGTATCATATACTGAACTATCGCCATGCGGGTGATATTTACCTAATACTTCCCCCACGATACGGGCTGATTTTTTATAAGGTTTGTTGGAGGTCATGCCCAGTTCGGACATACCGAATAAAACCCTGCGGTGAACGGGTTTTAATCCATCGCGCACATCGGGTAAAGCACGCGAAACAATGACTGACATAGAGTAGTCAATGTAGGCGGATTTCATCTCATCTTCGATGTTAATTGGGATAACTGACGCTCGTTTTACTTCTTCGAATTCTTCTGACATTTATAGTGTTATTTAGCCCTGCAAAAGTACGGATTTTATAGGGTAAAATAAAGTGAAAAAGCATTGAAATATCCACATTTCCTGAGATAAAATGCATCTTTGTAAACTAATGATTAAGAAGAAAAAATTAGTGGTCATCGGCGGCGGCGCGGCGGGCTTTTTCGGTGCGATTTCTGCAGCTGAAAGCAACCCGGATCTCGATATCATTATACTGGAACAAGGAAACGAAGTGTTAGGAAAAGTGAAGATCTCGGGTGGCGGCAGATGCAATGTTACACACGCATGTTTTGATGTTAAAGAATTGATAAAGTTTTATCCACGTGGCAGCAAAGAATTATTAAGCCCGTTTTACCACTTTAGCTGCGAAAATACCGTCGATTGGTTTGAGCAGAGGGGAATTAATCTAAAAACGGAAGAAGACGGCAGGATCTTTCCTGTAACGGATGACTCACAAACTATTGTTGATTGCCTGGTGAATGAAGCGCAACGGTTGGGCGTAAAGATCGTTAAGCAGGCAAAAGTAATGAATATTGAAACAGGCTCTCCGTTTAAGGTAATGTGTAATGATGAGGAATTGACTGCTGATCAATTGCTGATTGCATCCGGAAGCAACCCGACGATATGGCGCGCTTTAAAAAATACGCATACGATCATCACCCCTGTGCCTTCGTTATTTTCCTTCCATATAAAAAATGATCTGCTCAAAGAGCTCGAAGGTATTTCATTTAAAAATGTAACCGTACGGTTAAACAATTCAAAAATAGAAACAGCCGGACCGATGTTGATCACTCACCGGGGATTAAGCGGACCTGCAATATTAAAACTCTCTGCTTTCGCCGCTATCGAATTAGCTGCAGTGAATTATAAGTTTTCAATTTCCGTGAACTGGATAAATATACAGACCGATAAAGCAAAAGATATTTTATTGCAAACAAAACTGCAACAGTCAAAAAAGAATGCAGGAAATTTTGTTCCGTTTGAAATCCCTGCAAGATTCTGGAAACGAATTTTAGGTATTTTGAAAATTGAGGAAACAAAAAAGTACGCAGACCTCTCCGGAGATGAGACATCAAAGATCAGTGCTCTCTTGACCAATTATGTGTTAGAAGTGAACGGAAAGAGCACGAACAAAGAGGAATTTGTTACTGCCGGCGGTATCTCCTTAAAAGAGGTGGATTTCAAAACGATGGAAAGCAAAATTATTCCCGGTTTATATTTTGCAGGTGAAGTGCTGAATATTGACGGCGTTACAGGCGGATTTAATTTTCAGTCGGCATGGACAACCGGTTATATTGCAGGAAACAGCATTGCTGACCTTGATTTACTTTGATTTGTGATTAATTGAAATGAATTACACAGGTGTTCACTAATAGCAAAGGTGATTTTAGAATTAATGATTAATTTTATTTAAACAAACAGCCATGGAAAATGAAACTATTGATCAATCATTACCTGAATCAGGCAACCCGGATACCAAACCATACACATTAAAATTTGGAATTATCGGCGGCTTCGCAAGTGTGATCGTTTCGCTGATCCTATACTTTACAAATATGCAGTTTGCAAGCTGGGCTAAATGGTTGTCTACTTTAATCCTCTTCATAATTATTATTTTAGGATTGAAAGCGATCGCAAATGGCAACAGGAATAAGATCATTCCATTCGGTACACTATTTGGCGCCGGTATGAAGATCACGTTGATCATTACAATCATCTCCGTAATTTATTTTGTGATCTACATGAATTTTATCGAAACTGATTTTATCGCTAAAATACTTGATGCCTCCCGGCAGCAAATGGCGGAGAAAGGATTAAGCGAAGAACAAATTGACCGCGCAGTAGAAATGTCAAGCAAGTTTATGTCGCCCTGGTTAATGATCGTTTTTATGGTTATCGGTTCATTGATCTTTGGCGCAATAGCTTCGCTTATCGGCGCCGCGATATACAAAAAGGAAAAGTGATATCACCATTGTACGCCTTCACCGATAAAAATTAAATGATTATTATTGTGCATGAATTTAATTCATGCAATTTACCCGACGAATTGGAACGACTATGAACTGATCGATTCCGGCGATTTTGAAAAGCTTGAACGTTTTGGATCATACATAACTATTCGACCGGAACCGCAAGCCGTATGGAGCAAGAACGTGGATGATGCGGAATGGCTTGCAAAAGCCCATGTAAAATTTACCGGTGTTTCTTCTTCCAGCGGCAAATGGAATTTTCTGAAACCGATGCCGGAGAACTGGCAGGTTGAATATAGTCCACAGACCACAGACGCCAGTCCAGGGAAATTAGAACTGACATTCAACCTCGCACTTACAAAATTCAAGCACGTAGGAATTTTTCCTGAACAAAGCGTGAACTGGGATTTTATTTTTGAAAAGGTGAATGAAATAAAAACGAAAGTTGAACGACCACGAGTGCTGAATTTATTTGCTTATACCGGTGGTGCAAGCATGGCTGCGAGCGCTGCAGGCGCAGAAATTTATCATGTTGATTCTATTAAGCAGGTGGTGAACTGGGCAAACCGTAATATGGAATCATCTGGGTTAAAAGATATTCGCTGGGTGGTTGAAGATGCTGTGAAATTTGTGAAGCGCGAATTGAAAAGAGGAAAAATTTATCATGGAATAATTTTAGATCCTCCTGCGTACGGGCACGGACCAAATGGTGAAAGCTGGAAACTCGAAGACCAGATCAACGAGATGATCGGCGATGTGTTGAATTTACTCGATAAGGAACATCACTTTTTTATTTTAAATACTTACTCCTTAGGATTCTCTTCCCTGATCATTGAAAACCTCATGACGGATCACTTGAAAAAAATAAAATTTAATAATATAAAGCCGGAATATGGAGAATTATATATTCCATCAACTACAGGACAAAAATTACCGCTTGGTGTATTTTGCAGGTTTTAGGGTTTTTAAGAATGATAAGCGATCTTTTCAAAAAATTCTTTTTTCTTTCTTCGTGCTATTTCCACTTTTGATCCATCAAGCATTTTTGCAAAATAATTTCCCGCTTCATGCTGAATGTTTTTGATCTTAGTAAGGTTGATAATAAAAGAGCGGTGTACTCTTGAAAAATTTAATGTTTCGAGCATCTCTTCAAATACGGAAAGCGTTTTGGAAGCTATGATCTTCTTACCATTCTCCAAATGTAAAATAGTGTAATTGCTTTCCGATTCCAGTTTTATAACATCTCCTACCTGTACAAAAATAGCACCGTCGTTCGTATTGATCATGATCTTATTATCCTGCAGCCTCTGCATTTTCAGTTTATCTACATAAGTTCTCAGTTCATCCACTTTTAATAATGCGGCATATACTTCAAGGCGCTTTTTCACTTTGCTTAAAGCTTCATTCAACTCATTTAGCTTTACGGGCTTAATTATATAATCGGCGGCATTTTTTTTGATCGCGTCAATCGCATACTTATCATAGGAAGTGATAAAGATCGTTTCAAAAGTTCCGAATTCTTCGTAATGATTCAACAAATCCATTCCTCTGCCATCAGGCAATTCTACATCCAGCAACAAAAGCTGAGGATTATGCAATTCAATAGCTTCTTTTGCCTGTCGAAGTGTAGCACAAGTAGCCATTAAATTCGTATCGATAGAAGCCTTGGAAAGCATATCCAACAGCACATCCCGGAAAATCGGATCATCTTCTATAACAATTGCTGAAATCATAAATAAATAATTAAGGTAATAAGATAAAAATAATGCTTAATTTCCTTTTGTCAAACTAATATGGGTAATATTATTAATATAGAAGATGCGAAAAATTATGTCTCGAACTTTAGTTCCATTAAAAGTAAAACTACGGATCAGCTTGAGTTGAACCATAAATTATCAGATTGCGAACAGCTTGCACTTCAGCAAAATGAAAAATCACTTCTCATTCAAACGCGCATCTATCTCACGGAATATTATATTCAAATAAACGATTTGCAGAATGCATTGAATATTGCTCTGCTCAATAAAAAAATGGCTGAAACAGAGCAATTGAAGGAAGAAGAATTGAAATGCTACTCCGGTCTCTTAAATATATATTATCTGCTTGGCGATTACAGCTCCCTGGAAGAGTTGATCTGTACATACAGGGAGAAATTACTCGATTCTAACGACCTGAATAAATTATGCAGCTTATATATTATTTCTGCTATCCAATATTACACGCTGAAGAACTATAAAAAATGTATCGAAGCCAATGAGAAAGCGCTTGAGTTTGCTTTAAAATTGGATAACAAAGCATTGCTGATACATGTCTACAATAATTTTGGTTTCCATGCCATTAATTTTGATCTGCAATTAGCTGAAAAATTATTGTTTGAGTGCCTTGATATTATTAAATCATCCGATAATAACACATACAGTTTAGCATTAGTGAATTGTAATCTTGCGGACCTGTATTTCCAGTTAAAGGATTATAAAGCATGCAATAAATTTCTCGATATTGCTATTAAGAATTTAAAATCCATTAACAACAAAAGTGTTTTGCTTGAAGCGAAAAACCGTTTGAGTGAATTATTTATTTATACAGAAAAATATACAGCCGCCGAGAAATTATTGAAGCAAATAGAAAAGGAATGCCTTGCGACAAACAACCGGTATACCTTGTTAATTTGCTTCAGCCATTTTTATAATCTGTATGAAAAAACCGAGAATTACAAAAATGCTTATGAATATCTTTTAAAATACCAAGTGTTAAAGGAAGAGTTATTCAACGAAGAATCCAATCAAAAGATCAGGAATCTGCAGATCGCAAATGAAGTAAGCAATATAAAACGCCAGCGCGATCATGCCGAACATATCGCGCACCTGAAGCACGATTTCTTAGCGAATATGAGCCATGAAATACGTACGCCTATCAACAGCGTGTTGGGAATCTCCTATCTTCTGCAACAGGATACTTTATCTGAAAAACAACGAGATTATATATTACGTCTGGAACGTTCAGGTCAGACTTTACTTAGCCTGATCAACGATATCCTGGATCTCTCTAAAATTGAAGCCGGGAAACTTGAATTATCACCTTCCCCATTTTCATATAATACGGTTCTGTCTGATGTAATTCAATCCTTACATTATAAAGCAGAAGAAAAAAATATTCAATTAAAAATCAAAACAGTAAAAGAACTGGATGACATCATCATTGGTGACTCCTTAAAACTTTCACAGATTCTGATCAACCTTATTTCCAATGCTATAAAATTCACTAAAGAAGGATTCGTGAAAGTTAATATTTCTGTAAAAACAGAAACATCGGAAAGTGTCACAGTTTCCTGTTCTGTAAAAGATTCAGGTATCGGCATTCCTGATAATAAACTGGAGTCAATCTTTGAGCGATATGAGCAAGCGTCTGCAGTAATTAAAACGCAATTTGGCGGCACAGGACTTGGATTAGCAATCACTAAAAAACTTATTGATCTGATGCACGGAAATATTTCAATTCAAAGTAAATTAGACAAAGGATCAAACTTCATTTTTGAAATTCCTTTTGAAAAAAGTGTTTCCTCTTTGAATGTCGAATGTGTTAATGTGGGTGACGCCTCTTTCCTAAACGACCTGGACATTATCATTGCAGATGATAATGAAGAAAACAGGCTCGTCACAAAAGATATTTTAATTCATTTTAATCCCTCTGTTCGCATTCGCGAAGCTGTAAATGGAAAAGAAGTTATTGAGCTTTTGCAAATAAATCTTTCCCATGTTATTTTAATGGATCTTGATATGCCAGTCATGAATGGCTTTGAAGCCGTAAAGCATATCCGCGATCATCACAATTCCGGCATAAATGTTATAGCAAATACAGCGGGACTATTAACCCTTTCAAAGGAAGAAATACTCGCAATGGGATTTGATGAATTGCTTACAAAACCTTTTAAACCTTCTGATCTGTTTTATAAAATATCAGCTGTGGTCAGCCGGTAATATATAGAACCAGTAATATATATAGAAAAAAAGCCGGAAGAATTCTTCCGGCTCGTGACATAATTTTAATGTATCGTTGGAGGCCAACTCACTACATCATCATAATTGTCAGTAGTGGGTTCATTAACTGTAATAATAATTGTATTTGTCACCGGAGTGGTCGGGAATTGCCTTAGTTTAAAACCGCATATAGGCATTACAAGGATGTCAGGATTCCCGCAACTTGGAACTTCATCAGTTTTCAGCTCATGCTTAATTTGTGTTGTTCCCTTCTTTAAAATAACATCAATGGTAACCGGTGTTGTTGAAGGAGCCACCGGGCAATCAATAGAGATCGGAATAAAATTAGTTCCATCAGCATTTGAACAGCCAACCCCTGCTACAGTTATTTCTGTAGGCGTAGCACCATTTAATGAAACAAATAAATGCCAGTTTTTAAGATTCGTATGATCTACAACCTTGAACCTGTAAGCAATTGCTAAGGTTGTAACAGTTGCCGTTCGGGAAACTGTTGAACTCTTTGATACTGAGTCAATCGATGAAGATTTGGATACCGAGTCAATTGAAGTGGATGAAGTAGTGTCTGATTTTGGCTGATTTTTTTTCATGAAGAAAAATATCGCTATAAGCACTAATGCCAATACCGATACGACGATTAATAATTGATTCCTTTTCATAATTTTTTGTTTTTGGTTATATGTAAAATAACTCTAATATTCTGAATTACAAAAATAAACGGCAATAATTATTTTTGATACTCAGTAGTGAAATAAAAATATGTGCAGCACTATTGTAAACCAACGATATGCCTTTTTAAGGCAACAGAATCCATATCTGTTCCGGAGTAGTTATCAGGGAATACATAAGCGGGAGGTTTATTGCTTAAGCGGTACTTTCATTTTTTGATGTATGGCATTAGCGGTATTGCTGAACTACTTCGATAAAGTATTTCGCTTTTTCAAAATCTACATCGGGATATACGCCGTGACCTAAATTGCAGATGTATTTTTGCTCGCCGAATGAACGCAGCATTTTTTCTGTTTCCTTTTTTATTGTTTCTTTCCCTGCATACAACACACATGGATCTAAATTGCCCTGCAAAACTTTACCGGCTGTTTCCTTTCTTGCCTTCTCCGGTTCTATCGTCCAATCCAAACCGATAACGGCGCAATTTGTCTGCGCAAATTCTCCCAGAATATAATGCGCATCTTTTGCAAAAAGAATAACCGGAACTTCCGTTATCGCAGTTGTAATCTTTTGCATGTACGGCAGTGCAAATTCAACATACTGCGCCTTGCTGAGTACACCCGCCCAGCTATCAAACACCTGCAAAATATCTGCTCCGCTCTTCACCTGTTCTTTTAAATATGCTATAGTCGCGGAAGTAATCTTATCAAGCAACGAATGCGATAAAACAGGATCAGTGTACAGCATTTTTTTTGCCTGCGAAAATGTTTTACTTCCCTTCCCTTCTATCATGTAAGAAAAAATTGTCCACGGTGCGCCGGCAAAACCAATTAACGGCACGCGGTTGTTCAATGTACTTTTCGTCAGCCTGATCGATTCAAAAACATATTGAAGGTTTGGTACTACATCTTCAGTAAGCTGCAACACATCATTTTTATTTTCAATAGTCTTTGGAAAAAATGGTCCCTTGCTTTCTATCATTTCATAATTCAATCCCATTGCTTCCGGTATCACGAGGATGTCAGAAAATATGATCGCCGCATCCACACCCAATATATCAACCGGTTGAATCGTTACTTCACAGATCAGCTCCGGGTTTTTCACCAATTCTTTAAAACCATTCACACTGCTTCGCACTGTTTTATATTCCGGCAATATTCTGCCCGCCTGCCGCATCAGCCACACAGGAATCCGCTCCACTTCCTCTCCTCTTGCAGCTCTCAATAATAAATCATTTGTTAACATACGGGGCAAAAATACGGATTTATCCGATTTAATTTTAATTGTACATTTGCGCTTGTTGAAGACGTACTTCACATGATAAATATTGAAAATGGCAGAAGTTGCAGATATAAATAATCCAAGCGTTTCAAAAATTATGCACCGCGTGGTGGATATTAAGAATGCGAAGATCACACACCACGACCACATGGTTTTGGATAATGTAAATTTTGAAGTACGCAAAGGAGATTTTATTTACCTGATCGGCAGAACCGGCAGCGGAAAAAGCAGTTTGCTAAAAACTTTATACGGCGATCTTGAATTTAAAATTGGTGAAGCGGACGTTTGCGGCTATAACCTGAAAGCTTTAAAAAAATCCGATGTTCCGAACCTGCGCAGAAGATTGGGAATTGTGTTCCAGGATTTCCAGTTGCTCACCGACAGAAATATTTTTGACAACCTCGATTTTATGCTGAGGGCAATTGGCTGGACGGACAAAGGAAGAATTAAAATTGCGATCGAAGAAGCGCTGGATCTTGTTACATTAAGCAGCAAAATAAAAAAATATCCTAACCAGCTTTCCGGAGGCGAACAGCAGCGCGTATCTATTGCTCGTGCATTGCTCAATCACCCGGAATTAATTTTAGCGGATGAGCCTACAGGAAATCTCGATCCGGAAACTACGGATGAGATCATGGGTCTTTTTTATTCGATCTTTAAAAAGACACAAACGCCCATGATCTTTGCGACACATAATTATCAACTTATAGAAAAATTTCCGGGGATCATTTACATGTGCGCTTATCATTCCATTAGCCGGGATGATTCACACTTTAAATAAGAAGGTGTAAGGTGTAAGTAATAAGGTGTAAGTATTACCCGTTTCCTAAGGCTTTCGCCAGATCATTCAACTGGCTTTTCCATAACTCTTTAGAACTGTCCATTTCATCTTTATGTGCGAAATCGGTTACAGTAAGAATAGTTTCCTTGGTGATATCTGTTACGCGTATGCGGTATTCAAAAAATGCCTTATCGTCATCTTCATCATCCCAGCGAAGCTTAATGAATTCATCTTCTTCATATGCTAAAACTTCTGCTGTTTGCTGCTCGCCGTTCCATTCAAACGTAAAAATTTCACCGTTTGGATCGAGATCAACATAATCGGCAAACCACTGTACTAACCCCGATGGAGTAGTTAGAAAAGAATATAAAATTGCCGGGGAAGACTTAAATGTCCTTTCTACCGTAAATGGAATTTTTTTTGCCATAGTTCACTTATCAGCCACAAATTAAACAAAAAAATGGTGTAACCAAATATTGCAAAGTTTATTTTCTCAAGATACTGTGAACGATATACAAAACGGGAATTATAATATTTCACCAACTACAAAAAAGCTGCCAGTAATAAGGATGAGATCATCATCTGCTGCTTTGGATTTTGCAACACCTAATGCATCCTTCGGATGAGGAAAAATATCACCTTTCAAGTGTTGTTCATTTGCAAGTTTACGGAGTTCTTCCACTTCCAGTTTGCGGGGAATTTGTGGCTCTGTGAAGTAATACACCGCGTTTTTGGGCAACAATGCGAGCATCTTATTGATGTCCTTGTCTTTTACGGCGCCATATACAATGTGCAGCTGTTTGTAGCGCTCTAACGCTAATTGTTCAACTATCTTCTTAATGCCATCTTCATTGTGCGCAACATCTGCAATAATTCTTGGATGTGTTTCCAGCAGCTGCCATCTACCTGCTAACTGCGTATTTTTTTTCACGTTTGAAAATCCTACCTGGATCGCTTTTTCTTTTATTTTGAAAAATTGTTGTTTATTGAGAATATGTAACGCTGTTATTGCGGTTTGGATATTCTCCACCTGGTAAGCAGAATGAAGATCACAGCAAATATTGTAATGCTCGCCTGAAACATCAGCATCCACAATTAAAAATTTTGAAGTGCTTATCCATTTAATATCTTTTACAACATCATCAGAAAAAATGATCTCCGCATTTTCCTTTCTTGCTTTTTCAACAAACACATCAATTGTTTCTTCCATCTTTCTTCCGATAACTACTGGAATATTTTGCTTGATAATACCTGCTTTTTCAAATGCAATTTCCTGCAATGAATTCCCAAGAATATACTGATGATCATAACTGATATTTGTAATGACGGATAGTACAGGTTGAATGACATTTGTTGAATCCAGTCTGCCGCCGAGTCCTGTTTCGATAATAGCCACATCGATATTCTTGCGTGCAAAATAATCGAATGCCATGGCTACCGTGATCTCAAAAAAAGACGGCTCTAACAATTCTATCTGCGGTTTTATTTTTTTTGTGAATTTAATGACGAACTTTTCGCTGCAAGGTTTCCCGTTTATTTTTATACGCTCACGAAAATCTTTTAAATGGGGTGAAGTGTACAAGCCCGTTTTATAACCGGCTTCCTGCAAAACTGAAGCAAGCATATGTGCTACGGAACCTTTGCCGTTTGTCCCTGCAATATGTATGGTTTTGAATTTGGTTTGTGGATTGTCTAAGAATTCACAAAGTGCAATTGTATTTGTCAGATCTTTTTTGATCGCCTTCTCTCCTATCCGTGAAAACATTGGTAGCTTGTCGTAAAGATATTCGAGTGTTTCTTTGTAATCCATTCAGACAATTATTTTTTTACTGCGCGGAAGCTGTGTAAAACCGGTCGCCTCCAGCTTGGTTGATTCATAATAGTCACGTTTGTAAATCCATTATTTTCCAGCAAGGATTTTATTTGTGAAGGACGAAGAAAGTTGGATACGCTTTTCACCAGGTAAATATAAATTGTTGATGAGCCGGAAAGCAAAGTGCAGAAAGGCACGATAAAACCATAACCTAAGAACATCCACAGTGGTTTTGAATACCATGTGTCGCTTAAAGAATAATCGTGAATGACCAATTGTCCTCCCGTTTTTAATATGCGATGTAAATTTGAAATACAAAGATCATAATCCGGCATATTGCGTAAACCGTATGCCATAAAAATTGCATCAACACTATTTGGAACGAAATTTAAATGCATTGCATCCTGCAATGATATTTCTATTTTCCCTTCCTTAATTTCTT
Source organism: Bacteroidota bacterium (assembly GCA_028288625.1). GTDB lineage: Bacteria > Bacteroidota > Bacteroidia > Chitinophagales > JADIYW01 > JADJSS01. Next base: position 1,550 of record JAQBNI010000139.1, on the reverse strand, counting down.
TTGAGAACTTTTCCTTCGCGACGGCGAGCATGCCTTCGGAGTTATCGATACAAATAATTTTTCCCGTTGAAATTTTTGGTAAGATGGCTAAAGTAGATTTTCCTGTGCCGCAGCAAAGATCGATCACTAACTCATCTCCTTTCAACTGCAATAAGTTTCCGCTGCGGTTCAGATCATCCTGGTAGCCTTGGCTAAATGCAGTGGCGAGATCATATCTCCTTGCAACTTTATTAAATTCTTCCGGAACATTTTTTTTGTTTTCGAACAGAAAGCGGGAAGAAAATTTTTCCATGATATATGGTTACTGAACGCGGAACTTAAATGTGATCGTACCGAATTGTTCTTCGTCGGCATTCGCATCCGCAGTAAATTTTGCACGCATTGCACTCTGCTCTGCAAGCTGAATGAGTTGTATGTCTGTTGTAGTACTGCCTTTTTGCTGGTATTTCGCGTAGATCACATTCCCGTTCTTATCCACTTTAATGGCGACAACAACATTTCCTGTTTTTTGTGAATTGTCGAATACGGTAGGACGCTGTCTCCATGTTCTTCCTTTAAGATCGTAGCTCATACCATCGCCACTGCCGGGACCGCTTCCGCCCGGACCTGTTCCTGTCCCATTTTCATCACCGCCGGGAGTTCCCCACTGCGCGCCTTGGTTACCACCGGGCTTCGTATTTCCCTCACCATTGCCGGGACCTTTACCGTTGGAATTTCCTGTGCCCGTACCTGTGCCTGTTTTACCTTTGGTAAAAACTCCTGCCATCTGATCTTTTATCTTCTTTTCTTCTGCTGTGCGCGCCATCCGTTCAGCTTCTGCTTTCTTTACCGCTTCCGCAATTCTTTGTTGCTCCAGTAATTCTTTTTGCTGACGAGCTTTTTCTTCTTTTTGCTGTTTCGCAATGGCGACAGCTTGCGGATCTTCGGACACGACCGTTTTTGACGGCGGCGCTTTTACAGGAACTGCGCTTGCAACGGGTTTGGGTGTTGGCGGCGTGGGTGTAGGTGTATGATGCGATTGTACAGTTTTGACGGGTGTTGAATTTTGTCCACCTGCTTCGCGTTCGTTATCGTTTCCGAGACCTTCTTTATTATCTCCGAAATCGATCATCACACCGGAAATTGCGTCTTCTATAATTGGATGCTGCAATTTTATAAAGAGCAATAATATAAATAAACCCGCCAGGATAGCAGTTGTAATTGCAAACGATTGCTGGTCTGATTTTCTTTGATGTATCTGAACTGTCTGCGACATGTGTTGTTTTTAGTACTGCGTATTTTGTACCGCGTATTGCGAATGCATTTGTGATAAGTACAACAAACTGAAATTGATAATGTTAATACTCAATACGCTATACGCATTACTCAATACTTTTCTATAACTCAAATTTTATTCCAATATTGTCTTAAAAGAAGTTAGCAACCAACACCTTATCGATCTTTTCTATTAATTCTGCCGGTGTTAACGCTTCTTTTTCAAGAATAAATTTTGTCACCAATTTATTCGGCCGGATTGTCCGACGAATAGTCATTCGCAATCGTTTGGGATT
>JAQBNI010000121.1 GCA_028288625.1 Bacteroidota bacterium | reverse complement strand
TCCAAGCCGGTCGTAATATGTCGTTTGTGGCGGTGTTGATGTTTTCGTAGCCGCTATACTGTAAAATGTTCCTGCATCCCATGCATATTCCTGAGTGGTTTCTGAGGTGTTTACGCCGCCTGTTTTTTCAACTGAACCCGTCGGCCTGCCCCATACATCGTACGTATACTCTGCCTCCATATTGGTATATAACCCGTTTTGCACTTTCGTGGGTTGGTTATATTTTTTATCGTATTCCACAACGATCTGCGTGCATTGCTCGCCGACAGGCATGCTCGTGTACATTTTATCAAGCGTTCGTTCGTTGGGTTTATATTCATAGCGCGTATAGCGCGGTGTCACGCCATTGGGAGTAGTGGTTTTTTTCCAAACCAATCCACACGAATCATAAGTATATGTTGTTGTAATTTGTTTGGACGTTGGCGCATTTTTGAAAGATATGCTCTTAGCCAGTTGCCCTTTGCCGTTATATTCATTCGCAGACTGGCTGGTATAAGTGGCTGCGGACTTGTACCTTACTGTGTTGGTTATGATTACCGGCAAATATGGTATCCACGAGCCATTCTGCACGTATTGGTTAACTGCTGTAGTTTTGGTCATGATCACATTTGTCCCGCCTTTTACTGTATCCTGGGTCGCTGTTACATTGCCGTCATTGTCATACTGTACCAAACTTATCGTGTGAGCATCCGTGATCGTATTATCAGAAACTACTTTCACGGGTTTGATCCAGTAACGCTTATTGGCATAAAGCGAAACGTTAAACAGGTAATTTGTTCTGAGCGTAAAGTTTCCCGTCGAATAGTAGGATGAATCTACATGACCTGTAAATTCGCGTGTCGTCACTCCGTCATCCGTTGTTGTGCGAAAAGCGCTGTCATAAACCATTTTTGTATAAAAACCGGTATACTGGGTATAAACAGAAGAGGGCAATAAAACCTGTACGCCACCGGTATCAATCAACTTATTTACGCTAACTATATGCGCGCCATTGGAAGCATTGATACTGGTGGTTGACAACATGCCCAGGAAACCTCGCTGCGGATGATAAATCGCATTCTCATAGTGGTATTCGGTATTTGTTTTCTGCTCCAGGTTTCCGCTACCATCCGGTGTAATAATTTTTGACACGCCATACCCCGGCGGAGTATAGGAAAAAGTATGTGAATTTGAAAATTGAGAATACCTATAGAAAGGAAAGATATCGCCTTGTTCTCCAAATAATTTATAATCAATTTCAGTCTTACGTTCAAATCCGTCTTTGATTTTGGTGAGCAGCCGCTCCTTGCTTCGCGGCTTAATATAGACTACTGCGCTCTTAGGACTGGAGGCGCTGAAACTGTCTACCTGCACGTCGTCATTCCCATCGCCGTTAAAATCATTGGAGATTTCGGGTACGTAATTTTTAACGGCAGACGGAACGGTGTATTCGTCCCGTCTGAAATGAATACCATTGGAATAGTATAGTGCGTATTTTGCCGTAGATGAACCAGACGGGATATAATAATGAAGTACATCATCGAGCCCATCACCGTTATAGTCGCCGACCAATATTTTTTGTTTGTTGCTGTCAATTTTCGAGAAATCTACACTTTCAGGAATCTCTATGGTCGTAACCAGATTATAAGCTTTGTTATCATAGAGCAGCAATGTCATTGAATCAGAGGTTATTTCCACTTTATCTGTTTTTCCATCACCATTAAAATCTCCTGAAAAAAAATCACGGATGTTGGAAGTAAGGCTATCAGTATTTATAAGCACATATGAAAAGTTATACGAAGGGCTGCTTTGGAATTCAAATGTGTAATTGGAAAGCACCCGCCTGTTGACAGAGAAAACACGTATCTTACTGTAACATGCCAGGTCATATTTTCCATCACCATTAATATCCTTGATGGCTAGCGAGTCAGATTTACTATAAAAGTAATCCTCACCAAATTCTTCTGTGCCATCAGGATCAAGGTTGGAGTTATAGGTTATATTTTTTGACGGCATGTAAACAAAGCCGGCACAGTACACGTCATCCTTTCCATTTCCGTCGAAATCACCTGCATATACAAAATGTTTATTTCGTACGGGCTTATAAGAGGGAGGTGTGTATGAAACAGCGCCAGAGCTGTTTAATTTGTAAACATCGAATCCGATTGTATAAGTATCTTTTATATCGCCGCTCATATTCGTTTTCTTACCCACTATCATTTCATCCTTACCATCTCCATCAATATCTCCAATACTATAATCTGAAGTAATAAAATAATCAAATGCTCCATTGCTTTCCGCCGGTATCGTTACCACTTGGTGATTCGGTAAAAAAACACGCTTAGCGATCAGGTAAGAGCTGTCGAAGCCACTGCTGAAAATGTAGAAATCCATATAAGGTGCGGATGAATAAGAATTATTAACCACACAAATATCCAAATGCCCATCACCGTTAAAATCACCATAAAATTTTTTGTTAGATCCTGTAGCTGAAGGAATATTTATTCTCGTATTAAGTTCAAGGTCGGAAGGCGCAGTAACCGGACCATATTTAAACGCAGTCGTATTCAACTCCTCTCCTCCTGACGATTCCTTCACTTCATTTAAAAAAGTATAGAGGTTGTCCGTTCCATAAATAAAATCATATTGTTTTACGATGTCAGCCGTTCCTGAACCCTCGGCTTTACAATCAATGCTCATTAAAAGATTGTTCTCATAAATAGCGGTATTAGCATTGCCGCTATTATACTCTTCCGCATAGTAAATATTCTTGTCTAATCTTGGCGATGCCGAATAATTAAATTGAATTACATTAGGCACAATCGTTGGAACTGCGGTATTCTTCGTGTATTCAATTCTATCCAGAAGTTTTTCATCATTAATCGTGGTATAAAAGTACTCCATGTAATTTCCTGTAGGGTCAGTCGTTTTATTTAAATACCATTGGATCGGCAACCCTCCGGCAGTTGCTAACTTTGAAGAGCCACTATTACCGTATTCCATTGTGATACCATTTTTGGATATTACCGTAAAAGAACTTGGGCAAGTAGTGCAGGATGCACTGCTGCCATTGGAAATGACTTTGCTAAAACTTTCACTTTCGGTTCTATACACTGCGCCGTTAGCGCCATTGGTTCCGCTGACAGGTATTAAGCGGTGACCATCCAATAAAAACGGATTGCCGTTATTAATGTAATCCAAATCTGCCTTGCCGTCATGGTACTCATCTTTTCTATCATAGGAAATACTGGACACAGCATTGAGAGACCAACCATATCCTACTAGACCATTAGATGCGCGTGAATTATAATTGACACTTACCGAAGGTTCCATGCTATTAATGCCATCCGGAATAAATATGGGGATTGAATACGTTGCAGAGCCCGTCGGGCTGACTCCGTGACTGCCTGCAAGTACACCAATAGCATTACTGGTATTAGTTGTTTTATTTTCGATATCTTCTTCAGTCAATAAGTTGGTAATGTCAAGGTCAATCTGGTTGCTGTTGGATATCTCGTTCACTTTTTCGATCTGCAAATTGTCTAAATAAAAATAACCCGGATCTTCCTGTGCATTATTGTTATTGCCTACAAGAAGATTAGGTTGGGGGCTCGCAATGTATACCATGAAGGTCACCGCAGTATCAATATCTGTTGTGGTAAACGTATCTGAAACAATCTGACCATTATGCGCAAAGCGTATCTTTTCTAAAATAGCGCCATCAAATACTCCATCCATTTTAAGGCTTTCTGTGTTGTACATTACTCCTCCTGTTAAGCAACGATCCAAACGTATATTGGATGAACTCTGTACGTTAAACTTAAATCTATATCGAGTATTTGCCTCTAAATGTAAATCAATAGCAGCTGCACCGTACCACGATTTGATAATATTCCCACCCGCCCGGAAATTTAAATCTCCCTGGGAGATTTTTAATGTTTTGCTGCTATCCTGGTATTCAAGTTCACCGGCTTGCAGCGGCAACGTGTCTATAGTATTTAACAGGTTGTTTCTCCACGGAGCAATGGAATCATCAAATGTATGCACTAATAAGGTGTCTTGAATCCCGGCGACCGTAACTAAACTTATGCTGTCAATCACTGTATATCCCTGCACATCCCGGAATTGAGTTTTCATTAAAACCGTGATGTTTCCATTGAACTCGGGTACAAATTGCAGAGACAACATTGTATCGTCATAAGAGGTTATTTGTGCTATTGGATTATCAACCGCCGATAAGCCCCCAAGCGTAACGGAATCTCTATTTAAGATGTAGATCGTACTGTTAAGCATATTACCGGTATGCTCCATCATCCTGGCAGAGAACTCGTATCGCTGCAGGGAATCCACCTGAAATGTTTTGGCAATATTGCTTTCATAGGTTGCATCTGGTAAGAATTTAGTTTTTCTTCCAAATACCTGCATCGCCGGTATTTCCGACAACCATTGTATACGCCCAAATTCATGTTCGTTATACACAAATGTATCTGAGATATTAAAGAAGCTATTTCTCCAAGGTTCTTTAATGGAATCGAATGTTTCTCTTGAAATTTCAACCGTTTGAAAACTGTCTATTCCATCGACCACATAATTGTCTAATGTATATGCGGTAGTGGTGTCATGTAAATAGAATAATACTACGACTACTACTGTATCGTGGTTGGATGGAAACGTAAAAACAGTACGTCCGCCTATTGTAGAGATAGTATCAGTAAAGAGTATGCCGAACGAATCAAGCGTGTTACGGCCGTACACATAAAATCTTCCCTTGATGCTGTCAGGAGTATTTCCAGCTAAATCAAAAGAAACCCGGCAATATTGGCTGGAATCCAATGGAACGTTAATCCGTGCTGCAGGAATCATTCCCAAAAATGGCAAATCCCCTTTAGATAATTCAAGAACTTCATCTGTGTCATTCCAGGTTAATTTGCCAAATGGGACTATTTCTTCTGACGAAGAAAATTCATTAGAAAATACAGTGTCAGGATCTGTACTGAAATCAAATGCAAGTATGTCACGTGACGGAAGCGGCTCCGGTAAACTCTTTAAAGTTAAAGTTGGATTGTCAACAAAAAAGCTTAAGTCTAAATTGGTATCGCGTGATATAGAGTAAATTAATATCGTTATAGAATCGCCAATACTGGTAAAGTCAAAATGAACATGCCTATTCAGCGTATCATTCGCAAAAAATCCTTTAAGCACCATTCCCATATTCTCTGAATTAGTTGTATCATTTAATACTTGTCTCAATGAATCTGTATCTGCAATAAGAACCCCCGCGAATGTTGTAGAATCAGCGCCTAACAAACTATCGACATAGCCAAGATCCACATCAAAATTATATCGGGCATGCATTTCTACCCGATAATCTCTTACCAAACAACCGAGATTCTGTTTGATAGAATCATTATCTGGAGAATACATTTTTATCGCGTTTACTAATACTCTTTGACTATCAATTACGCTCGTGCCCCAAAGAAGTTTCCATTCCTGTTGGTACAGTGAATCGGGCTCTTCCGGAAAAATTGAAGTCCAGCCATCTACACCACTAATAAAATCTGAACTGTATACTACCCCGCGTGTAACGGTGTCTTCAGTGATTAATATATCATCAACATGTAAAGCGCAGCTCAAGGTATCCAATTCATCCCAATTAGAACTTGCTGCTATTGCTAATACTAACGTATCAGTAGGAGCAGTAAATGTTATCGTTAAAGAAGTATCGGAATAACAATACCCTAATCCTACGATAGTTGAGTTTAATACATTGGTAGAGGTAAAAATACTTTTGTTTAATACCATTGCCAGTACATTTGTGGGAGTCTGTAAGTCAGTTATTTTAAACGATAGTATATAGCTTTTGTCTTTCACAACATAGATATCCCTGGCAGCTACTACTTCAGGAATTCCAATCAATTCCAAACTGTTATAGCCAGACATGCCGAGTGTGCTATCAGCCTCATGGGTAATCGTACCCCAACCGTTTATAAATTCATAGGGAATACGTTTGGTAAACTTGTTATACCAGGTATCGCAGGTATACAGATCCATGCTGTCGCTATCAATACAGGTGTCAAACCGATTGCTATAAATTGTGTCGTAGGTATAACTCTGTGCGTTAACTGATTGAGAATATGCTATCGTAGCAAGCACTACGATAATGTTCTTAATACTCACCAACCTCTCAAAATATTTAATTGTTTTCATACCCGTTTTTTCTAATTCAAAATCATCCTATTTTCTCTCTTAGATTTACTGCTTTATGATTTTCTGGGCACAAGATTTATTATCCCCGTAATAGAAAATGACATTATACACTCCTGCGGGCAGGGTACAGGTGCTGACAATAGTATTGGAGGTGGTGATGTTATTCTCGGTATAGACTTTGTACCCGTACATATCGTAGATCTCAAGCCTGCCAGAGGTAATATCCATAGGAAGAGAAATAAGAAAGTCTGTCCGAACCAGGTTAGGATAAATTTTTGGTGCATCCACTGTTTGAAGTTGGCTTAATATTTTCTGATCCGGCAGTAAAGTTGAATCCACAATAGTTTTGGCAGTGGTATCGACAATTGTTTTCGTGGTATCCTGATGAGCTACACGGCAGGTGGACGAATAAGTTAGCGTTACTCTGTTGCCATTAGCATCATAAGTAAAAATGAATGTTTTGTTTGCCATTACTATACTGCTAAAAAAGCATAGTAGTGTAACTAGTTGTATAGATATTTTATTTTTCATAGCTGTGATTATATGAGTTAATAAATAGTGCCTATAGCGGCAATCTTAAAAAAATAAAAAGTACCCTTAATTGAATCTAATAGATTACTTGTAGCTTAAGATAAAGGTGAGATCCGTGCTTCTAAAATCTAAATAATACTCTTAAATTGTACCGACAGTTTAGTAGACACAAAAAAAGAAAATATTCATATTTGTACCTAGTAGAATGAGCAAACGGTCGAAATATTGAGTAAACGGTTTTATGGCGACATATTCTATTTATTGGATTAAGCCATTATAAATATTGGCCACTTTTTGCTATTTTTCAAGTAAGTCATTGTCATAACAATTTAAGCGAGTCTGAAAAAATTGAATTAAAAAATACGTTTTTTAAGTACAAAAAAACTTTGACAGGTGGAAACTTTAATTCTTCATCATTTACTTTTTCAGCGAGTCCATATATAAAGTTTGAGTCACTCTATCTTAATTTAGCTAAGAAGATTAATCATTTAGTCATGGATATTAACAGGTCTTAGAGAACTTACTATGCATGTTTCCCATATGCTTCCCACAAAATCAAAAAAGCCAACTAAATAGCTGGCTTTCAATATAGTACGTTTTATTTTGTGACCCCGCAGGGGATCGAACCCTGGACCCGATGATTAAGAGTCATCTGCTCTACCAGCTGAGCTACGAAGTCATTTAATAAGTGTGCAAATGTACAAATTCTTAATTCGAAATTCCAAATGTGAAATTTGAAATTCCGCTCGTATCCGTCAAAGCCTTTATAAATAAAATAATATCCTTTTTATCCTGCTTTGTCAAATTTAATTTATCGGGCGGCAACGTTTGGTTCGGAACATTCAATCCCAGCCCCGCGCCTCCTCCACGGTTATAAAATTCTATCACTTCATCCAGTGTTTTGAATCCGCCATTGTGCATATAAGGCGCAGTTAATTCTGCATTTCTTACTGTTGATGTTTTGAATGCATGCTTGAAAAGATCATACTCTATATTTTTAAACCTGCCAATATCTTCATCAAGCATTGGATGAATAGTATCAAAAGTTTTAATTGTGCCTAATACTTCCGATTCCGATGCGCCGTAAAAAGGCGGAGCTGTACTGAAAAATGTTGGTGCAAAATGACACGAACCGCATTGTGCTTTTCCCATAAATAAATTAAAGCCTCGCTTTACTCCCGGATCTATGTCTGCTTTTTCTCCGCGTATGTATTGATCGAAAGGAGAATTCAGTTTAATAAACTGCCGCTCGAAATCTGCAATGCATGTATTAATTCCGAAACTCGAAACCGCATCTGATTTATATTCAGGAAATGCTTCCGCAAACATCCTCGTATATGTTGTATCTGCTTTCAAACGTCCTATCACCTGCTCGTAGCTGCCGTTAAATTCATGCGGGTTCACCATTACATGATCTACCTGCGTTTCGAGGGAAGTTGCGGCAAGGTCATAAAAATAACCTGCCTGCAGCGCTGCGTTTAAAATCGTAGGCGTATTTCTTTTTTGGAATTCTCCTGCAACGTTAGTGATCGCAGTCGGTAAATTATCCGTAAAACAATTAGACGGCTGGTGGCAATTTGCGCAGCTCATGCTCGCATCTGCGGATAAGCGCTTATCAAAAAATAATCTTTTTCCAAGCTGAATATATTGCGGATTATCCTTGTGATATTTATCCTGGGCATAATATTTTACATTCAGAAAATTGACATCATAAATTGTTTTCGCTTTTAAATTTACCGCCCTGAACAATTCATTCGTTTCTTCTAAATATTTTATAGATAACTTTTGCTGAATGTCTGAAATGCTTTTGGTTAGCGGCTGAATGTAATTTTTGATAAAATATATTCTGTCAAGTGAATTAAAATTTTTATTAGTTAGATAAACGATTGCAGAAGAAATTTTTGTTTTGAGTATAGTTAGATCTTCCGTAATTTTTTCATTCTTATAAAAATCAAGAATAGTGTTCAGTGCCTGCAGTGTCGCGCTGATCTCCGCAGTATTGTTTCTCAGTTTCGGGGAATCGAAGGAAACGAGGCTCAATGTTTCGATACGGATGAGTTGGAAGCGGATGGCTTCAAAAATGTAAGTATCGCGCATCGGTGCATCTTTCAATAAAAGATAAAACGAAAGCGTCCTGTATTTTAATTGCTTGGTCAGAAATACGATCCTGTCGATATCCAACGAATCATTATATAATTCGGTTTCTATCACCTGTAATCCTTCCGGCTTTGCATTGGGATTAAAGCCATCTTCCATCTCCACCGCATTCACACCATTAAAGAAAATATACCGTTGGTTATCGAGGTACTCTGCAATAAATTCAAAGCGCTTAAAATCGATCCTCATTTTCTTAAACCGCCCGATCAGTAATTTTTTCCCGGAATTTTGTTGCGCTAAATTCTGGAACGTATCGAGCTGCGCCTGGAATAATTTAATATTCTCAAGGCAATAAGATCGCGTTTCATTTGCAGGATTTTTTTTCTCTGTAAAGGCAGAAATTACTAAGACTAGTAAGGCACACGCCATTACCAGACCGAACAGAAATTTTTTATTTTTATTTAACGGGGACATTCTTTATTGGAGCGCAATTTACAACTTATCTCAGTTATCTTTGTTCACTTTCTTATGCATAACAGATTTAATCCTTTGTGGATGATACTTCCGCTGCTGATCATTGTGTTTGTGGACGTATATGTATTTCAAGCCATCAAAACTTCCTTCTCCGGCTCCAGGACTTCCACTCAGCGAACTGCATATCTTATTTACTGGATATTATCCTCTTTTACATATTTAGCTTTATTAATTTTAGTTACGAGAGGATATGCTCACTGGCACGGCTGGAGTAAAAATATAATTACCGGGATTGCTCAAACTGTTTTTCTCGGCAAGTTATGTATCGTTCCTTTTTTACTGATAGATGATATCCTCCGCTTATTCAGATGGATTATCAGCTTGTTTGGTTCAAAGGAAGCGGAATATATTCAGCCTACTGGTATTTCGCGTTTGCAATTCCTGAGCCGGATAGGTTTAGCGGTAGGCTCTTTTACATTCGGCGCTTTTTTTTATGGCATTGTTCGTGGCGGATATAATTACCAGAGACGCCGCGTCAAACTGCAGATTAAAGATCTTCCTGCCGAGTGGTCAGGATTAAAGATCGTACAGATCTCCGATCTCCACATCGGCAGTTTTGCAAATGATACACCCATAAAAAAAATTGTCGAGCTTGTAAATAAGGAGGATGCAGATATTATATTTTTTACCGGCGATCTTGTCAATTACGCTGCTTCTGAAGTAATGCCTTATATTGAAATATTAAAAGGTCTCCGCTCAAAAAGTAAGATCTATTCTATTTTGGGAAACCACGATTATGGCTCGTATGTGAAGTGGGATTCACAAAAAGAAATGAAAGATAATTTCCAGCATTTGCTCCATATCCAGAAAAATGAGCTGGGTTGGGACCTGTTAATGGATGAAAACAGGATACTGGAGCGTAACGGAAAAAAACTCGCGATAGTAGGCGTACAATATATCGGGCATATGATGCTGGGAAAGATAGGAAATATGAAAAAGGCTTATGTTGGTGCTGAAGATGCAGAGATACAATTGCTGTTATCTCATGATCCGTCTCACTGGGACCACGAAATTTCACAGGATGAGCAGTATCGAAAGATCAACGCCACTTTTAGCGGTCATACGCATGGCTTCCAGTTCGGCGTGGAAATTCCAAAGTTGGGTTTAAAGTGGAGTCCTGCAAAATATGTATTCCCGCATTGGGCAGGTTTATATAAAAGTGGAGAGCAAAATTTATACGTCAACCGCGGACTCGGCTTCATCGGGTATCCCGGTCGTCTAGGCATTCCGCCCGAGATCACTATAATTGAATTAGTTAAAGCATAAAAAAAAGCCGACTTTGATAAGCCGGCTTTGCCTTTGTCATGAGGGAATAATCGCCTGCATCAAGTAAGGAATCTTAGCCTTAACACAGGGTACTGTTTTCTGTTCCTTGTTTAGGTTAAATGGGTTTCCATGTTCCTAAACTCCGGCTCAGAATTTATGTATCTAACTTGGTTGTCTTAATGTCTTCCGACACCGTCGTCTGTAATGATCATTTTCTTATGGTTTAATTTTTTATTTGGATGTTGTTGCGTTGCGTTCATCTTGTTGGTGTATTCCACTTGTTGTCTTACAATGTCTTTAATAATTTTTCTAAGCTTTGTCATGTTTGGGTTTTTTTGTTAGTGTAAAGGTACAGTCTCATTTCCCCCCGGCAAAAAGCACCTTTCCTCCTTTTGTGACATCCTTATTTTCACATTTGTTAGCAACTTAAGAAACTTTTACATACATTTACATGGATATTGTATAACAATTAGTGGGAATTATGTAACGTTTAAACTAAAAAAAGCCAATGGAAAACCTTAAAGAACTCGTAAACATCATTAATCGCCGCAAATTAAGTCAAATAGAAGTATTTGATAAGTCATTGATTAGCAGGAAAGATACGCTATTTGCAAAGTTTTATGACGGCATTGCAGGCGGCAATATCCATTCTGATGAGGATGCTTTGGATCATTTATATGGGACGGGAAAAGAAGCAGCTAACTACAGGAAACTCAAATCGCGCTTTAAAACACGGTTATTGAATACCCTTTATTTTATTGACATCAACAATTCCTCAGAAAAAGATGCCAGCAAGAAGGCATATTTCGATTGTGTGAACCGGCTTTACCTGAGTAATATATTATTGCGATATGCGGAGAACCGGAATGCTTCGATCCAATTGATCCTGGAAACATACGGCTTGGCAAAAAAGAATAATTTTTTCGATATTTTAAAAGAATACTCCTATAAACTCCTGGTTTATTATGGAATGACCGGTGATGAGAAAAAATATGAGGAAGAATACAAGGCATATTTAAGTTACTCTAAGGAATATGAATTCGAGCAAAAAGCCCAGATCATTTATACACGCGTTTTAATGGCGATCAACAACAATAAGAAATCAGCTGCAGATAAAATTAATGAAGTAAGAGGTTATAAAGATGAGATCTTAAACCTGATCGGTGATTCAAAATCTTTAGTGATATTTTTTATGTCCATTCGTGTTTTGTTATTTTATTATGAGATGCTGGGTGATAACGAAAATATCAAGGAAGCATGTGATAACTTCCTCGACAATTACAAAAAATATTCCAGCTCTATATTTTCGGAAAATTATCTCAATACTATTCATATCTACAAATTAAAATCTTTATTTGATATGAGAGATTATGATGCGGCATTGCAACTCATCAAAACGATCGCTTCAACATCAAAAGGAGTAAGTTATTTAGCTGTAAAAGAATTTGAAATAAAGATATACCTGAATACAGGAGAAGTAACGAAAGCATTGGAAGTGCTTGAACATATCCGCGTGAATGCGATCTATAAAAATGCAAATGCTGCATTGAAGGAAAGATGGTATATATATAATGCTTACCTGGAGTTCGTGCAGAATTACAAGGAAGATGGAAAATATAAATTCAGTCTTTCTAAATTCTCTAATGATACTCCGATCACTGCACAAGACAAATCTGGATTTAATCTTGCAGCACGGATATTATCTATTTTATTTTTTATCGGGAGAAATGATCTCGATAATGCGATGCAACATATAGATGCTTTAAAAGTTTACCAGACGCGCTATTTAAAAGATAGCGGTGCTTCGCGGAGTAATTTATTTATTAAGCTGCTGCTTGCAATGGAAAAGAAAAGTTTTAATTATAAGGAATTAAAGAACCTGAAAGAATTTACTATGTTACAGGAAAATAAAAACCAGGTGATACATGAAAGTGAAATCATCTTTTATGATCAACTATGGGAAATTTTATCTGATGTGATGAAGAAAAACGATCACAGGGCAATTGGTATGATCAGGTAAAATAAAAAACGGGTAAGCTTTGCACTTACCCGTCAGACCCTAAAGTCTAGAAACATAAAAACCCTAGGACAAAATTAAGAACCTATTGCTATTCTCCAAACATTTTCCAATATTTTTTTTACCCACACGAAAGTTTGCTTCCGGAATTGTGGATAAGTGCGCGAAATAAGAAAGTAATTAACTGATAATTAATGGAATGCAAACTGGTTCATCATCGTGAACAGGTCATCTTTAAACGCAAGCGGTACCTTGGGTAAATACTTGTAAATCTTACAATCTTCTTCAACAGCAATATTTCTCAGCTGTAAATGCTGGTTGATGAACTGCATCTCCAACTCGGGAATGAGATCTTTAAATGTAAGCGCAATGTCCATAATGGACAGGTTAATATCCACCATATTATAAATTCCCGAAGGCACATTCAGAAAAGGAATCTGCGTAAGGTACATTGCGGATTTGTCTACATCAATAAAAGAACGGATCTGCTGACCATCGCCATGAATAGAAATTTTCTTCAAAAAATTTGCTTCAAATGCAAACCGGTTGATCACCGCATCAAACCGCATGCTTTGATTAAAGCCGTATACATTTCCCAAACGGATAATATACGTTTCCCTTTTTTTCATCAGCCGTTCCACAAAAGCTTCGCCGCGCATTTTAGAAATTCCGTAATTCGTCCTCGGGTTAAGCTTTGTTGTTTCCGTAATCAGTTTTCCTTTACCTGATGAACCATAAACGGATAAGCTGCTCACGTGAATAAATTTTTTCACGTCGCTTTCTTCAACTGCGTAAGTTAATTCAGCAGTGCCCCAATGGTTGATCTGTTCGTATAAATGCGGATCTGCGTCTGCATAAGGTGAAGCGATCTTAGCCGCAAGGTTAAACACAACATCTACACCTTCCAATTCTTTTTTCAGTTTGCGGGTATCAAGAATGTCTCCCTGGACAAAACGGATATTATCACCGCCGATACAAGTGCATAAGAAAAAGTTATAACCGCCCTTGCTTAAGTTATCGTAAACAATAATTTCTTTGATCTTCGGGATCTTCACTAATTTTTTCACTAACTCCGTGCCAATGTATCCCGCTCCCCCTGTTATTAATACTTTCATATATAAATTGTTGAATTGAAAAATTGTACAATTATACAATTCTAATTCTGATTACTTTATAAGTTCTGTGTGTAAACCGCATTCTGTTTTATTCAATCCGAACCAGCGCGCCATTCGCTCGTCAGACATTTGCGACACATCAATTTTACGCGTACATGGCTCGCACCCGATACTCGTATAACCTTCTTTATCGAGGGGATGATGCGGAATTTTATATTCGTTGATGTATGCCCAGATCATTTGTTTTGTCCAGTTCAGCATGGGATGATAACGCATCGCTCCCTGCGGCGTCGGCTGTTCTTCCTTCATTTTCGCGCGGTTCGCATTCTGATCAGCACGCACGCCGTTGATCCAGATATTAAACGTGCGTAACACCGGTTCCATTGGTGTTACTTTATTTAAATGGCAGCAAAAATCAGGATCGGAAGTAAATAAAAGCCTTCCGTTCTCATCCTTTTGCATATGTCTTGGCGTAGAAGATTTCAGGTCGATCACTTTCAGATCAAACAGCGCAGCAATTTCATCTTTGTATTCTATAGTATGAGGAAAGAGATAACCGGTATTCAAAAAATAAACCGGTATCGTATTATCGATCTTTGAAATAATATGAAGCATAGGGATAGAATGCGTTTGAAAAGAAGAACCTGCAAACATCGTTTTGCCTTCTTTTTTGTACGCTTCTATTTTTTGACTGATGATTTTAATTTCTTCCTCAAAACCCATACAATAAAAATAAAACCTTAAACAGGATAGTTAGGATACTAAGACATTAATAAATTATTAGGTAATGGTACTAATTTGCATACCTGACATAAGTACCTTCGAGGTTCGCATCCGGCTCGAAATTGCAATCATTCTTACCCGATAAAACTTTTATAGAAATAGTAGACGCATTCTTTACAGTGAACTGAAGTTTGCAGGATTCAGCACCGGTCTTTCCGGGAAATATGTAAATCTTTCCGTTGCTGCTCGTTGCCACACCGCTGATATTTGCAGTGTGATAACCCGGTACACCGGAATTATAACTAAGGTTGAAATCAAGTTCATTTTTCAATAACTTATCTACATCAAGATCGCCGTAAGGAACTTCATCACTTTTCAAATCCGGATTTTTATTGATGATCAGTTTGTAAGAGCCGCCCGTTCTCGCACCGGTAAGCGTTTGCGCTATTGCTGAAGAAAAGAACAAAAGCGCTATTATAAAAAATAAATTTTTCATGATTTTATTTTAAAAGGATAACAAAAGAGCACATTTTAAGTTCAGGCTTCACTTCATTTCAGTTAGCATTTTAAGAATGGAACGGAAATAGCCGAAAAAATGTTTATTTTTATTCACACTTAAAAAAAGTAAAATTATGAATAAGAGAATGTTTTACCTGTTGCTGGTTCTTGCAGGCAGTTTTTTATTACAAAGTTGTTCGTATAACACGATCGTTTCTTATGATGAAGCGAGTAAAAAAGCATGGGCGGACGTTGAAGCTGCTTACCAGCGAAGAGCTGACCTCATTGGCAATCTAGTAGAAACCGTTAAAGGTGAAGCGAAGTTCGAGAAGGAAACTTTGACAGCAGTGATCGAAGCAAGAGCGAAGGCTACCTCGATACAATTAAAAGCGGATGACCTGACTCCTGAAAATATGGAAAAATTCCAGGCAGCACAAGCTCAGTTGAGCGGCGCGCTTTCGCGCTTGTTGCTCGTTTCAGAACAATATCCGGACCTCAAAACGAATGCACAATTCGGTGAACTGATGAATGAAATTGAGCGTACCGAAAACCGCATTAACATAGCACGCAGGGATTTTAACCAGGCTGTTCAAACTTACAATACGCAGATCCGCTCCTTCCCGGCTAATATCACTGCCGGTCTTTTTAAATTTAAGCAACGCGAAATGTTTAAGTCCGATGCAGGATCTGAAAAAGCGCCAAAAGTAAAATTCTAATTATGGCTTCGGCAAAGGATTTTTTTTCCGAAAATGATAAGGACGCAATTGTTAAAGCGATCCGCAAGGTAGAGTTGTCTACCAGCGGCGAAATACGTGTGCACGTAGATGAGAAATGTGAAGAGGATGTGTACGAAAAAGCGATCAAAGTTTTTCACTTTCTTAAAATGGAAAAAACTCCTTTCCGGAATGCGGTACTCATCTATATAGCTTTGAAGGATAGAAAATTTGCAATCGTTGGCGATGAAGCGATACACAATAAAGTGGATGATGCATTTTGGAAAGATATCAGCGAACAGTTAAGAGCAGATTTCAAAAAAGGTGATTACGGTTATGGCGTAAACAGAGCTATTGAAACGATCGGGGAAACCTTATTCAAATATTTTCCACATATGGAAGACTTAGACACAAATAAATTACCTGATGACATCTCATTTGAATAAACTATTATTTTCACTCTTTTTATTATTGCAATTTTTTGCAACAGCCCAGTCTGTTGACAAAGAAGGCATACCCGAGGCTCCAAATTCTCCAAGATTAGTAAATGATTTTGCAGGAATGCTGAGCAACGACAACAAGCAGGAACTGGAAAATAAATTAGTTGCATTTAATGATTCCACATCAACACAGATCACGATCGTCACTGTTGAAACGATTGGTGATTACAGCATCGACGATTTTGCAGTACGTTTAGGAAGGAAATGGGGAATTGGTCAGAAAGGCAAAAATAACGGGATACTGATCACTGTCGCAAAACAGGAACGCAAGGTGGATATCGAAACCGGCTACGGCGTTGAAAGTTATGTAACCGATTACGATTCAAAACATATCATCGATGAATTAATTACTCCGGCGTTTAAACAAAGTAATTATTACAAGGGTTTAGATGATGCCACGAACCGGTTGATCGGATTAATGTTGGGCACTTATAAAGCAGACAGATCAGCAAAAAGCAAGGATATTCCGCCATGGGCGATCTTCCTGATCATAGGTTTTATTTTCTTTGTGATATCGCTGTCGAGAAAAAAAGGCAGAAGCGGATTTACAGGCGGCAGCGGCGGATGGATATTTACAGGAGGACTCGGTGGTTTAGGTGGCGGCTCGTGGGGCGGCGGCGGTGGAAGTTCCGGTGGTTTCGGAGGGTTTGGCGGCGGAAGCTTTGGCGGCGGCGGAAGTTCGGGCAGTTGGTAAATAAAATTATTATTTCAGATATTGCATTTAAAACCTTTGGTATGAATAGTAGAATTATAATTCTGTTTCTTTCTCTCTTTGCTTTGAACTCGTGCACGCATGAGAAAAAAACAATTGCATTTAAAAAGATCGCGAATCTCGATCTGGGGAATCTTACTAAGAGAGAAGCCACACTGCGCGGTACAGCAGTATTTATGAATCTCAGCGACCAGGAATTTAATTTAAAAGATCTCGTCCTTGATTTTACGATTGATGGAAAGGATATCGGCACTGTAGTATCAAAAACAAAAAAAGTGATTAAGCCGAACTCCGAATTTTCTGTTCCGATCGTATATTCTTATTCCACTTCATCTGTTCTTACTGAAGGACGTGAGCCTGCAAGCTCGTATGCCGTTGAGTTATTGGGTGATCTCATGACCAAAAATTCCAGGGAGGAAGAGATCAGCACTCCGGTAAAATTTGCAGATACTTACGAATATCTCACAAAGAAAGAAAAGCGAATTGAAAAACGTGAAGCGAGGAAAGCAGGAAGAGAGGATAGTGACGATTCAAAGGTAGAAGAAAAAAAACCGGAAAAGATGATAGACAGAAAAGAAGAAAGAAGGAAAAGAAGGGAAGCACGCAGGGCGAAGAATAAATAATTATGAAACAGTTTGCTGCATTTTATTTTTTCTTGTTAATATTCTCACTCAGTAAAGCGGATGACAAAGATCCATATCTAGTGAAAACAAAAAACTTTCACGTCAACCATTTTTCTTTGCAGCAAATTGATCTTGGTACAACTGCAGTGATCTACAATCCATATAAAGTAAAAGTGAATATTGATGAGATATTGATAGATGTATTTATTCGTGAAAAAAAACTCGGCACGATCACGGAAGCTGCAGATGTAGTAAAGATCAAAAAAGTGAGTGCATTCGATCTGCCTTTAAAGGTTGATGTAAAAACGGGTCCTACCTTATCCAACCTTTTTGCAGAAGGCGCAAAAATGGCGCTTAAAGGCAATAAAATAGGTGTAGATTTTAAAGGATACATTAAACTAAAAGCTTTGGGATTTGTGCCTGTGAGAGTAAAGATCGATCAGACAGAATATTTTGGAATGAAAGATATTTTACATCCCGATGAAAAACCCAAGAAGATCGATACAAAAGATCCCGCGTTAACAAAACCGTAGATATAACTATAACGCTGTATTAATTATTACGTAAACTGAAATCGCTACATTTATGTTGTAATTATATGGCAGCATTAAAATCAATCCTACTCTTCAGATGTCCCAAATGTCATAAGGCAAATTTATTCCTCGATCCGAATCCTTATCATTTAAAAAATATTAGCAAGATGCACAAGCGGTGCCCCGTGTGTGGATTTGATGTAGAGAACGAAACCGGTTTTCATTTTATGTCGATGTATATGAGTTACATTATAAGCACAGTATTTTCTATTTTTTTTTTAATTCCATTGACAATTATTTTAGGATTAGACTGGATCCCGAAATTATTATTGCTGAATGCGTTGATCTTAGTTGTGCTTTGGCCGCTGATATTTCGCTGGGCGAGAATGGTCAGCTTGTGGCTTACCGTCAGATTTAAATTTGAATAATTTCATCAGTAGTAAAAAATGATGTTGCAATTTCCATTGACCATGGACTATTGACTATCGACTTTAGAAATAAATAAATCGTAACTTAGCAAGGATGAATGCAGCATCCGGCAGATCTTCTCTTTTCAAAAACTTTTCCGCTTTATTTTCCGGGCTGCTGATCGTACAGATCATCAACTTCCTGTTCTCTTTAATTTTACCGAAATACTTCTCTCCTTCTGATTTTGCAGAGTTTGGAATTTTTACATCTGTTGTTTTTATGCTGATCGAGATCGTAAATGCGAAACTCGATATAGCAGTGATGCTTCCAAAGTCGTTAGAGGAATCAAAAAAAATAGCTTATGCATCTTTTACAATGGCGTTTATTTTATTCGCACTGGCATTGCTGATCTGTATTCCGGTTTTTATTTTTTATCGAAAAGAATATATTTTACTGCCCTTTACAATTTTATTGTATGGTATTCATCAGCCTGTCTTCGTTTATCTCAATAAAATGGGAAAGTATAATTCCATTAATCTGTTCCGTATTATACAAGTGCTTACGACGGCAATTGTAACTTTAACCTTAGGCATTCAACACATTCCGCATTCATTAATTATTGGTTTTATTGCAGGCTTATTTTTTGCTACCCTGTACATCATTAAATTTCTTCCTCCGCGATTTAATTTATCTCACTTAAAAGAAATCATACAGCAATATGATCAATTTCCTAAATACGGAACGTGGTCATCATTATTAAATAATGTTTCCCGGAATAGTGTGCCGATCTTATTAATGCAATTTTTTTCAAAACAATTTGTCGGATTTTATTCTTATTCAACGAGGCTGTTAAATGCACCAACAGGAATGTATGCTTCAGCCTTAGGACAAGTATATTTTAAAAGAGCAAGCGAAGAAGAAAACATCACTTTAAAAAAATCTACACAAAAAATTATGCTGTTAACTTTTGCGGTTTCAATTATTCCAACATTTGTGATTTTAATTTTTGGAAAGGAGATCTTCTTTTCTTTGTTTAGCGGCGAATGGATCGAAGCGGGGAAAATCAGCCAGTACCTGATCTTATGGTACTTCCTCGGTGTTATTGCATCTCCCGTCTCCTGCTTACTTGATCTTCGGAATAAATTAAAATTTGAATTCAAATACAATTTTGTTTTGCTTATTACCAGGATTGCAGCGATTGCAACAGGGGGAATATTTCACGACTTTTATTTATCTATTTTACTTTTTTCCATAACGGGGATCGTGATGAATCTTTATTTATTGTATTACATTAATTTTATTATTCTTAAAGAATGACAGAAATCCGGCTTACATATCAATTATACCATCAATGGCATACGGATAAAAATATTTCTGTGATCGGATCTGCATTTTTGGATAATGTACTTTTAAAAGAACAAAATTTAATTTATTATTTCTCTACGGTTGGAAATGAAACATCTTTTGCGGAAAAATTAAAAAAGCTTACCGGACATTTTGCTGTGATCATTTCAAAAGAAAATAAAATATTCTCTGCTGTTGACCTCATCAGGACTTTCCCGCTTTTCATACATCAAAAAGAAAATAACGTCATTATTACAGATTCCATTCCGGCGGAAAATGATTGGGATGAAAAAGAAATGGAAAATTTTAAAAATGTTTACTGTGCACAGGAAAATAATACTTTGTTAATTAACTGGAAACAATTGCAAGTCGGTGAATATACAGTTATCGATGAAGCAAATTCAACATTTGAAATTAAAGCCTGGTATCACCACACTGGAAAAAGCAATTCTCCGCCCGACAAAAAAAAATTAGAGCAGCTTGAAAGTAAACTTGTTGATAGAACTATACAATATGCAAATAACAGAACGATCTTAGTTCCATTGTCGGGCGGTTATGATTCGCGATATATACTTGCTTTGCTAAAAGAAAAAAATTATCCGAAGCTGGAATGTTTTACTTATGGCAGGAAGGAAAGTCATGAAGTGCTCATTGCAAAAAATGTTGCGGAAAAATTAAACGTCAAGTGGCACTTTATAGAATATACGGATGAATTGCTGAATAGTTTTTTTTCTGAAACGTGGGAAAAATATTCAAACCTGAACCATAACTATTCTTCTTTACCCCATGAACAGGATTTCTTTGCATTATTATATTTAAAGCAACAGAATTTATTACCGGATGACGCAGTTGTTATCAATGGTTTTTGCCAGGATATACATGCGGGCAGTTTTATTGAACCTATAAAAAATTTTGATCTTAAAAAATTCCTCTTATATAAATATGGCATTAAACCTGACCTTGCTTCTTATGATAATTCGTGGAATGGCTACCAGGAATGGCTTGTAAAAAACAGGCTCTCTAAATTTATTGTGAACTCGGTCAGGGTTTATGAATATTTCGGGTTGGATTTTTATTTGCCGTTCTGGCAGCAGGACTGGATAAATTTCTGGTACGAACTGGATATAGAATATCGCACGGATCAGAAATTATATGCAGATTATTTATTGCATGGTATTTTTAAGAAACTACACATCAATTTTAAAAAACCTGGGTTTCATTCCTTTGCGAGTTTATATTCGCTGAAAAAGCTAGCTAAATCCATATTGCCAAAACAGATTACACAGCAAATACAACAGCAAAACAGCAAGGACAAACAAAATGATCCGAACAACACTTTATTCTTATATGAGTCTATTTATGAAAGATTAAAGGATAAACCGGAGAATAAAGATTTCCTGGTAAATCACATTCACGTTTTATATTTTTTAGAAAAATTGAAAGAAAATGACCAACTTTAAAGTAAATTATTTTTTATGAAAAAATATTTTTTGTTATTCATCCCGGCATTGCTGATCTTGATCGCTGCGACATCAAAGAACTCAACTTCCAAGAAAACATGTAAACCAAAAACTGCACGCTTGACAACACTATCAAAGAATGGAATTACACTAACGGAATTATATTCCGTAGAAAATTTTTCAAATGCAGTTTTAAAGGAATCATTTGCTTCCACTGCAGCAGATCTCGACAGCAATAAAATTGTTATCGATTATACCACGGAAAATTATGAGTTGGGAAAACAAACCGACATGTCGGGAATAAAGACATGTGCAAACTCTGCTAAAGGTCAGCATATCCATAACATCATAGATAATGAGCCCTACACTGCCATTTATGATCCGAAGGCAACTGTAAAAGCAAAGAATGAAGGACAGCATTTTTTTTTATCGTTCCTTTCGCGTTCTTATCATGAGAGTATAAAGAGTAAGCATGCATACATTTTGTCGACTGCAATTACAGGAAAATCCAGATATGCTGCACGCTATGCAAGACCTAACCTTGAAAGTCCCATGTTGTTTTACAGTCGCCCTAAGGGTGAATATACAGGCAGCGAAACCGATGCGGTTTTGCTCGATTTCTATCTTGTAAATTGCGATCTTTCCAAAACAGGTTACAGTGTACTTGCAGAGATCAACGGAAATAAATTCAAGCTGACTAAATGGTGCGGGTATTTTATGGAAGGTTTGCCGATGGGCGAAAATACTGTAAAATTATCCTTGCTTGATATTGACGGAAAAGTAGTAAACAGCCCTTTCAGTGTTTCCGAAAGAAAATTCACTTTGAAGAAGTAAAACTTTATTGATTTTATTCATAAAACTTCAGGGCAAGTTCATAGCTTTTCAAACCAAAACCAACGATCACACCTTTTGATACGGAAGAAATAAATGAATGATGCCTGTATTCTTCCCTGGAAAATGTATTGCTGATATGCACTTCCACAACAGGTGTTTTAATTGCTCGTACCGCATCAGCAATCGCAATGGAAGTATGCGTATATCCTGCAGCATTTAAAATAATTCCATCATACGAAAAACCAACTTCATGCAGCTTGGAGATCAACTCTCCTTCCATATTGCTTTGAAAATAATAGATCTCGAGATTAGCATATTTTGCCTGCATCTCGCTTAAAAAACTTTCAAACGTTTCCGAACCATATACATTTGGCTCCCGCTTACCAAGCAAATTCAGGTTCGGTCCGTTAATGATGATGATCTTTTTCATATGCATAAAGATAAAAGTAAAAAATGAAATGTAAAAAGTAATTTTGTCTCCTACCTTGAACTGGAAGCATTACATAAAAAATTTCGAAGGCTACCTGATGGTGGAGAAATCATTATCTCCGAACTCGGTAGCTGCATACCTGCATGATGTGAATTTATTGCTGCAATACCTCGATATTGAAAAAAGAATTGCAAGCCCCGATGAACTTAAACTAAAAGACCTCGAACATTTCCTCGCGCATTTGCATGATCTCGGATTAAATGACCGAAGCCAGGCGCGCATCATTTCGGGATTAAAAGCATTTTACAAATATTTAATTACGGATGATTATATCAAGGAAGATCCGACGGCACTGCTCGAAGGTCCAAAACTAAGCAAGAAATTGCCGGATACTTTATCCTTTGAAGAAATTGAAAAACTGATCGGAGCACTGGACCTCAGCAAGGATGAAAATGTGCGCAATAAAGCCATGCTGGAAACTTTATACAGCAGCGGGTTGCGTGTTACTGAATTGATCAATTTGCGTACTTCACATATCTATCACGATGTAGAATTTATCCGCGTGATCGGGAAAGGAAATAAGGAGCGACTCGTTCCAATCGGCAGTGAAGCGTTGAAGCATATCAGTATTTACCTCGATCACGTGAGAAATAAATTGCCGCAGTATTCAAAATATTCCGACATTTTATTTTTGAATAAAAGGGGCATGCCGATCTCGAGAGTAATGGTATTTTTGGTGGTCAAAAAATTAGCGCAAATGACCGGGCTCAATAAAAATATTTCTCCGCATACATTTCGTCATTCCTTTGCAACACATCTTATTGAAGGAGGTGCGGATCTTCGCGCCGTGCAGCAAATGCTTGGACATTCTTCCATTACTACAACAGAGATCTACACACATTTGGATCAGCAGTATCTTCGTGAATCCTTGTCTTTACATCATCCGAGATTCAGAAATTAAATCAATTACATCTGAGTTTTTATATCAATGTGAGAATGTGTTACATCATTTCTACATATTACTTATTATTCGAAACCCTTTAATATACCGATATGTTTTTATTGTATTGAAAATTGGAAAATCAGAGGTCATGGGAAAAATAGAGCAAAATATCATAGATCCCGAGATAGTAGCCGGGAATGAGCTGATGGCAAAATACATTGGCGGAATAAAATGCATCCCTACCTGGGAGAAGGAATCAGGCTTTAACAGGTCATGCTGGATCATACCTACTACATCAGAATATATGTTTGAACCCTTATTACCGGAATACCTCCATTTTCACGATTCGTGGGACTGGATCTTACCGGTTTGGATATTGTGGTTGCATGGATATATTCACAACCCTATATTAAAAACCAGAACTTTTTTAAATGCTAAGGACGCCATACTATCCGGAAATATAAAAGAAGTATGGAAGGCTTTGAAAGACGATCTTGAAATGCAGCAAATAAAATTAAACTAAGGATCTACTCATTAAAAAACTTAGTAATATCCTTAGCGACATCAGCAGGACGTTCCACCATGGGAACATGTCCACATGGAGAATAAATTATTACTTTGCTATTCCTTATATCCCTGTGAAATCGGTCAGCATGATTCACGGGGATAATTTTATCTTCCTTACCCCACAAAATTAGTGTCGGACATTGTACTTGTTTAATTAATGCTGTATCCAGGAAATGTGTTGTTGTTGCGAGCTTAAAAAAAACAGGTAAACTTCCTTTTCGGTTCCAAAGGTCTGCTAACAATTGTGCCTTATCATCCGTGATCACGGAATCATTTTCAAAACACTTTGCAATACTGAATTTTACAAGAGATCTCGGTATGCCTTTTTGAAAAAATATTTCCACCCATCCAAAGCGGAAAGCTTCTGTGGCTACTTTTATCACTTTATCCATTTCATAAGACGCGCAATTTAATAAA
>JAQBNI010000007.1:5000-31990 GCA_028288625.1 Bacteroidota bacterium | reverse complement strand
CTAACTCCGGGTAAGCCGCAATAACTGCAGATGAATGTCCCGGCAGATCTATTTCAGGAATAACATTAATAAAACGGTCCTTTGCATATTGCACGACTTGTTTTATTTCATCCTGTGTATAAAATCCGCAAACTTCTTTGCCGTCTTTTTCTGTCCTGCAGCTTCCCGTTTGTGTAAGCTTCGGATATTTTTTTATTTCTATTCGCCAACCCTGGTCGTCTGTAAGATGCCAGTGAAATTGATTCATTTTTAATTTCGCCATCACATCTAAATATTGCTTGATGACATCAACTTTAAAAAAATGCCTGCTTACATCTATTTGAAAACCGCGGTAAGAGAATGCCGGGCGATCGGTAATTTCCATGCACGGCAATATTTTCATTGCGTCCTGGTCTAATATCTGGAACAAGGTTTGCATCCCATAATATATTCCTGCATTGCCGGAAGAAGTGATGGAAATATTATTTGGAAATATATTCAATACATATCCTTCTGGAGGCATATCTGAAGTACCGGATTGCAATAAATTTATAGTGAGCGTAGTTGTGGAAAATTGCACTATTGGGATATTATGCAGTTTCACATAATCCTGGAGTTGTTTAAACAGCACCTTGGTACCCTCATCACCGCGGGTGATCTTGAGATCCAATCCTTTTACGAAATTAAAATTACCGTCTTTGGATTTTATTGCATTCGGTTTCGGGATGATCGAAACCTGCGAATAAATTAAGTGTGATGAAAATAAAAAACCAAACAGTATCAGAATGGAATATTTTTTCATGGAAGAATGGTTAAGGGTTTTTTATGCTCGCAATTTTCTTTATTGCAGTTTCCATATAACGTTAAAGAATGGCTTTTTATTGCCTGGTGAAACAGGTCTCCGGCAGTTGTTTTCACCTGTTGGAGGCGCGGATCGCAAAATTCGAACACATGTCCGCAGTCTACACAGATCAAATGGTCGTGATTCCGGTTGCCGTATGATTTCTCATACATGGCATGATTTTGACCAAACTGGTGTTTTGTCACCAATTCACATTGTACAAGCACATCCAGCGTATTATACACGGTAGCGCGGCTCACATTGAGGTAATTGCCCTTCATCTGCAGGTATAATTCTTCCGCATCAAAATGATCTTCGCGGTTATAAATTTCTTCCAGGATGGAAAAGCGCTCAGGTGTTTTGCGCTGCTTATTATTTTCCAGGTAAGTAGTGAAAATATATTTTACTTCATTGAATATTTTAGTATCGACCGGCATCGGATGCAAAGATAAAAATAAGTGCGCACAAAGCAAAGTAATTGCAACGGCATAGTATCTCAATAAATTTATTTAAGTATTTTTAATACGATGAAAAAGATTTTACTGATTGCAGGATTTTTCCTAACTGTTTTATATAGCAATGCCACAGATTGGTTTCCGGTTGGTGCACAATGGTATTATGGAATAGTTGAGTGCTGTGGTCCTCCATCGCAGGGATATAGTTATCACGAAGTGATAAAAGATACTGTAATTGACATCAAAAATTGTAAAGTAATAAGTTTTACAGAGCACTATTCATCTGATTACATTTCCTATGGAAGATATATTATGTACCAGGCTGGAGATAAAATATATAGATATTCTGATGGTAATTTTTTACCATTGTATGATTTCTCGAAAAATGCAGGAGATTCTGTTTTATTTATAACGGACACAATAACCGGAAGATGTGATAGCTTTTTATTTAAAATAGATTCAGTAAATATATACCAGGGAGTAAGAGTTCAATTTGGAAAAGTATTTGCGGTGTGTGAGCAAAAACAACTCTTAGTAAATTCCAATCCTTATATGACGGTTTACGAAAAAATCGGACATCCCGGATTCTTTAATGATTGTTATTTCTTGTGCACGGATGTCAATTCATATTATTTACGATGTTACGAGGATAGTTCGATCAATATAAATAACGGTAATTGTGATTTTATTACCAATACTAAACAAAAGGAAATAAAAAATGCGCAGGTAAAAATATATCCCAATCCTGCGAATGAAAAACTCGGATTGGAATTTTCAAAGCTGTTAAATGCCGAGGCACAGGTTATCATCATCAACGATTTGGGAGAACTTGTTTATAGTGAAAAAATTTATGGGATTTCTTCCTACACAAGCATCGGCGTGGGCAATCTTACTTCGGGTTTATATTTATTTAAATTGATCACCGGAGAAGAAATCATCTCAAAATCCTTCATTGTTCAACATTAATTATTGCAGGATCAACTTTTCGGCAAATTGAATATTTTCTCCGTCAACTCTAATTAAATATGCCGACTTCGGCAGATCACCAAGTTCAATTGGGATTTGATTTTCTCCTTCATTCAGTTCTTTAGAGAATGATCTCGCTAAATTTCCTGCCATATCGAAAATATTGATCTGCACCTGTAAATTTTTTAAAGATTGTATTTCTATCGTTACATTTCCTAAACTCGGATTCGGATAGATCCTGGCAGCAGTATTTTTAAATTCTGCAGGCTTTTGTGTTACCTCCGGTTCCGGTGATTTTCTGCTGTCAGCATCTGAATTTGTTTTCCCTTTTCTTGCAGCAGTTCTGTTGCAAGCGCAATCAGGCGTTGGAATGGTGATCATCACTTTAAAATAACCGAGAGAATATTTTGATATTTTTAAATGATCGAGAAGTGTATCGTCCACATCTTCATTAAAAGCTCTTTGAATAGTTATATCCGCACCGTTTTGTGTATCGGCATACAAAAGATCATCCATCCGGAATGTGGTTTGTCCCATGGAAGCGAAAAGATTATTTGCATAGATAGAATTCTTTGTCACCTCTACACAGTTCAGGTTGCCGATATCTAATGCTGTTTTCAGATCGATCTCATAATCCGAATCTGATTTGTTATCAAAATAAACGTAAACGACATCACGGCAACATCCCGAACTGCATTCTTTTTTAGTGAAGCTCCTGAACGAGCAAAAACGGATATTGTTAAAACCACCATTACTATTATCTATATACTGCAGCGCCGGATCCTCAAGTATTGGAGATAATAGTAAATGTGCATAATACGGCGAATGATATTCCACGCTGTTGGCTTCGCTGTTTGTTGTAGAAAGAGGATCGGAAGCTTTTGCGCCGTAACCGTTTATGAAGCGGGTCATGTTATACCAAGTCGCTTCCTTTGCATAAGGGATCTGGTAATTGCAAAGCTGCACAGGATTAATTTTATTGCAGGTAACGGCTAAATTCTTATTCGCATTCAGATCGAAAAAGTTCATGATCACATCATAATAATACATCGCATGCAGCAAAGTATTGCCCACTTTCTTCAGGTTGTTGTTATCGAAATTAAAATTCCATTCCGTATACCACAGCTCACTTCCTTCAGGAAATGAATTGATTAAGTTTACCTGGCTGGATTTAAAAAAACGGTTGTTATAAGAGATCTCCATGGTATCCCTTATTGCTTTGAATTCATCTTCGAGCACATCCGTTGAATTATTTGTAAGCGGAGAAAGAATTAGGTTCTTAAAGTAATTCGTGGAATCAAAATATGGATGTACAATGTAAGCATCATTCCCGATATAGGATTTTACTTCCGGCTGTAACATAAAATCATTCCATCTTTTAAAACCGCCATCCTGTTTTGCGGAGATTGGAACACCGAATTTGACATTTCTTAAATGATCTTCATATATAAAATTATTTCGTGCAGTGGATGAAGAAGATAATTTTTGTAAAGTATCTGTCAATAATACGCGATACAATTTTGCCAGTCGCGCATAGGTCCACAAAGTAGTATAAGTGTTTTTAATACTTTGTGCACTGCCGTCGTCCTTCAACCACACGCGTGTATCCGATGGATACAAAAAATTATTGTTGTAAAAAAAAGTATTATAATCCGAGATCAGGTTATCATCATAAGCATAAGCATATATTTCATTCCCCATTTCCACCTTATGCACCGTAACGCCATTATTAATTAAAGTAAGAAACGCATCTATATTTTGTCTTACAATTCTTTTAAAATCTTTGCTTAAAGTTGAATTATTAAATGCATCGAGATAATTGCCTTCAAGACTAATGATAGCTTGTACTTTTGAAGTATCTCTGAGCGTTTCTCTTCTTGAATCATACCCGGTAAATACAACATTCCTGTAATGATTCAGAAAATTAATGCAGAACACTCCTGAAGCATTCGCCGCTTTGTTGTTGGTGATAGAATTAATAAAAGGAAAAATTACATTGCTGCTTGCGTTGGGGTAAGAGGCAGTGTAATAATTTGAGTAACCACCATAGTTAGCATTTCGTATACTGTTTATAATACTTGTAGTTGTCCATGCATCGCCAAAAGTCTGCCCGATGCCTGAATTTCCGAAACCACTCGCATACCGGTTATAAAAATTTGCAGTAGTTCCTCCCGGAAATCTCCAGCATATATTATTGCTGAGGTTCTCAAACACCCCGTAAAAATTGGGGTTCACCTCCAGTCCGGAATTTGCTTTGTAGATCTTGTAAATGTTTTCTATATGTCCCTGACCGGAATTAAAACCGGTAAAATTGCGCTCTACGTTTTGTAAAGTGGCAGACCGGTCGATATTGCCGGGAATTAAATTTTGAGCTATTCCATTTATTACAAATGAAATAAACAACAATGACGTTATTGTTTTCAAGACAAAGGGCTTTTAATAAATTTTCAGGAACGCCGGATTAAAGATTAGGGTTTTTATTCAAACGTTTCTATGGTAAAGATATACAATTTTGGATGTCGTGGGAATATAAAGCGGGATGTACATCAATTAAATAAAGTTAAAAACTTTTAAATTACTGAACCACTAATTTATTGGTAAAATTTATACCGTCGCCATCCATCCTTAAAATGTATATCGACTTCGCCATATCGGATACATCCACCTGGAATAAATTTTCTCCTTCAGATAATTGTTTTGTAAATGTTCTCATCAGGTTTCCGGCAATATCAAAAATGCGAATTTGCGATTCGGTTTCTTTTTGTGAAAAGATATCAATGCTCAATTGTCCATTTGTATTAGGGTTCGGGTATATCCTTGGCGCAACATTGATAAATGCGAAATTTTTTTCTTCAATAACATCATCAGTAATAATTTTCTCGCCTACAGCACTAGTGGTTGTATCCGCAGTTCTTAGAGCACTGTTGCACGCACATGTCGCCGAAGGTACAGTGATCACTGCCTTAATATAACCGAGAGCATATTTTGGGATCACGACCTGCGTCAAATTAGCAGTAGAAATTTGCTC
Source organism: Bacteroidota bacterium (assembly GCA_028288625.1). Classification (GTDB taxonomy): domain Bacteria; phylum Bacteroidota; class Bacteroidia; order Chitinophagales; family JADIYW01; genus JADJSS01. Next base: position 26,721 of record JAQBNI010000007.1, on the reverse strand, counting down.
GTTATTAACACGCTGTATACTCCCGTCCGTTGTGTGGATGATATCATCAGTATTAAATGTTGTTCTTCCCATAGATGCATACAAGGTGTTGGCGTACAAATAGTTTTTTGTTGCCTTTATGCAAGCTGTATTTGTTACATTCAATGCCTTGTTGACATCAATTTTATAAGCGTTCCCGGATTTATTATTGAAATAGATGTAAACATTATCCTTGCAACATCCTGAAGTACAATCTTTCTTATAAAAAGTTCTGAACGAACAATTAGCAACCGTGTTAAACCCGCCGTTTATGTTGTTCAGGTAAACCATAGAGTCATCATTTACTATAGGAGATAATAATACATTCGTATAATATGTCGCATTATATTCAATAGCATTTGCAGTGCTGTTGGTTGTTGTTTGCGGGTCTGAAGCAACTGATGAATAACCGCCGCTGAATCTCATGAAAGGGTAATCCGTCATGCTCTTTGTGTAGGAGATATGGTAATTACACATTTTGATCGGGTTGATTTTATTGCACGATACCTGCAGGTTTTTATTCGCGTTGATGTCAAAAAAATTCATCATCGCATCATAATAAAACATAGAATGCAGCATCGTATTGCCGATCTTTTGCAGCTTGCTGAAATCAAAATTGATGTTCCACTCCGTGTACCAGATTTCTGTTCCTGCCGGAAGTGCATTGATCATGTTGATATGATTTTTTTTAAAGAACCTGTTGTTGTAAGCGATCTCCAGCGTATCACGAAAATTATTGAATTCTTTTGTAAGGTCCGTTACAGATGAATTAGCGGCAGCTGTAAAATTATATCCTTTGAAATAATTTGTAGAGTCAAAATAGGGATGCATTACATAAGCATCTATTCCCATGTAGCTCTTAACAGCAGGTTGGCGCATAAACTCATCCCATGTTTTAAATCCGCTGTTTAAGTTTGGTGTAACCGGAACACCGAATTTCATATTTTTTAAATGGTTGGAATAAGTAGCGTTTCCGGGCTGAGCGGCAGATAATTTCTGTAAAGTATCCGTCATTAAAACTTTATATAATTTCACAAGATGCGCATAGCTCCACAAAGAAGCATAAGAATCTTTGATGCTTTGTGCACTGCCATCATCCCTTAACCAAACCTTTGTATCAGAAGGAAGGACCAGGCTGAATTGACCGGTATTCGCAATAAAAGCATTGTAATCCACCAAAAAGTTGTCATAAAATGCAAAAGAGAAGATCTCGTTGCCGCATTCTACTTTATATACGGAAACATTATTATTGACGAGCGTGAGGAATGCATCAATATTTTGCCGCACTATTTTTTTGAATCCATCGCTTAAAGTTGATTTGTTAAACGCGTCTAAATAATTTCCTGTCAGATTAATGATCGCTTTTATCTTAGCAGTATCCTTCAATGTTTCCGTCCGTGTATTCAAAAACGGTATTGAAGTTGTTGATGGAATATATCTGTAATGATTAGTAAGGTTCAGGCAAAAAACTGCATTGTTTGTAGCCGTCTTATTCTTTGTTATCGAATTGATGAAAGGGAAAATGATATTGCTCTTTGCATTCGGATAGGATGGATTGCTATAATTGTAGTATTTATTGTAGATGGCATTCTGAAGTGTTGAGCTTACATTTACAAACGATGAATTTTCACCGATGGTTAATACCTTGCCTGAATTCCCGTAACCGCTTGCCCACCTGTTGTAATAATTGGATGTAGTTCCGCCGGGAAAACGCCAGTAGATCCTGTTGCTGACCTTCGAAAAAGCTGCATAAAAGTTAGGATTAACATCAAGTCCCGTGGTTTGTCCGTTTAAATTATAGATCGATTCTAAATTGCCTTCACCGGAGTTAAATCCGATAAAATTCCGCTCTACTTTTGGGATGGTAAGAGAAGTATTTATAACTCCGGATATTACTGTTTGTGCAATGACCGGGATGATATGCATGAAAAATAAAACAAAAAGAATTTTAAATTTTCGTGTAATGCTGATTTTTTTCAATGTCATTTTTTCTGAGTTTGCACAATAGATTTAGATCCAATCAAAAAGTGATTGTTACAGGTTTGGTATTCAGAAAAATTCTTGCCTTCGTTTACAAACGATTGCAGGTAATTTCAGATGATCACCTAAATAATTTTATTAAAAAGGAAAGTTCCAACTTTTGTTTACGGCAGTTTGCTTCCTTTGAAATATAAAGGTAGGGAAGGAGGAATGAATTAGATTTGATTAAAATCATAAATTCGTTTGATAACAAAAATTATGATTGATCAAAAAACAATAGTTCTCAGAATAATAAGATAGTAAGAAATGATTTTTATTGCACGATCAGTTTATCGGTAAAATTAATACCGTCACCATCCATGTGAATGATATAAATTGATTTAGCGATATCTGAAACATCCAGCTGCAACAGGTTTTGACCTGCTGATAACTGTTTAGAAAATGTTTTAACAAGATTGCCGGCAATATCAAAAATCCTTATTTGTGTTTCAGTTTCTTTCTCCGAAGCAATATCAACATTCAGCAAGCCATTGGTATTAGGATTCGGATACATGCGTGTTGCAGGATTTATTAAAGCCGTATTTTTTTCTACTGCGATCTCTTCAGGTTTAAATGTTGTTTCCGGAGTTTCACCGCTTCGGTGTGATACCCGGTTTCCTGTACATGCACATGTGCTGGTAGGAACCGAGATCTCCACTTTTACATAACCTAAAGAATATTTCGGGATCACCACCTGGTTCATAGATGCAGCCGGAATCGCTTCGTTATAGATGCGTTGAATAGTGACATCTGCAGCCCTATTAAGCGTATCAGTCTTCAAAATATCATCTGTTCTGAAAGAAGTTCTTCCCATAGAAGCGTATAATGCATTTGCGTACAGGTAATTTTTTGTCGCATTTACACAAGCTGTGCTGCTGATATTCAAAGCCGCGTTAATATCAATTTTATAACTGTTTGCCGACTTGTTATTATAGTAGATATATACAACATCCTTGCAGCAGCCGGATGCGCAATCTTTTTTATAAAAACTTCTGAACGAACAGTTAGCCACGCTGCTGAATCCGCCGTTCGTATTGTTTACGTAACTGATGGAATCGTCATTCAATACGGGTGATAATAAAACATCTGCATAATATACAGAGCTGTATTCTATCGAATTTGCCGTACTGTTTGTTGTAGTAGCAGGATCTGCATTCGCCGTATAATATCCACCGGTGAATCGCATCAGCGGGTAATCCGTCATGTTCTTCGTGTATGAAATATGATAATTGCATAATTTGATCGGGTTTGTTTTATTGCATGCAAGCTGAAGATTCTTATTCGCATTAATATCAAAGAAATTCATCATCGCATCAAAATAAAACATGGAGTGCAAAAGCGTATTACCTACTTTCGTTAACCTGCTGTTGTCAAAGTTAATATTCCATTCCGTATACCATACTTCCGCACCTGCGGGAAGTGCATTGATCAAACTGATATGATTTTTCTTAAAGAACCTGTTGTTATAAGATATTTCGAAAGTATCTCTCATCGCATTAAATTCTCTTGTAAGATCAGTGATGGATGAATTATTTGCAGGCGTAAAATTATATCCCTTAAAATAATTCGTAGAATCGAGATAAGGATGCATCACGTAAGCATCAATGCCTATATAGCTTTTCACATCAGCCTGGCGCATAAAGTCATCCCATCTTTTAAAACCGCTGTTTAATATCGGGGTAACAGGCACACCGAATTTCATATTCTTCAAATGATTTGCATAAGTAATATTTCCGGTTTGAGCAGATAATTTTTGCAGGGTATCCGTCAATAATACTTTATATAATTTTGCGAGATGCGCATAAGTCCATAAAGAAGCATAAGAATCTTTAATGCTTTGTGCGCTGCCATCATCCCTTAACCACACCTTCGTATCTGAAGGAAAATATAACGCATACGGACCTTTGCCACTCACAAACGCATTGTAATCTACCAGCACATTATCGCTGTATAAATAACCGAAAAGCTCATTGCCCAATTCTATTTTATATACGGAAACATTGTTGTTGACCATCGTTAGAAAGGCATCGATATTTTGTCTTACGATCTTTTTAAATTCCGGACTTAACGTGGAATTATTAAACGCATTTAAGTAATTCCCGGTAAGACTTGTAATAGCTTTTATCTTGTTGGTATCTTTTAATGTTTCTGACCTGCTGTCATACAGAATAGCCGGAATTGTTTTATAGAGTGAAGTATCATAGGATGCGATAGCCCTGTAATGATTTACAAGGTTGAGACAAAAAACTGCGTTGCTTGCTGCCGACTGATTTTTTGTAATGGAATTTATAAATGGATAAATAATATTGTTTTTTGCGTACGGATAACCCGGTTGGGTTGTATTGAAATTATAATAGCTGCCGTAATTAGAATTTTGAAGTGCAGCATTTACATTTATGTAAGACATGCTTTCTCCAGGTGAAAGCATGTAACCTGTATTTCCATATCCGCTGTTCCATTTGTTATAAAAATTGGATGTTGTTCCTCCGGGGAATCTCCAGCAGATCCTGTTGCTTATTTTTGCAAATGCGTCAAAGAAATTACCGTTCACTTCCATACCGGTATTTTGCGAATTCATGTTATAAATGGATTCCAGGTTTCCATCTCCGGAATTAAATCCCATAAAGTTGCGTTGCACATTCGGAATTGTTAGTGTGGTGTTTACAGTTCCTGTAATAGCAGTTTGTGCAATGCAAGACAATGCATTCACAATAAAAAATAAGGTGATTATCTTTTTCAAGGGTTCGGGTTTTTATGTTTTTGATTGTTTTGCAACAACCAGGGTTGGATTCTAAACGCGATAAATTTCCATTTATTGTTTCAAATCCCTAAAAATTTGTTTTATCATTAATAATTGACAATTATCAAAAATTTCCTGCTAAAACACATGTTTGCGATCTTCTTTAAGAATAATGCTCAGATAAAATTTATAAAAGGAAAGACAATTGTTTACGGCTGTTGTATTTCCAAATCAAATATAATGTACGTAAACTAATTTTGCCACTCAAAGATCATGATCTTGAGACATGCTTATGTAGAAATAAGAGGTGAGATTATGAGATATGAGAAAGGAATATTTTATGTAAATAATTGAATTCCAAATAATATTCCTTAATGCCAATTCAACATTCATCATTAATCATTCAACATTCATCAAATCTCTTCCCTGATCACAGACGTCACGCCATCCAGCGATTTTAATTTGTTGATGAGTTTGGTCACCTGGCTGTTATCTTTTACAAAAACTTTTATCAGTCCTTCAAAGATGCCGTCCTTCGTTTCAACAGAAAGCGATTGCATATTTATTTTCATATCACTCGAGATCACTGAAGTCATTTTATTAATTAAACCGATACCATCCAATCCGTTTAGTTTTATGGTAGTGAGAAATGCAGGCGTGGTATTTGCTGTCCAGCGCGTTTTAATAATGCGGTATCCATATTTCGACATCAGGTTGATCACATTGGGACAACCTGTTCTGTGAATTTTTATGACGCCGTTGATAGAAATAAATCCAACCACATCATCACCCGGAATTGCGCCGCAGCATTTTGCAAATTCATAAGGAAATTTTGACGACTCGTCAAAAATGATCAGCTCCGCATTCTTAGGAATATCACCATTCTCTTCAGGCGCCGGAACAAACTCTTCGTAAGATTTTGCAACCTTTTCAACTCGCGGAACTTCCAAACCTCCACCAACATTTTTCAGTTGTTTAAGATCATTTAAATTGATGGTGCCTTTTGCAATCCCGTAAAAAAGATCCATTGAGCTTGGAGCCTTGTAAAAGTTGGTCAGCACGTTGATATTGTCATTCGTAAAATTTGCTTTGAACTGGTTTAATTTTCTTTCTAAAATTTCCTTTCCTTCTTCGGCAATTTTTCTTTTCTCTTCGCGAAGTGAATTTTTTATTTTCGATTTTGCACGCGATGTTGTAACGATATTCAGCCAGTCCTCACTAGGTCTTTGTTTTCTTGAAGTGATGATCTCTGCCTGGTCGCCATTTACCAGCACATGGCTGATCGGCACGAGCTTGTTATTTACCTTTGCGCCGATGCACGTATCGCCGACATTCGTGTGAATGGAATAGGCAAAATCCAAAGCAGTTGCTCCTGCAGGAAGAATTTTCAGATCGCCCTTAGGTGTAAAAATATAGATCTCCTTTTGATATAACTGCAGCTTAAAATCATTGATAAAATCGATCGGGTTTACATCCGGATTTTTGAGAAATTCACGAACCTGCATCAGCCAGCTTTCAATGGCTTCTTCGGCGGTATTCGTCGATTTAAATTTATTCTCCTTGTATTTATAGTGCGCCGCCAAGCCCTTCTCTGCAACTTCATCCATGCGCTGCGACCTGATCTGTACTTCCACCCATTTTCCACCCGGTCCCATCACGGTTGTGTGCAGCGATTCGTAGCCGTTTCCTTTCGGGTGTGAGATCCAGTCGCGCATACGGTTCGGCTGCGGCGAATATTTATCCGTCACGATCGAGTAAGCCCTCCAGCAATCTTCTTTTTCTTTTTCTAAGGGAGATTCAAGGATAACTCTGATCGCAAATTTGTCGTACACATCTTCAAAATCAACTTCTTTCTTTCTCATCTTATTCCAGATCGAAGAAATTGATTTCGGTCTTCCGAAAACTTTTGCTTTCAATCCCGATTTATCCATTTCTTCCTGAAGCGGTTTTACGAAATCGTTGATATATTTTGCGCGATCTTTCTTCGTGGATTCTAATGCTTTTGCTATCTCTTTATATTTATCCGAGTCCGTATATTTCATCGCGAGATCTTCCAGCTCACCCTTTATTGAATACAATCCCAGGCGATGCGAAAGCGGCGCATATAAATAAATTGTTTCCGAAGCGATCTTCAATTGGTTCTTCCTGCTCATGCCATCGAGTGTGCGCATGTTGTGCAAGCGGTCCGCAATTTTTATCAGGATAACACGAATATCGTCGCTGAGGGTTAGTAAGATTTTGCGATAATTTTCCGCTTGAATAGATTCTGTCTGATGAGAGATCTTGCTGATCTTTGTAAGACCATCGATGATCTTTGCAGTTGTAGCGCCGAATTCTTTCTTGATGTCCTCGAGCGTCAATTCAGTATCTTCTACGGTGTCGTGGAGCAATGCGCAAATAACGGAAGTGGTGCCTAAGCCCATATCACCTGCAACAATTTTCGCGACTTCCAAAGGATGATGGATATAGGGCTCTCCGCTCTTGCGACGCATGTGTTTATGGGCATCTAGAGCTAATTCAAAGGCGTGACGGATCCGCTTGTCATCGCCCTTTTCCATGTATGGACGAGCCACGCGCAGGAGTTGCCTGTAATCTTTTAAAATGGCGTGCTTTTCCGATTCAACATTCGTTTCCATACATTTACAATATACGATCTACAGGCGGAAAATAAAAAAGTTCAGGCATTTACCTGAACTTTTATTTTGTTATAAATAGTTATGATGCAGTTACTTTTTTGCGGCATCATATTCATCATTCATGCCTTTTATAACATCAGCCGTAATATTATTCGCTTCATTCACGTAAAGTAAATTTATGGTTTCACGAGAGTACGGAAGAATATAACTGTAGCGTCCGCCGGCATTATATTTTTTAAGATATTCTATCATTCTTTCCTGCAGGTTAATATTGAAGTCCTGTGTTTCTTTCATGAATTGAGATTCCATTGTAGATTTGCGGTCTTCGATCTGCTGTTGCTCCATCATCAGCTTTTGCTGGGCTGCCTGTCCTTCCTCCTGCGTCATCGTTTCCGCTTTCTGCTGCATAGCTGCAACCTTGCTTTGGAATGCACTTACACTTCTTCCAAGTTCCGCTTCCATAGACTTTTGTCTTGCATCCAGTTCTGCTTTCCTTATTTTGAAGAATGTATAATGTGTTTGAAAAGAATCGATATCTACATATGCGATTTGCGGAATGCTGATGGTTTTCCCGTCGGCTTGTATCATTTGCGGCGAACCGGATGTTTTGCTTTTTGAAGAAGAGAAATGGAGGTAAAATAAAACGCTTACTAATATGAACAGGACAGCATTTAATGCAATTGATAAATTTTTCATTTTCATTTTGAATTTAGATAAACCTTCTTAATATACCCGGGATCTTCCCAAGAGTTTTTCAAAAGTACGAACAGGTTAATTTCGTGGCGCAAATATAATGTTATTTTATTTTATAAGTCAAAATCTGAGCCTCCGGTTCATATATTAACTATTCATGAAATAATGGGATAACCTCATTTTCAAATTTTCAAATTATCTCATTTTCAAATTAAATTATATCTTTGCAGTCCTTTTTGCGGGTGTGGCGAAATTGGTAGACGTACCAGATTTAGGATCTGGCGGGCAACCATGGGGGTTCGAGTCCCTCCACCCGCACTGGATAATGTTGAATGTAAAATGTTGAATGTTGAATTAAATCAGCTTCAACATTTCATTCATCATTTATCATTCATCATTCAACATTAACAAAAGTGAACGTTTCCAAAAACAACATCGACGATTTAAATGCTGTGATCAGCATCGAACTAAAAAAAGAAGATTACCTGCCGCAGGTAGAAAAAGCAATTCAACAGCATAAAAATAACGTAGCGATCAAGGGCTTTCGCAAAGGACATGTGCCGGGTTCGCTGATCAAAAAAATGTACGGCAATTCAATATTGCTCGAAGAATTAAATAAAACGGTTTCGGAAGCTTTAAATAAAAAAATAGAAGATGAGAAGCTGAATATTCTCGGTCGTCCGTTGCCAAAAGAAAATTCAACTATCAATTTTGATATCAATAATCCGGAAGATTTTACTTTTGAATACGAGATCGGGTTAACGCCGGAAGTTGAAATAAAAGCACTCGACAAGAGTACAACGATAACAAAGAATGTTGTTACGATTGATGATAAGACGCTGGATGATGAAATGCAAAAACTTACAAAGAGATACGGAAACGTTACCAATCCCGATGAAGTAAAAGAAGGAAAGGAAGCTGTAATGGAAAATGCAGAATTAAACCAGGAATTATTTGATAAAGTGTATGGTCCCGGCTTGGTTACTTCTTTAGAAGAGTTCAAAGAAAAAATAAGAAAGGAGTTGCAGGACTTCGCAGAGAAATCGGCGGATAATAAATTGAAAGACGATCTCTATTTAATGCTTATGGAAAAAACGGAAGTGAAATTTCCGGATGAGTTTTTAAAGCGGTTCATTAAATCGAGTAACGAAAAGCCGATCGACGATGAACAGATCGAAAAAGAATATCCGGGTTTCGAAAAAGGATTGAAATGGAATCTCATTACTTCTAAGATCTCGCAGGCAAACAATTTGAAGGTAGAGATGGAAGAAGTGAAAAATTTTTCAAAGCTGCAGCTTCGGGCGCAACTGGCGATGTACAACCCAAGTGGACAAGGAATAGAAGAACAATATATTGACATGCTGAATGATAATATGATGGCGAAGGAAGACCATGTCAAAAAGTCATACGACGGAGCTTTGGAACAAAAATTGTTTACTTTTATCGAATCTCAGGTTACGGTACAAGACAAAGCCACATCCTTTGATGAGTTTTTTAATAAGAAAGAATCCGGTAATGCGTAGTGAGTAGCGTATTGCGTAATTCGGTAAACAATTATCTAACTACTCTACTAATTACTCAATACTAAAACAAGCAACATGAACTTTGGAAAGGAATTTAAAAAGTACGCCGTAAAGGAACACGGATTCTCCAGCATTTACTTAGATCAGTTTGTAGATGCAAATATCAGCAATTTAACGCCTAACATTATTGAAGAACGTCCGATGAACGTTGCTGCGATAGATGTTTTTTCCCGCTTGATGATGGATCGCATCATCTTTATGGGAACAGGCATCGATGATTATGTTTCAAACATCATCATGGCGCAATTGCTCTTCCTCGAATCTGCAGATGCAGTGCGCGATGTGCAGATCTATGTAAACAGTCCGGGCGGAAGTGTGTATGCAGGTTTAGGCATTTATGATACGATGCAATATATTGCGCCGAATGTAGCCACCTGCTGCGTAGGCATGGCAGCATCAATGGCAGCGGTATTATTATGTGCAGGAGAGAAAGGAAAACGCAGTGCGTTAAAACATAGCCGCGTGATGATCCATCAACCGATGGGCGGCGCGCAGGGACAAGCTTCTGAAATAGAAATTACTTTTAATGAGATCACGAAACTGAAGAAAGAATTATATGAAATAATTGCGCAGCACAGCGGACAGCCATATGAAAAAGTGTATGCAAACAGCGATCGTGATTACTGGATGAAGGCTGACGAAGCCAAGGAATACGGGATGATCGACGAAGTCTTAACAAAAAAGGTTTGATAAGAAAATAAGAAATAACTATATTTACAGGGATCAAAGCAACTTTTGATCCCTTTTTTACTACATAGAATAAAATCCGTTCCAGGTGTCGAAAAAAAATTCAAATAAATGCAGCTTTTGCGGAAAAGCAAAAGAAGATGTTCAGATACTCATTGCCGGTATTGATGGTTATATCTGCGAAAACTGTATTGCACAGGCTAAGCAGATCATCGATACGGAAATTTTTCATTTGCCTGCAAAAAAGGAGCACTCATCCATCCTTCCAAAAAATCTAAAACCCAAAGCCATCAAGGAATATCTCGATCAATATGTGATCGGGCAGGATGAAGCAAAAAAAGTAATTGCCGTTGCAGTATATAATCACTATAAAAGATTGAACCAGGCGGTACAGGAAGATGAAGTGGAAATAGAAAAATCAAATATACTTTTAGTCGGTTCTACAGGCACAGGAAAAACGCTGATTGCAAAATCGATTGCAAAATTATTGAATGTGCCGTTTGCAATTGTAGATGCTACGGTGTTTACGGAAGCAGGTTATGTAGGTGAAGATGTGGAAAGCATTTTATCACGCTTGCTGCAGGTTTGCAACTATGATACTGCGCTGGCAGAAAAAGGAATTGTATATATAGATGAAGTAGATAAGATCGCGCGCAAAAGTGATAATCCGTCTATAACAAGAGATGTAAGCGGAGAAGGCGTTCAGCAGGCAATGCTGAAATTGCTGGAAGGAACGGAAGTGCTGGTTCCACCGCACGGCGGAAGAAAACACCCCGAACAAAAACTCATCAAAGTTGATACAAAAAATATCCTCTTCATTTGTGGAGGCTCTTTCGATGGTATCGATAAAGTGATCTCCAAAAGGATGCATACTTCGGTTGTGGGTTTCAAAAAAGGCAGGGATGGTCAGGTGGTCGACAAAGACAATATGCTTCCTTACATTACACATCAGGATGTGAGAAGCTTCGGCTTGATCCCTGAATTAATTGGTCGTCTGCCGGTTTTATCGCATTTAGAACCATTAGATAAGCAGGCGTTGACAGATATTCTCACTAAACCTAAAAACGCTTTACTCAAGCAATACAAAAAACTCTTCGCGCTCGAAGGAATTACTTTCGATATGGATGAATCTTCTATTGATTATGTCGTAGAGAAAGCTTTGGAATACAAGTTGGGTGCGCGCGGATTGCGTTCCATCTGCGAAGCGATCATCAACGATGCGATGTACGAAATGCCTTCTAACACAGATATAAAAGACTTTATTGTGGATGCTGCTTACGCAGAAGAAAAACTCAATAAGTCCAAGATCTCCAAATTAAAGGTCGCCTAGAATTTACGTCATTCTGAGTACGCGATGAATCTGTTGAACATTTCGTCATTCTGAGTGTGCGAAGAATCTGTTTTATGTTAATCGGAATCCAAACCTATTCGATATTCTTCATTTCACTACGCTTCATTTAAGGATATTCAACCGCGGACTGTGGACAGTCGACTGTGGACGCTCAAACTTGATTTGTCTTTCCTCTTAATTTAAACTTCTTTAAGGAACAGATGTTTTAGTTCATTATATTTGCATTTCAACAATTTATTCAATCAACTAAATTTTAAAATTATGGCATTCGAATTACCGGCACTTCCATATGCATTTGATGCACTGGAGCCACACATTGATACGGAAACGATGAAGATCCATCATGACAAACACCACAATGCTTATGTAACCAACCTGAACGCAGCAATTGCAGGAACGGAAAACGAAGGAAAATCATTGGAAGAATTAATGGCGAATATTTCTAAACTGCCGCCCGCAGTTCGCAACAACGGTGGAGGGCATTTCAACCATTCGCTTTTCTGGACAATCCTTAAAGCCGGTGGTGGCGGCGAACCAACAGGTGAAGTGGGCGAAGCCATAAAATCTACCTTCGGTTCTTACGATAAATTCAAGGAAGAATTCACCAAGGCTGCAACAACAAGGTTTGGATCAGGCTGGGCATGGTTGTGTGTAAAGAAAGATAAAAGTCTTTGTGTTTGTTCTTCTCCAAACCAGGATAACCCGACGATGGATATTTCCGAATGTCCTGGCACACCTGTATTAGGATTAGATGTATGGGAACATGCATATTACCTGCATTACCAGAACCGCAGACCGGATTACGTCGCTGCGTTTTACAATCTTATTAATTGGGATGAAGTAAACAGGAGATATAGTGAAGCAATGAAATAATGTAAATACGCACCGAGTGCGTATCTACGCAGGGAGTGCGTATAAAAAAAAGGTTCAGCATTTGCTGAACCTTTTTTATAATGACAGATGCCATCGCTTAAAGCGATGGCATCTGTATAATCCTTACTCCTTCATAAAAGTCTTCGTCTCCACTTTTCCATCTTCCGTATATAAAGACATTTCATAAACTCCTTTTGGCAATTGCTTCACAGAAATATTTTTCGATATTTCTTTTCCCAATAATTTTTCTTCATACACAATTTGACCGATGGTATTCGTAATTCTTAAAGTCGATTTTTTTGCTGAGTGAAATACAATATCGATCATCAGATTTTCATTAACAGGATTTGGATACAACGAAAATTTATCGATATCGGCTGACTTGATTTTTATCCCGGTGAAGACAAATGCGAATGGATCAGAAGTTGCCTTACACCCGTTAACATCAGTAATTTCTACTGTGTAGCTGCCTGTCGCAGATGGATGTATCGTATCTAAGCTACCTCCGGTAATATTTCCGTTTAATTTCCACACGTAAGAAAACCCTGTATCGGTTTGGAGAAAATTACCGCTTTGAGTAATGATAGGTTTATCGAGTGTATCTTGGTTATACAAAACAAAGCTGTCGGTTGCAGTACAGTTGTTGCCGTCATTCACCACCACAATATATTTTCCGTCGCTTAAATTTGTATTTTGAAAAGTGGTATCTCCATTTGACCAATTATATTGGTAGTTTCCGTTGCCATGCGTTCCTGTTAACACGATCGATCCGTTGCTCACATTCGGGCAGCTCGGATTTTGCAAGCTCACCAAATGTATTCGCAGTGTATCCTGGTTATACAAAACAAAACTGTCCTTTGCTGTGCAATTGTTGCCGTCGTGTACAGTTACTACATATTTTCCATCACTTAAATTATTGATCTGTGCATCGGTCTGCAAATTCGACCAGTTATAATTATAATTCCCGTTTCCATGAATTCCTTCTACCTCAATTGAGCCGTTGCTTACATTCGGGCAGCTTGGATATTGTATATTCAATAATCTGATCCGCAGTGTATCCAGATTATATAAAACAACGCTGTCTTTTTTCACGCATCCGGCTGCATCTGTTCCGGTAACAACATATTTTCCGGGACCTAAATTTGGAATATTGCTGCCGCTTCCTGAGTTCGACCAATTATATGTAACTAAACCATTGTTTCCTGTTGCAGATGCTTGTATAAATCCGTTCAATACATTCGGACAACTGGGATTCGTAAAATTTGCAATGTTGACTTTAAAGTTGGAGCAAAGCTCACGTATCTTATATATCGTTCCGGTGTTGACATTAGCAGCATATAATTCGCCGCGGATATCTTCACCAAAAGATGCTATTTTGGAGTTTGTTAATACCACCCCTAATGGAGTAACCGTAAAAATAGTATCCACTTTTTTGATCACCCAGAAATTGTTTGATCCATAATCAGTAAAAATATAATATCCATATAGGTCAGCATATTTATTTCCGCGATAAACCACACCACCTGTAACTGTCGTTCCTCCGCTCGCAGAACGATCATAAGCAAATACCGGGAATTTATAATTAGAAGCGGAAAGGCATCCCGCTGTGTTATATGTATTGGTTCCTTCGTAGCAGCGCCATCCGTAATTTTCACCACCGCTGCTATTTGCCGCCTGGAAATCTATTTCTTCCATAGCGCTTTGTCCAACATCGCCGATCCAGAGATCATGCGTTAACCTGTCAAAAGTAAACCTCCACGGGTTGCGCAATCCATAAGCCCATATTTCTTTCCTTACACTGGTTTGCGCCACTAAAGGATTGGTAGGCGGGATCCTGTAAGCGGTATCAAATCTGTTTACATCGAGCCTCAATATTTTCCCCAGCAGAATATTTTTATTTTGCGCGTTGTTCGGAACGTCACCGCCACCGCCTCCATCACCGGTACTGATATAGAGATAACCATCATTTCCGAATTTCAAACAGCCGCCGTTGTGATTCGTATTTGTAGGATGCAAAATGGTGATGACTAACATTTCCGAATCTGTTGTTGCCCTGTTGGGATTGGCAGATACTTTATAGCGATACACATAATTGTCCGTAGTATTTTTCTTTGTGTAGTAAGTATAGAAATATCCGTTAGACGCATAATTGGGATGAAATGCAAATCCAAGCAATCCTTCTTCACCGCTCGATTGCACTTTCGAACGCAGGTCTGCAAACGTATCGAGTTTAACGCCGTTGGAATCGTACACAAAAATAAGTCCGGTCTGGCAAACTATAAAGACTCTTGGTGTTGTTCCGTCATTTTCTATATCGATAGGAGCCGGGAACGGGCGGGCAAAAGTATCTAATTTTATTTTCGGCTGTGCGAGTGATGCGAAGAACGAAAAAATCAGCAATGGGAAAAGGTAAAATCTCTTGTTCATATATTTTGGTTTACAATAAAGTTAACCAAATCTATGTGAAAATGTTCGCAATGACTAATGCATGCGGTGGACCGTGGACTGTCGTCTATTAACTATTAACCTTTTCAAACTCCTGCATTGCATTCACCAATATCTGCACACCTTCAATAGGCATTGCATTGTAACATGAAGCGCGGAAACCGCCGACGGTACGATAACCTTTTATGCCATGTATATTATATTTTTTTACGAACTCCAAAAACGCAGTTTCGTGTTCCGGGTTATGCGCAATAAAATTAATATTCATCCGGCTTCGGTCTTCAGGAACAGCGTGTCCTTTGAACAAAGTATTCCTGTCGATCTCTTTATACAGCAACGTTGATTTTGCAATATTCCGTTTTTCCATTTCTGCAAGTCCGCCCAATTTTTTCAACCAGCGCAAAGTAAGCAAGCATGTATAGATCGTAAATACAGGGGGAGTATTATAGAGTGAATTATTTTTTGCATAAATGCTGTAATCCCACATTTTAGATTTCGGACGATTGCTTCTTCCGAGCCATGCATCTTTTATGATCACTAAAGTGATGCCGGAACATCCTAAGTTTTTTTGTGCGCCTGCATAGATCAAATGATATTTTGAAATATCAACCGGTCTGCTGAAAATATCCGAACTCATATCACACACAACAGGTACAGGATATGTTTTGTCTTCTAAAAATTCTGTTCCGTAAATCGTATTGTTGGAAGTGAGATGAAGATAAGCTGCGTCTTCATCCACAGTAAAATTTTTCGGGATGAAATTGAAATTTGCTTCTTTAGATGAAGCAACAATATTTGTTTTACCATAGAGCCGTGCTTCTTCTTCCGCGCGCACCGACCACAGGTCTGTTTCCACGAAATCAGCAGTTTCATTTTCATTTAAGATATTGTAAGGCACCATGTCAAACTGCATGTTGCCACCTCCCTGTACCAGTAAAACCTGGTACCCCTGAGGAATATTCAGTAATTCTTTTGTAAGAGAAATTGTTTCATCGAGTATATCTAAAAATTCCTTGCTTCGATGCGAGATCTCCAAAATAGATAAACCAATACCATTGTAATCCACGCAAGCCTGTGCGCTTTGCTCAAAAACTTCCTGCGGCAATATGCTCGGTCCCGCTCCGAAATTATGTTTCTTCATTCAAATCAAATTTACCAAATCCATTATCAATCACATATTAAAGAAAGATTATGTACAAATCAGAAAAGGAATTAATTAGGAATTTAATAATAAATAAAATTAAATGTATATTTTTAAGGCATTACTCCAGAACTGATATTGATTCGATATTGCAAACCGCTCTTCTTACGAATTGCAGCAATCATTTTGCTAACAGTTTGTATTTTTATTTGATTTGGATGATGAAAGAACTATACTAAATTGCGGCAAGGTGATAATTCAATAGCAAAACTAAATTATGAAAAGCTCAAAATTCTCTTTTTTATTTATCGCTTTATTTTTTGTGACATTATTGCACGCTGGCAATTACAACTTCACTATTGAATGGCAAAAATCGTATGGCGGAAGCGATGCAGAAGGAGGCTATCATAATTTAGCGCAAAGAACAAAAGATGGTGGATTTATTGTAGGGGGATGGTCAGCTTCCGGCATCTCCGGCGACAAATCAGAAGTTCAACGTGGAGATGCCGATTATTGGGTAATAAAAACAGATTCATTGGGAAACAAGCAATGGGATAAATCAGTAGGAAGTTTAGATGGGGATGTTTTATCTGTAATAAGACAGGCAACAGATGGTGGATATTTCCTGGGCGGAGAAACAAGTGCGGGAATTTCAGGAGATAAAACCTCTGCCAATTTTAGTCGTGTTATGGGTGTTAAAGATGTGTGGATTGTAAAGTTAAACAGTGCCCACACTATTCAATGGCAAAAAGACATAGGCGGCAGCGAAGAAGAGGATTTATATGATATGTGGCCAACATACGATGGAGGCGTCATTTTGGCGATAGCTTCTGATTCCGACAGTTCGGGAAATAAAACTACACATTCTCATGGCATCGATGATTACTGGATCGTGAAACTCGATAGCACAGGCGCTATTCAATGGGAAAAAGATTATGGCGGAGGTGCTTCTGACGCGATTGAAGCAATTCGTCAAACGTCGGACAGTGGATTTATTGTCTTGGGAGAATCTAATTCAGATAGTTCAGGAGATAAAATTACACATAAGATCGGGAATTATGATTTGTGGATATTGAAGTTGAATAAAAATGGAAATATAGAATGGCAAAAAACAATCGGCGGAGATAAGTTTGAATTTGCGGATAATATACAGCAAACAAAGGATGGCGGATATATTATCGCAGGTATCTCGAAATCCGGGATTTCAGGGAATAAGACAGAGCCAAATATCGGTGTAGAAGATGGTTGGTTAGTGAAACTGGATTCGTTCGGAAATATACAATGGCAACACACCGTAGGTACGGACAACCTCGATGCATGGACTGATGTTCAATTGACAAACGATAACGGATATATCGTAGGTGGTTATTCATGGTCAGTAACATTATCATCCGATTCATTATCCCGTCCGGATTATTGGTTGTTAAAATTCGACAACCTCGGTAATATAAAATGGCAAAAAACTTTTGGCGGAAACAGTGTGGATGAAGTGACTTCTTTTTTCCAGGTGAGCGACAGCGAATACATTGTTAAAGGTATTTCGGGTTCTGGCATCAGCGGTGATAAAACGGTTGCAAGCCACGGTGATGAGGATTTCTGGATGTTTAAATTAAAAGTCACCGGCGGTGATTCATTAGTGACAATCGTAAAAGAACAAAATCGTGAAGAAATAAAAATCTCTCCGAATCCATTCCGCGAATCAACAAATTTCTATTTTGAAGAAAATTCAAAAGCGAAAAGGTTGCAGCTACTTGATGTAAATGGAAAAGAAATCGAAAATATAAATATTGCAAATCAATCTTCTTATGAGCTGCAGCGCAATCAACTTTCTAAAGGATTATATTTTTACGTGATTACGGATAATAAAGGAATGATTGTCAACAGAGGGAAAATTATTGGGCAGTAGTATGTCTCTGATCTTTAGAAACACGCCTTATATTCGTAATAAACCGTATCCAGGGAACAATTCAGATCGCACGAAGGAAATCGCGGATAAGCGGATATTATTTTATTTTCTGAGTCTGTATTAAATGTTGAAGTTTGAAGTGTCATTCCATTGTCTCCGATTATTTTCTTTATCGCTTTTTTTGCAAAATATAATATCCAGATCGGTGCAGTAATGTTAGGAGAATAGTTTGTTCCTCCAAGATTTGCAACAGGATTCTCATAGGGTGCATATTCTAAAAAAGTTTGAAAACTGGATTGCGCAGTGTCACCTGCATAAATTGTTGTAGTAGAAGTCATAATATCATCACCTGAATAAGTAAATACTTCCACACTGTATGCATCGGGACGATATACGTTGGAATCTTTCACAGCAATCACCTGTCCTTGCGTATTGTATGTGAGTTCATCCCTGGAATAAAATGAAGGAACACCGGAAACAGTTGCATTTACAATAAGTCCGGACATTCGTCCGTTGGAATCATAATTGAATGTGTAATATTCAAAGTAATCACTGTTGGGCACATGACGGCGGATGACGGACATCTTATCACCGTTATAAAAAATAGAATCTTCATATTGAGTACTGCCTGTTATGCTTCGGCGTACTACTTTTCCGTCGGTGTAATAAAAAGTCTGGAGAGTAGAATCTTTATATGCGGGTGACAAATAATTATTAGTATAAAGCAAGGAAGAAAGCATGCATTTGCTTGATGCATTTTCCGTTTTAGAACATCCCGAAATGGCAATACCCGCAATAAATATGCACAGACATTTTTTCATACGGTATAAATGTAAAGAATTAAAAGTCTGTAAAAGTACTTTGGACAGATAAGACAAATATTTTATTTCACTTTTCTAACAGCATAAATCACACCATTCGTATCATCGGAAATATACACTACACCTTGCGGAGTGATAGTAATACCTGCCGGTCTTCCGAATTGCGTTTTTTTATCAGTCATCAAAAAACCGGAGAGGAAATCTTCGTAGCCGGTTGCAACACCATTTTCAAATTTTATTCGCACAACTTTATAACCAACAGCAACACTGCGGTTCCACGAACCGTGAAAACAAACCAATCCATCACCGGCATAGCTTGCAGGAACACTCGCGGTTTTAGGAAAGAACCTGAAAGCGATCGGCGCCATATGTGCCTGCAGTTCCAGCACAGACGGTTCTGTTTTCTTCGCATAATTTTCTTTGGTATCACCGGTTGGAGCTTCGTGATTTTCATCCGGTACTCTTTTCCCATATACATATGGAAATCCGTAATTGCCGTTTTTTACAAGATGGTTAACTTCTTCCGGCGGAAAGTCTTCGCCCTTGCCATCACCGCCATTATCGCATCCCCACATTTCGTGAGTTGCCGGGTGCCAGTCGAAACCAATGGTATTGCGCAAGCCGGAGGCAAATATGGTGCGCTTCCATGTTTTCGGATCGATCTGTTCTATAGTAGCCATTTCCGCATTTTCTTTGCAATCGTTGCACGTACTCCCGATCGACATATACAACATTCCGTCCGGACCAAAATCAATCGTTCTGTTCGGATGTTGTCCTGCATCGGGTAATCCTGAGATCAATGTGTGTCCATTTTTTTCCAGTGTGCCATCCGCTTTCATTTTATACCGCCGCAATTCGTCGCTGTTGCATAAATACATCCATCCATCCTTTATGGTAATGCCGTGTACGCCTTTAAAATTGGTTACTATCACCATCTCGTCAAATTTATTGTCACCGTTTTTATCTTTCAGCATCAGTACATTTCCCGCATCACGGCGGGTAGCATATATGATTCCTTTCGATCCGCTGTAAAGCATGCGTGGTTTTCCTAAATCCATTGCAGCTATGGTTATCTTCCATCCATCCGGAACTTTTAACTGCGTAACAAATGAAGATTGAAACGGTATAGTTTTGGGATGATTTACTACAGAAGATGGAATATCTTTTTGAGCAAAAATATTTCTGTATGATAAGATAAACATGAACAGAAATAATTTCCGAATTAGAGAATGCATTCTTTTATTTTATGCAGGAATATGATCCTGTATTACATAACAGCATTCATCCTTCCTTGTTCTGATTAGATTGTAATTGCGCTCTTGCGTTTTCATGATAACTTCTCTATATTTATTCCACTATTCTGAATATTACTTCCGTTTTATTTCCCAAGTCTTCATAACACCCTTAATAAATAGTAGTTTATGGGCTTGCCGAAAACCATATAGAGTAGGCGAAAATTAAAATCAGGAATTATGAAAACAAATCAAATGAGAGCAGTATCAGTGCTGCTTATTCTCTTTAGCGTATTTACGTTGCATGCACAGATGAATATGGGAACAACAAAAGACCATATTATGGTGATGCCGGCAGATATTAAATGGGGCGAAGCGCCTCCGGGATTACCTGCAGGATCGAAAGCTGCCGTGTTAGAAGGAAATCCGGGTGCAGCGGAAATGTATACTATTCGCGCAAAGATGCCGGCGAATTATATCATCATGCCGCACTATCACGCGGTTGATGAACATGTCACCGTGCTGGAAGGCGCTTGTTATATGGGAGTCGGTGATAAGTATGATGAAAAAACAGCAACACTAATGATGCCCGGCGCATTTGCTGTGATGAAAGCCGGTACACATCACTATTTTTTTACCAAGAAGCCATGTATCATACAAGTACATGGTATGGGACCTTTTGGCATCACGTATATAAATGCCGCGGATGATCCGAGGAATAAGAAGTAAGAGTAAATAAGGATGTCACATAAATTGCAGAAATGGTTTATTCTGCAAAAAAACTTACCGCATCTTTACATCGAGAGCGAAACGTAAGCATGTCTTAAGTTTTAGGAGCAACATTTTTATGTTGCTCTTTTTTTTATTTGGGAATGAAATTACATTCGGCTATTAACTGCTTATTTCTTCATCAGCTTCAGGGTTTCCACTGCTTTTGCTGTCTGGACGGTCACAAAATAAATTCCATTCGCTCACCCGGAAATATCAAGTATATTTTTGGTTCAATAAAATTTTTAACCGTAATAATTTTTCCGAAATATCATTGACAACAATTTCTGATGGTTCGGTTAAATCTATTTTCACTAAATGAGTTGAAGGGTTTGGACATCTTCGCGTTGGTTTCTTAATCTCTTTCACAGAAGTTTCGGCGGTTGGAGAAAACCGCCAGCCTTCATTATCTGCAGTCCATATGTCGCGACTTCTGGCGGGAACAGTATATGCAGAAGTCCCCGATGAATTCTGGATACCTAGGATTGCTCTTCCCCATTCAACGAGGGGCAGGAAACTTTATGATGAATATAAATATCGAAACCGGGAATATTTTTTTAAAAATCGTTTTGTATAAGAGCCATTCATTTCTTTGAAAAGCTATAATGATAAATGAATAAATGCAAAAAAATCATTCTTTAAATGTTCTTTGATCCGCTAAAAAGATTGTTTTCTAATAATAGTTGCTACAACAACTATCTGTTTTTTGAATAAAGAGAGATGTCGGCATAACTATCAGGTTACTAGCAACATACATTACTAATCTCTGTCACTGTCAAATAAAATGGAAAAGCAAATCTTCCATGTT
>JAQBNI010000066.1 GCA_028288625.1 Bacteroidota bacterium | reverse complement strand
ACCGCATGTCGTCTACGGCTTCCGCCAATGCAACAATGCCAACTGCCTTTGCATATGGCAGCATGGGTGGTTATCTTACTTATGCGGAAGTGGTGGCTAAGCTGGACGAGCTTCGCACGCTCTATCCGGATCTTATCTCTGTAAAACAAAGTATTGGCAAAAGCACGGAAGGACGTGATCTATGGGTAGTGAAAATATCGAATAACCCGGACAATGATGAGAACAAACCGAAAGTTTTTTACAACGCTCTTACACATGCGCGGGAACCCGCAGGAATGATGCAAATGATTTACTATATGTGCTACATCCTTCAAAATTACAATACCAATCCTGAAATAAAACACCTGGTCGACAACAGGGAATTATACTTCGAGCCTGTTGTAAACCCGGATGGATATGAATATAACCGTTCTCTTTCAGCAACGGGTGGCGGCATGTGGCGCAAAAACCGTTATGCCGTTACAACGACAACAACGACGGTAAAAAATTGCGTAGCTACAACCAGGAAGGTTTGTGATACCACGTGGAAGACGACAAAAACTTTTACAACTACGAACTGTGTGAGCACAACGGTAAGAAAATGCGATACGACCTGGAAAACACCAACTACCTATACAGTAAAAGGCTGTCAGAATATCACCACGAAAACGTGCGATACGATCTGGAAATACACAACAACATATACTACATCCGGTTGTCATAACGTCACCACCACGAAATGCGATACAACGCGTACCAATAGCAGAAACATCGTTGGTGTAGATTTAAACAGGAATTATGGCTATCAATGGGGCTTTGATAATACGGGCAGCAGTAATGCTACAAGTTCCGATACTTATCGCGGACCGTATGCTTTTTCAGAACCGGAAATTGCGGCGATTCGCGATTTTAGTATTCTCAAACAATTTAAAGAAGTATCGAACCAACATACGTTCGCTAATGCGTTGACCTATGCATATAGTTATAAAGATGGCGTAGTGATCCCTGATCAAGCTCTTTATATGCTCAAGAATCAATTGATTTCTGAGGACAATCACTTCCTGATCGGGCACATGCTTCAAACATGCGGCTACCTTGCAAACGGAGAAGCCAGCGACTGGCAATACGGAGAGCAAACACTCAAACCAAAAGCATATTCATGGTCGCCTGAATTAGGAGGCAGCTCTGACGGTTTCTGGCCACCACAAAGCAGAATTGAACCGCTTTGTTTGACCATGATAAAAATGAACACGAACATCGCATGGATCGCGGGTGAATATTACCGATACTCAGCTCCTGCTAATTTGAATGCAACAAGCACCAATTTTTCCGTTCCTGTAACGATCATTAATTATGGAGATCCGGCAGGCACTGTAGAAAAAATAAAATTCTTTGCAGATGATAATACCGATACAGGAACTGATTCTGTTTCACTCGATGGTATTGTTCCCGGCATGACGGCTTCCAGAAATCTTACTTTAGATCTTTCTGCTTACCAGGGAACAGGAACTGTTTCAGGCGTGCTGAGAATTTATTACCCTGATGGTTATACACAAGACCAACCTTTCAGTTTCACCTATTCATTGCCGTCTGCATTGTCTTCTTCCTCTACGGCAAGAAGAATTGCTCCTGCAGCTGCATCTTCATTCAATAAATCCTATGAACTGTTCCCTAACCCGATGAACGATATCCTGTACTACACATCACCGGATGCTGAAACTCCGGCTTCCATCTCTGTGTATGATATGAATGGGTCACTCATGAGACAGGCGATCAATCAAGCTAAGGTTGACTTATCCGATCTCTCAAAAGGAATGTACCAGGTAGTTATTGAAACAGCAAATGGAAGAGTAACAAACAAGATCATCAAACAATAAAAATATTATCTGTAAAAAAAGGCTCACATGATGGTGAGCCTTTTTTATATAAGCAAGTCCTCTACTATCGTCTACGTGAATCTTTTTTGCTAAATTTAATTTCCATTCAAACTTGACTATGAGACAATATTGCATGCTTCTTATCCTCTTACTTTTCACTGTGATTGCACGTTCGCAAACTCTAGCTAAAACTTTGAGCAAGGAACATCCTGTAAAATCAGTAAACTGGGGCAGCAAGAGCAGCCATTTTGTATACGGTTATTGGGAAATGGCAATGCCCCAGATCAGGAAAAAATTTACGAAGAAATTAGCGGACAGCATTGAGAAATATTCCATCTCCTTTTATTTTCCTGTAACACTTGATTCCTGGAAAGATTCAATAAAAATGTACCACGTTACTTCATTCGATAATAATTTCGGCGGTACATTTCATGGCGTAAATTATATATTGTTTGTACCTTATGCAGAGAATAAATTTTTATGGCCGTTTGACAGAACTAAGCCTAATGACTTTTTTCTCGTATTTCCCAAGGAAGCTGTAGAACTTGAAAAGTGATTCACAACAACACCTAATATACTTTTATGAACCTGATCTTTTTATGTATGCTTTTAATGTCCGGTACTGATAATTCTTATCAAAAAGCGGAAACACAGGCAAGCCTTGCTTTGTCATCACACCACGAATATGCGGATACCACGGTTTACTGCGAAGGGAAAATGAAATCTGTGGTGCTGAGAGATTCGATGATCAACAAACGCGGTGGTATCGGAACGGAATATAACTACCCGATCTATAAATATGAAACGGAGATCACGTATTACAAAGACAACAGCATTGCTGCGATTGAAAAAAAGGAAATTCACCTGAAACGCTATGCGGATAGCGGCGTAACTACAGGCATACAAATTACGACTACACTGGATCCTGCCGGAACATTTTATTTTGATGAAGAGCGGCGACCGGTTACCCACAAGGAAATATTGCAGATCGAAGCGAAGATCTGTAAAGAAAAATAAAGCACATGAAAAATTTATTTTTACTGTTCGCAGCATTACTTCTTTCTCTTACCGTGATTTCGCAGAATACTCCTGAACCTGCATTTGAATTTCTTTCAAAATATAATAATGTCCGCGATCTTGCTCTTTCTAAAAACCAGGATGAAGTGTATTTTACCATACAAAGTCCGAACGAAGAAATGGCTGTAATAGCATGCGTTAAAAGAATAAATAAAAACTGGGGAGAGCCTGAATTAGCAGGCTTTAGCGGGAAATCAGGCAAGTACCGCGACTTAGAACCTTTCCTTACACCCGATGGGTTAACCTTATATTTTTCTTCCGACCGCCCAACGAATGATTCTATCGCTAAAGCAAAAGATTATGATATCTGGTATGTAAAGAGAAATGATTTGAAAAGCGAATGGTCGAAGCCCATTAATTTAGGGAAAACAATTAATTCAGCGCGCGATGAGTTTTATCCTTCCCTGGCAAACAACCGGAATTTATATTTCACTTGTGACGGCCCGAATTCCACCGGTAAGGATGATATTTATTTCAGTAAATGGAATGGTGAAAACTATTCTGCTCCTGTTGCGCTCGACACCAACATCAACAGCGAGGGTTTTGAATTTAATGCTTATGTTTCACCTGATGAAAATTTCCTTGTCTATACGGTGTACGCAAGCAAAGAGGGTTTGGGCAGCGGAGACCTGTACATTAGCTTTAAAGACAAAACAAATCATTGGTGTAAATCAACAAACCTTGGCAAAGGAATTAATTCAAGAAGGATGGATTATTGCCCTTATGTTGATTTGAGCACAAACACGCTTTATTTCACCAGCAGGAGAACATCAATAGAAACCAAAAATTATAACTCGTTAAAAGATTTTGAGAAGATCATTAATGAATACGAAAATGGTTTAAGCAGAATTTATAAAGTATCCCTTCAAAATATAATTGGAAAATGATAAAATATTGAGCACGCCGCTTTATAATAATATCGGCATTGGTTACAATACTACCAGGAGCGCAGATCCATATCTCGCAAAGAGAATTGCAGCTCAATTGCAACCGGGCATTAATGGAACATACATAGATGTGGGTTGCGGAACGGGAAACTATACAGAATATCTGCACCGCATGGGTTTCACATTTACAGGAATTGATCCATCTGATACCATGCTGGACATAGCGAAAACAAAATGCCCGGATTGTACATTCATACAAGGGTATGCGGAAAATATTCCTGCAGAAAATAATTCATTCGACGGCGCCATTGTAATCCTCACCTTGCATCACTGGCAAAACAGGCAACAGGGATTGAAGGAAATATACAGGATATTAAAACCGGGAAGCAAGATCGTTATACTAAGTTTTACAGGCGAACAAATGGAGGGTTACTGGCTTAATCACTATTTTCCTGATATGATAAAGAATTCAGGAGATGCTATACCTGATCAAAATACAATGTTTGACCTTTTGCATAGCGCCGGTTTTTCTTCTGTTGAAACAGAGAAATATTTTGTGCAGGAAGATCTGCAGGATCGCTTTCTTTACGCAAATAAATTTACACCTGAAGAATATTTAAATCCCGAAAATAGAAAAGGCATTTCCTGTTTTTCTGTATTTTCAAATCCGCGAGAATTAGATGCAGGCTTGAAACAACTTGAAAAGGATGTTGCAAGCGGCAGTATTAACAATATTATTAAAAGCTATGAAAACGATAAAGGAGATTATTTGTTTTACAGTGCGATCAAACGCTAACATTCAACATCACTAAAAATATTAATCATGGAAAGAATCCAACTCAAA
This sequence comes from Bacteroidota bacterium, assembly GCA_028288625.1. Taxonomy (GTDB): domain Bacteria; phylum Bacteroidota; class Bacteroidia; order Chitinophagales; family JADIYW01; genus JADJSS01. Next base: position 1,269 of record JAQBNI010000066.1, on the reverse strand, counting down.
CATCCAGCAGGAAAAAAAGCCGTGACAATGGATCCCGCAAAATGTGATGTCCTCAAAAAATCGCTTTTAAATCACTTGAAATCAAAAGGTGAATCTACGCACAAGGAAATCCTCCAAGCCATCAACAGCGATTTTAAAAAGAACAAAACAAAATTTGAAGGTTCTGTTGAATGGCATATGGAATGGGTAAAGCTTGACCTCGAAGCAAAAAAAGAAATAAAACGGGTTACAGATTCTTCGCCGATACGATTTGATATTAAATAAAGGATGAACTATTGTTTTATAAATTTGAATGAAAACAAATCGTTTTCGCTGTTAACAGACAAGTAATAATTTCCTTTGGATAATGACGAAACATCTATTACATCGCGAGATAGTTGACCGTCAAAAAGTATTTGCCCGTAGATATTTACTATTTTAAATGATTTATTTTTTACCGCTTCGAAATCATTAATATGCAGATCATCCGTAACAATATTAGGTGAGATTTTAAGATATAGATTATTGTGAACACTTAAGAAAGTGAGGGCATTGCAGGTGATTGCAGTGGATTGCACATTTGTGATATATGCAAAATTAGTTAAAGGAAGAATTCCAAAAAATGAATGCCCAATTCCTTCAATAAACTTCAACTCCTGATTAAAAAAAATTATTTTTCTTGTTTGACCAAACACAATTGAATCAAATACGGAATCTACACTTGCCTTAAAACCGCCCTGCCAGGTAAATGTATCGTTCTGATGTAAACTATAATCGGCTATCAAAATTTCTACCGCGGAATCCTTCGTGATATAATATACTTTTTGCGCAACGGTATCTTCTCTGGCATAACCATAAATAATATCAGCATCCCGGGATCTGACCATTTTATATTCCAGGAAATTTATAGTGGTATCGCAAGCGAGGCGATAATTATAATATTGATATGTACCTAAGCCCATTGGTTTTACCACATCCCATTCCTTGCCTTCAACAACGGTTTTAATATAATCGTGTGCGAATAAAAAATTCGTTGATATACTTAAACAGAATGCGATCAATACTTTCATACATTAAATATACAAATTACTTCTAACTTATGAATATTGCTAAATATAGGCAAGGTCTCTCCCTGGGTCGAGATGACAGTTATTATTTAAAATTCTTCCACATCATGCTTTCCATAGGTTTTGTAGAACGCTGATTATATTTTGCAGAGCCTTTTTTATTGTATGCATTTTCTATCTCTCCTTCCACGGCAAAATAAATAAGCTGTCCCACGGGCATGCC
>JAQBNI010000022.1 GCA_028288625.1 Bacteroidota bacterium | reverse complement strand
TTTCCTTTAAACTCCCTGTTATTGTATAAATACACTTTGATCTCATCCGCATCTTCCACAACGTGATTATTCGTTACAATATAACCGTCGTTGCTGATGATCACACCGGAACCGGAAGCTTCCTGGTCGCCCTGCGGACCGTCAAATGGCGAGTTTCCACCAAACGGATCGCCGAAAAACTGGTAAAATGGATTTGCATTTCTCTGGTCTTTATCATGTTTTTTTGCCTTAATAATAGTATTGATGTGCACTACGGCAGGTGTGGATATTTTTGCCGCTTCCACAAATGCATCATTAGGCAAATTTGACGTGTAAGCGGCAAATTTAAAAGGGGAAGCAGCGGCGGCTTCCTTGATAATAGTTGCATGACCATCCGTAAAAAAATGAGATATTCCCAATGCAGAAAATGCACTGATCAACCCGATCATAAAATAAGCTGTTATCCTTTTCATTTGAACTCCTTTGTTTTTAGTAAATTATAATGCAAAATACATACCTTATTAGAAAAATATCAACCCAATTTTTTCTAACACGGGTTAAAAAAAGTTAACCGGCTTAATTGTCTGAAATACATTATTTTTGACCGTATGCTCATCGATTTTTTTAAATACCAGGGAACGGGAAATGATTTTGTGATACTTGACAACAGGAATGAACTATTTTCTAAAAATAATTCCCTTATTCGTTTTATTTGCGACAGGCGATTTGGAATTGGCGCGGATGGATTGATGCTGCTGGAGAACGCCGAAGGCTATGATTTCAGAATGGTGTATTACAACTCGGATGGAAATGAAAGCAGCATGTGCGGAAATGGGGGGAGATGCATTGCGGAGTTTGCAAGAAAACTGGGCGTTGTAAAAGAAAAGGGAAAATTTGTTGCAATTGACGGCGAACATGAATTCACCATGAATGGAGATGATGTAAAATTAAAAATGATAGATGTCGCGGAAATGTCGCGGGACAAGGATGCATATATTTTATTTACGGGCTCTCCGCATTATGTCATTTTCACAAACAGTATTGATCAAATCGATATTGTTCCGGAAGCCCGCAAAATAAGGTACAATGATACTTACAAAGAAAAAGGTATCAATATAAATTATGCGGAAGAAAAGGACGGCAGAATTTTTATGCGAACGTATGAAAGAGGAGTGGAAGGTGAAACTTTATCTTGCGGAACAGGAACTGTTGCTGTCGCTATTGCAGCAGCATTAAAAAACAAAATAGATTCCGGTGCACACGACATACTAACACCCGGAGGAAATCTAAGAGTATCTTTTGAAAAGGAAGAAGGTATCTTTACAAACATATGGCTGGAAGGTCCTGCAAAAGAAGTTTTTAAAGGAATGATAACTGTTGATCAGGTATGATAAAAATCTACAAGCAAAAAGACGAAGAACTCATTTTTGTAAGCGATCCTGAAAAAGATTGCTGGATCAATATTGCACCGCCGTTTAACATGGAAGAGTTGGAATCACTGGCTAGCCGCCTTGCAATTCCCTTTTCTTATATTGTTGATTGCATTGACCAGTACGAACGATCGCGCTATGAAAAGCAAGATGATGCAAAGCTGATCGTAATTAATACCCCGATCTTGAATGAGGGATTTGATATGGAGGATGAAGCCACTTATATTACTATTCCGGTGGGTCTTATTCTTATTCCGGATATGATCCTCACTGTTTGCTCCGTAGATAACCCGCTGATAGAATGGTTTGAAAAAAACATACTGAGAAATGTACATCCGAAAGACAGGAGTCATTTCGTCATTAAAATATTCGAGCGAAATGTTTATTATTTTTTGCATTATTTACGCGAGATCAACAAGCGCATTTCTCAAATTGAAAAAGAGCTGAATTATTCGAGCAGGAACCAGGAGCTGAATAAATTATTACATCTCCAGAAAGCATTGATCTATTTTGTAAATGATATCCGCGCAAATGAAATGGTGCTGATGAAGATTCAGCGCACCGATTTTTTAAATCTCGCAGATGATAATGATGCAAAAGAATTATTCCAGGATATTCTGATAGATAATTCACAGGCGCTGGAAATGGCGAATGTTTATTCCAATATTTTAGGAAATATGATGGGTGCATTTGCATCTATTATATCCAATAATTTAGGACACGTGGTGAACCGTTTGACTGCTGTAACCATTGCACTGATGCTGCCGACCTTAGTGGCAGGCATTTATGGAATGAATGTCGATCTGCCTTTTCAGCACAGGACACATGCGTTTACGATCGTATTGATCATTAGCTTGCTTTCAACAGCTGTTTTTGTATTTTATTTCAGAAAAAAAAGGTGGTTATGACGAGTAAGGAATTATCAACCATACGTATGATCCTAATTTTCTTTGCTGGAATAGTTGTGCTGTATTTGTTATTTCTTTTGCAGGATCTGTTAGTGCCTTTAATGCTCGCTATGTTTCTCGTTTTATTAATTCATCCTGCACTGGTGTGGTTTGAAAAGAAAAAAGTACCGCTGTGGCTGAGTGTAAGTATTATCTGGATATTTTTAATTTCTCTCATGTTCGTTGTGGGAACTATCATTTATAAAACGGGAATGAATATTTTTGGGGAGAAGGAATTTATTATTGAACATGTAAAACTAAAACTCGCCGGATTGCTCAATATTTACAACCGTTTCACCGGAAAAGAACTCGATGTGGAAGGGTCTATCAATAATATTACATCTCATATCTCTTCTGAATTTATTATGCGAAATTCCGGTTCAATCTTTGGTACGCTCGGTTCACTTTTTGAAGAATTTTTATTAACCGCGATTTACATGGTGATCTTATTATCCGGTATTATGAAATACGAGAACTACCTGAGATACCTGGGAGGAGAAGGCGAAAGTATAAAATATATCAAGGCTTTTGAGGAAATTAAAATGTCTATTGTTTCTTACATGAAAGTTAAGTTTATCATTAGCCTGTTATACGGCATTGGAGTAGCTATCATCTGTAAATTATTCGGACTGCAATTTGCATTTTTCTGGGGCTTTATAGGTTTTGTCCTTAATTTTTTACCTGTTTTTGGCGCCATTATCGGTTTAGTACCTGTTTTCATAATGGGACTCATCCAGTTTGATAATGTTTACACTGCGATCACTTTAAATGTTACAGCGTATGGCTTTCACTTCCTGTTATCATCAGTGGTGGAGCCGATATTTATGGGAAACCGTACATCATTGAATACCATAGTGGTGATCATGGGACTACTGTTCTGGGGATATCTTTGGGGGATATACGGTATGTTCCTTTCAGTGCCGATGATGGTATTGACTAAGGTAATACTGAGTCAGATCGAAGGAACAGAAGTACTTGTCCGCTTATTGGGCAACCAAAAAAAATAATTTTTGCATCCGCTTCTTAGCTTTTGTTATGATTTTCCACAGGGAATTTCAATAAAACATTAATATTCTTTTACTTCAAATCGTTAAAGGTTGATTATTAATGATTTCTACTTTTTATATTTGATTTACGGTTGATAAAAATCAAGCGCAGTACCAATTTATTACCTATATTTGGTTATCATTTAGACATCTTGCGAAGCCAGTTGTGCTTTAAGATCTATACAAATTTTTATAGCTTATAAATTTTGTTGGATTAAAGTAGATAAAGCTACGTGCTTTTTAAAAAATTAATATGTATAGATTTTACAAAAAAAAATCTTCAAAATTTTCTTTTGTTACAATACTTTCTATTGTATTGGTCTCTATTTTTTTCTTTGCGGGATTAAAATATACAAAGGCGCAAAGCACCGCAAGCTATTCTTTTGCTACCAATGCAACCAGCTCTTTAGCAGCTGATCTAAACAGCAATACGGTTGATATGACTACTGGCACTACTTCCGCTGTTGCTGCAAGTACAGATGATGCACAATCAGCCTTAGCATCTATCGGGTTTGATTTCTGGTATATGGGTGTGCGATACACGCAGTTTTCTGCATCTGATAATGGTGTTGTGGGATTAGGCGTGCTGCCGGGTATTACGACGTATACTTTGCCAAACACCACGATTGCCACAATTGCTCCTTTTGGAAATGATATGAGAGTAGGCACAAATGGAATTGTCAGAAGTAAAGTAGTGGGCACTTCACCTAATCGCTGTCTAGTAATTGAATGGAGCAACAATATGATAAGGTATTTAGCTACTGCAGCAGGGGGTACGGGAACATTCCAGGTGAGGCTTTATGAAACGACCGGTGTAATTCAGTTTATGTATGGAACCATGACTACTAATGCAGCCGGACCTACGGTTTATTATGTAGGCTTCTCAAATAGTACTACTGCAAATAACATCGTTACCGTCAACACCGCGACAAACGTAACCAATACAACTGCGACGCCAACAGTTAATACATACACTGCAAGTTCCACAATTACAGAATTAAATTCCGCAGCAAATGGAAGCAGGAGAACTTACAACTTTACGCCAACTCCATTAACGGCTCCATCCAATTTAACTTTTTCAAATATCACTTCATCTTCTTATACACTAAACTGGACAGATAATGCCTCAGGTGAACTTGGATATGCAATTTACTATTCAACGGATGGAACAAATTACACCTATCTTTCCACTACGGCTGCAAATGCTACTTCACTTGGAGTAGGCACTATGTCAGCCAGTACACTTTATTACTGGAGGATTTATCCGGTGAAAGAAAGTCTTGGAAGTGTATTATCAGGAAGTCAAGCTACAAACGCGAATGTAACTCACCTTGTGATCAGCCAGGTATATGGCGGCGGCGGCAATGCAGGAGCAACTTATCTTAACGATTTCGTTGAATTATTTAATCCTACCGGTTCTGCAATTTCTATTACCGGGTGGTCCATACAGTATATTTCAAGCGGGGGTACTGTTTTTAACGGAGTAAACCTTCCGTCAGGATCGATTCAGCCGGGTTCTTATTTTTTAGCAAAATTATCTTCAGGAGGCGCCAATGGTTCTGCATTGCCGACTGCTGATGTAACTGGGGTAAGAGACATGGCAGCGTCCGGTGCAACAGTTGTTTTAAATAATTCAACCACATTAATTACAAGCTGCAGTCAGGCTTCAGTTATTGATCTTGTAGGATATGGTACTACTGCATCTACCTGGTGCTATGAGGGTACGGGAGCAACAGGTACTACGAGTTCTACAAACAGCGCTTTCAGAAAAAATGGAGGATGTACCGATTCCGATAATAATACAAATGATTTTACTGTGGCAGCTGTAAGTCCCCGTAATAGTGCAACTGCCGTAAATTATTGCTACGCCACCAAATTATCCTTTACGACTCCTGCAGACCAGGTAATAAATGTTCCGTTCTCCATAACAGTAAACTCAACAGATGCAGGTGGAACTGCAAAAAATGTTGCTACAAATACTTTGGTTACTTTAACATCTAACGGTAATGCCGGCGCAATTGCCGGGACTACAACAGGGACAATTACTGCGGGAACAAGCTCAGTAGTTTTTTCCGGAGTTTCCTTTCCCTCTGTGGGATCAGGTGTTACTATTACAGCAACCGCAACATCAGGACAATCGTTGTTACCTTTTACCTGCGGAACATTTAATGTCACTGCAGGCGCTCCAACTATTACCAGCCTGGGATCTTCAGGCGGTTGTACTGGTAGTTCTATCACCATAAACGGTACAAATTTTACCGGCGCAACTGCTGCCAATGTAAAAATAGGCGGCACCGCTGTAACTTCCATTACTTCTAATTCCGGAATAGCGATCGTGGCAGTGATTGGCAGTGGTACAACGGGTAACGTAACGGTTACAATAGGCGGCAATACCGCTACCAGTGTCGCTTCGTTTACAGTAAACCCTTTGCCCACAACGCCTGGAAATCCAACGAGTAATTCACCAGAGTGTACCAGCCCCGGTGTAACGCTTACAAGATCAGGATCGCCAACAGGCGGAGACACCTGGTATTGGCAAACCACTAACAACGGGCAATCAACCGCAAATTCTGGCAGTACATATAATGTGACTTCATCAGGTACTTATTATATAGATGCCCAATCTTCGGCAGGATGCTGGAGCACTACTTCGGGAAGCCTTGCAGTAACAGTAGTAACTGCTATTCCTTCTATATCAGCATCTCCGTCAAATGCGACGGTTGCTGCAGGTTCCAATGCTTCTTTTTCTGTTACTGCATCTAACAGTCCCACAAGTTATATATGGGAAGTAAATGACGGAACAGGATGGAGTACGGTGAGTAACGTCGGAGTTTATTCAACAGCCACTACGGCTACTTTAAATATCACGGCGGCTACATTATCAATGAACGGTTACCAGTACAGGGTAACTGCTGTAAATATATGCGGTAATTCAACAGTGTCATCCACAGCTACGCTTACAGTTACTTACTGTTCGCCAACCGGAAGCACAACAGCGACTACTTATATAAGTAACGTAACGATTACAGGAGGTATTACAAATTTTAACAACAACAGTACTTATACAGCCGGTGGATATGGCAATTACTCCGCAACGGTATCATGTTCTCAAGTCGTTGGCAGTAGTGTGAACTTTTCTATCACAGGAGTTTATGGTACTGTCGGGGTTGCTATCTGGGTAGACTGGAATCAAAATGGAATATTTGAAACAGGTGAAAAAATGTTCGTTACAACCGGTTATATTGGTGTTGCGAGCGGAGCGTTTTCCCAAACAGGCAGTTTCACAGTTCCGGCAGGTGCGCTTACAGGAAATACGAGAATGCGGGTAGTTGCTGACTTTAATAATTCTGCTCCCTCAAATCCATGTATTGCTGCGACATCTACTCAGGGTGAAGCTGAGGATTATACTTTTAATGTAGCTGTACCAGCTATTCCCACTATTACCAGCCTTGGATCTTCCGGAGGATGTGAAGGCAGTTCCATAACGATAAACGGTACAAACTTTACAGGAGCTACTGCTGCCAATGTAAAGATAGGAGGTACTGCAGTAAGTTCAATAACTTCTAATACAGGAACAGTAATTGTAGCAGTGATTGGCAGTGGTACAACAGGTAACGTAACGGTTACAATAGGCGGCAATACCGCTACCAGTGTCGCTTCGTTTACAGTAAATTCATTACCGACTTCTCCGGGAAATCCAACAAGTAATTCGCCACAGTGTACCAGCCCCGGCGTAACGCTTACAAGATCAGGAACGCCTACAGGCGGAGATACCTGGTACTGGCAAACTACTAACAACGGACAATCAACTGCAAATTCAGCAAGCACATATAACGTGACGGCATCCGGAACTTATTACATCGATGCACAATCTTCCGCAGGATGCTGGAGTTCGGCTTCAGGAAGTTTGGCTGTAACAGTAGTTCCTGCTGTACCTACCAT
>JAQBNI010000161.1 GCA_028288625.1 Bacteroidota bacterium | reverse complement strand
ATAGTAGATCTTACCGGAAAGATAGTTTCTTCGCAAATTATAAAAAAGAATGAAGCGGATCATGCTATAAATGTACAATCACTCGCAAATGGAATTTACATGGTGAAATTCTATAACGATGATTTTTCTACTACAGGTAAATTCTTGAAAGAATAAAGCCTGCACAATTAAAATGACTGTATTTCTACAAACTAAAATCATTATTTTAGCAATGATTTGAAATCCAATGCAGAAAAAAAAGCAACCAGTTAAAACTAAAATTACCCATGCAGAACCGCAGGTAACTAAGACTACTTCCCGATTTTCTTTTCTTTATAAAAAATCTATACAGGTTGCGATTATTACTGTTATAACATTTGCGTGTTACTTCAATACGGTTTTTAATGAGTATTCTTTGGATGACGACCTGATCACCGATAATGTACATTTGACAAAAGGGTTTAGCGAATTCAAATACATCTGGACGCATGCCTATGCGGAGACCGGAGGTTTCCAGGTAGATTATCGCCCCATTTCTCTCTCCGTTTTTAGTTTGGAATTTATGATTTTCGGAAGACATCCCGGGGTGAGCCATATGATTAACGTCTTTCTCTATATCATATGCTTACTTTTACTATACTTTTTGTCTATCCGTGTTTTTAAACTGGATAAGATACATCCCATAATTCCATTGCTTGCATTATTATTATATAGTATACATCCATCTCATACGGAAGTGGTCAGCTCTTTTAAAAACAGGGATGAGATCATCAGTTTTATTTTTATTATCTGCTTCGCTTTATTTTTTAATAAGATTTTTGAGAAAGGATTATCAACCGGCAGAAAAAGTCTATATATAGTTTACACTTTATCCTTTTTATATCTGTCAATGCTAACAAAATTTACATCTCCCCCGTTTGTCGGCAGTATGTTTTTATGGGCATTTCTAAAAGGGGAATATAAAAAACCGAAATTTTTCTTCGGTTTAGTATTCTGTTTTATTTTTCTATTCCTGTTGCACATTGGAATATTTGAAAAATTTTTAATTCATCGCAATATTGCGTTTACTGAAAATCCGGTGGAGTCCGGAACAGATATAGCGATTCGGTTTGGGGTTGCATTTAATGCATTGCTATTTTATTTTAAATTCCTTTTTATTCCATTTCCCTCAAGGTATTATTATGGGTTTAACACAATTCCGTTTGAATCTATTGCTAACCCCTTACCCCTGCTGTCGTTACTGATTTATATTTTATTAGCAGGCTTGTTTTTGTATTCAGTGAAACATAAAAAAAATTATGCTTACTTCCTTGGTGCATTTTTAATGTTTGCATTCTTTTACAGTAATATTATTTTTCCCTATACAGGTATCGTTTCAGAAAGAGCGATGTTGCATTTTAGCTTTTTCTTTATTGTATTTGTGATCCTGTTAATTTATAACCAATTTTTTACGGGGAATAAAAAAGGCAATCAAAACAAAACGTACGAAAACATTTTCGCCGTTTTATTTTGTATTGTTACGGTAGTTTATAGTTCTATGACAATTATGCGAAACACACAATGGAAAACTTCGGAAAGCCTGATCTCACATGATATTAAATACATGGAAACTTCCGCATTCGGTAATTACTTAGCCGGTACAAATTTTTACCATAAGGGCATGAATCTCGAAGAATCTGATACCTTAAATAAAAGAGCATGGATGCAGTTGTCGTTGTATTATCTTAATAAATCTATTGAGCTTTCTATAAACGAACCACGTACGCTCACCTATTACAACCTGGGTAATGTATACCGCTATGGTTTCGGAGACCTTGCAAACTCGGAAAAAAACTTTCTGATTTTTGAAAAACTCCAACCTGATTACAAGGGTTTAGCACGGGAGATCGCGAGTGTTTATTTTCTACAAAACAAATTTCAGCTGGCTTCACCTTATTACGAAAAAGCGATAAAGGAGGAGCCTGATGATTCAGAGTTACTCTTTTACAGATCACTTAATTTTTTTAATGTTAAAGATATCGGACACTTTCTACCTGCAAACGAACAGTTACAAAAGAGGTTTCCGAACAACTATTATGCATACCTGAATTATGGCTCTTATTATTTATATATAAATGATGAGCCCAATGCGGTTAAAAACCTTGAACTTGCTGTAAAATATGGAAGCGCGAATCCACAGGTGCTTGATTACCTTGCCAGATACTACATTGATAAGCATCAACCTGAAAAAGCTGCTTACTACGAAAAGGTAAAGGCAAGTATTCCACTATTAAAAATCAAAGGTAATGATCGATTGTAATTACGTAGTTAAAAGTACAATGATCTTCATCTCAGCAATAATTATTCCGGATATACATGGCAAAACAAACTGCAATATCAAATAAAAGAAAGGGATCATCATCAATCATTTCTTTCCTGTATAAAAGAAAAGTACAGGTAGCACTGTTACTTGCATTTACAGGCATCTGTTATTTTAATATTTTATTTAACGAATTTTCTCTGGACGATGAGTTCATCACGGAAAATGTATTTGTACAAAAAGGATTCAGCGGAATAAAAGACATTTGGACACATCCTTATTGGCAAATAAAAAATGATAATATAGATTATCGCCCTTTAACGCTCTCCTTATTAGCGATAGAGTATTCATTTTTCGGACATAATGCTTTTGTTGATCATTTAATGAGTTTAATATCTTACTTGTTGTGTGTATGGTTGTTGTACTTAGTTTGCATTTATGTTTTTGAAATTAATAAGGGACATCCTCTGTCAGCATTTTTTATTGTTTTGCTGTATGCTGTGCATCCGTCGCACACGGAAGTGGTTGCTTCTTTTAAAAATATAGATGAAATACTAAGCTTTATATGGGTGTTACTGGCTGTCTTGTGCCTGGATAAAAGTTTTAAATCCCGGGATAAAATACGTACAGGAATATTTATTATTATGACGGTGTTGCTGTTTTATTTTTCAATGCTGACGAAACTGGTTTCTGTACCATTTATGGCGTGTATCTTCCTGTGGCTCCTTTATAAAAAGTATTATCTAAAAAAAATCAGGTTTATTGTTTTATTGGTTACGGTTATTGCAGTTATTTGTCTTCACTTATATGTTTTCAAGACTTTTCTGTTACAGCGAGCAACCTATTTTTATGAAAATCCTATTGTCGGACTTAAAGACATTGCAATGAAGCTTGGTGTGGTGTTTAATACGATTTTGTTTTATTTAAGATTCATGATTGTTCCATACCCCTTTAGGTTTTATTATGGCTATAATACCATTGCTCTTGAATCAATAAGCAATCCCCTTCCCCTACTCTCGATGATGATCAGTTTAGCACTTGTTGCACTTCTTATTTATTCCATTATAAAAAGGGCAAGTTATTCTTATTTTCTTTTTTCATTTTTATTTTTCTTACTGTTTTATTGTAATCTTTTTAAGCTGTACACAGGAATAGTTTCGGAGAGAGCTATGTTTCAGTTTAGCTTTTTTTTTATTGCATTTATTATACTGGCTATCCGCAATGTTATACAGAGAGCACCCGGTAATAATTTTTTCCAGAAAATATCTTTGTCTGTATATGTGCTTTTTATTTGTGCATTTACGCTGTTAACAATAAACCGGAATCGCAATTGGAAGAATACGGAAACGCTGATATTACACGACATTAAATCCCTGGATAATTCTACAGGAGGAGTTTTGCTGGCTGCTAATTTTTTTTATTTTAATGCAATCAAATTACAAACAAGCGATACTGAAAAAAGCAGGCAGTGGATTGATCTTGCAATTCACTATTATAACAGGGCTTTACAATTGTCACCTGAATATGTAATTACAAATTACAGACTGGGAATGGCGTACAGGTATGGCAAGCTTGATTTTAATAATGCTGCAATAAACTACATGATAGCAAAAGAACAATCGCCTATGATTGAAGGATTAGCTAAAGAAATAGCCAGCTTGTTTTTTTTACAAAAAAAATTTCAGGAAGCCATACCATATTATGAAAAGGCAGTGAAGGAAGAACCTGGAAATAGTGAATTGTTATTTTACCGTGCACTTAATAGATTTAATGCTAAGGACATACCCGGATTTCTGGAATTGAATAAGGTGCTTTTACAAAATTTTCCTGAAACCCAATATCCATATCTGAATTATGGCACCTATTATTTTAATCAGAATAATGAAGCTAAAGTGGTCGAAAACTTTGCAACCGCAGTAAAATATGGATGCAGCAGTCGACAGGTACTTGATTACCTCGCAAAATATTATTTGAAAAACAATGATCCGGCAAAAGAAAAATATTACGAAGATCTTCAGCAGCGAAGATAAAACGGGAATCAAAAAATTTAGTAACTTGTATGGAAAATACGGTATGACGAAGGAAGAATTTCTCGAACGTTTTAATAAAGATGGTTATGTGATTTTGCCGGATGTTTTGAGCATAGATCTTATTATAAAATTAAAAGAAGCAATTTTAGGATCCCTTGAGCTACAGGCTGCGATCATCGGCAAAAGTTCAAACAGGTATTTTGGAAAATTGCTTTGTGCCCCTGTATTTGGAAATACATTCCCTGTTTTTTTTGAATTGTTGAAAGAGAAAGAATGGCTGCAGCCGGTACAATGGCTGCTCGACGAATTATTTATTATCAACCTGTATGCCTCTTCCTGTATTCCACCGGATAACGATAAAGCGTCGCAGTACATCCATGTAGATCTGCCGAGATATATTCCGGGATATCATTTCGGTATGGGAGTATTAATTGCAACGGATGATTTTACAAAAGAAAATGGCGCTACCAAAATGCTGAAAGGTTCTCATCTTACTCTTATAAAACCGGAAGAAGAATATTTTACAAATAATTCTGAACAGTTTATCTGTAAAGCCGGAAGTATTTTATATTTTAATCCTAATCTGTGGCACGCGACAGGTTACAACTCTACACGCAATTGGAGAACAGCTGCGGTATTGGGTTTCACAAGACCATGGATGAAACAATACGCAGATATTCCGCGATTGCTTAAAAAATATAATGTTGATATCAGCTCTTACTCTCAAGATGTATTCCAATTGTTAGGCTATTATTCACAGCCACCGGATAACATGGAAGATTTTTCTGTTCCTTTAGAAAAAAGAATGTTCCGCCAAAAGGTAGTATAGTTTTTAAGAAGCCAAGCACACATCGTTCATGTTAAAAGAAAAGTCTTATTCATCCATTGAAAGCAAACACCTGGGTGCCGTTATTCACAGGGCATCCGTTGACGATACTACTTCTCTTCGTGATATTCTGAATTATATCAGTGAACATGAACCGGATATTCTTCGTTTGAATATTCCCGCTACCCAGCGACAAATTATCGACGAAATTCAACATCTTTCCTTTCCTTCCCAATTCTTATATTGTATTCTACGGTATAAATATAATTGCGATATCGTTCAGCCCTATATGGGTGCCGTTACTTTCAGGAGAGCTATGGATTTCACTGATGTAAAGAAAATACTCTATGATGCATTTATTGATCAGACTCAGGTGTATATGCATAGTTCATTTATCAATCGCCGTATCACACATGAAATGGAAATGAATGCGCTTTTAGAATACTATGAAAACTACATGCAATCTGAAAATAAGAATATTTATTTATGCTGTGAAGAAGATCGTCCTTTCGGATGCTTTTCTGAGGAAAAAATAAATGACGATACTGTGATCAATTCCATCTTCGGCATGTATCGGGAATACCAGGCGAAGGGTTTATATATTGAATGTTTGAAGAAATACATTCACGAAAACAATTTAAAAAAAGTAAGAACAATGCTGATCGGTGTTAGGGCGGATAATTATCCCGCAAGGAAGGTATATGATAAATTGAACTTTCAGCATTACGACACTGAATTTGTATTCCTGCTATTTCCCAAAAAGAAACGGATCATAGAAATGTAATTACACTACGGTCATTCCCCATCAGGGTGGATGACCGTATGCATAGTTTTTTGCGAGGATGATATTGAAAATCTAACAATCCAGCACAGTCTGCCGTCATCCCCGACCTGATCGGGGATCTCACGAATACAGTTAGATGTTTTCTTAGGAGATGTGCTTTAACTCTGAGATCCCCGCTTTCGCGAGGATGACGGTGTATAGCTTGTCGCGAGGATGTTGTGTTTGGGTATAAAAAAAACCTCACAGAAAATTGCAAGGTTTTTTTATTATTCAGGATAAGAAATTATTCATCCTTAACAAACTTCGTTGTATGCAACTTGCCATCATTATCCTGGAACTGCAGTATGTAAGGACCCTTCGATAACATGGAGAAGTCGAACTGCAATAAGTTCATTCCCTTTGTCAGGCTCGATGCCTTATCATAAACCTTCTTGCCTACTACATCATAAACGTAAATTTTTGTATCATAAACGCCTGTAGCCTGGATTTCTACATTCAGCAAGCCTCCGGTAGGATTCGGGAATACGCGTACAAAGTTATTCGTTACCGCTTGTTCAAGTGGCAGGTTGATCACATTGCTGTATGTAAACTTGCCATCAGCATCAATGATCTTCAGCCTGTAATAATTGTTGCCAACCACAGGGTTATTGTCATCGAGTCCGTAAGTGCGCTGCTGCACCGAGTTACCGGATGCAGATTTTTCACCGATCGTAGTCCATGTAGCTGCAGCTAAACTTTTTTGTACTTCAAATTTCACCGTATTCTTTTCAGATGCAGTTACCCACTGTAATCTGTTTACGTCTCCCTCGTTCCATCCGGTAAAGGATATCAATTCCACAGGAAGCGGAGCAAACGGGAACAATTGCGGGTGTACATAGAAAGTAGAATAATTGCTGATATCAAATTCCACAGAATAATCCGGACCATTTATCTTGCTTGGATATTTCTGGAATACCGGTGTTGGTGTTATTAATACTGCTGATCCGTTTGTAGCCGGGAATACAGGTGGTGGTGTATATGCACCATTAGAGCCTCCGCTGAATTTTGTAACACGCAACTCTGATAAAGTACTGAATTGATAGTGTGTGCCGACAGCAGCCATTTGCAATGCATGGAACTCTGCTTGTGTGAAATATAAAGTAACATGCGATGTTGAATTCATCGTTGCCGGTGATATCGACCATCTTCTTGGTAAATAAGGCTGATTATCGCCGTAGGAAGTATAAGTTGTCGGTACGGAGTATGGTACCGCATTATTGTACGGCATAATATCGAGACAAACTTCCGTTTGCGCGAGCTCTATTGTTGGCGTAGAATAATCCAGTATTTTTGCCACAATATGTCCGGCATTATTAAAGAAGCTATAGGTATTTCCATTCTTGATCATACAATTTCGGCAATTGTTTACCAGGGCAACAATAGTTGTATCCATTGTGGTCGATGATGCCGAAATTATGGTATCCTTCCAATCCTTACAGCCATTATTATCTACTGTCCAGCGGATAGTCGTTGCCAGACCAGGCTGTAATCCTGTAATGGTCGTCGAATCGCTGTTTGGATTCGCTATTGTTCCCGGAGCTCCGCCCAGAATAGTCCATGTTCCCGGGTACGGGGTAGGATCTGCGGCAGTTAAGGTTGCATAAGGCACCACGACATTTCCGCACAGAGGATCTATTTTAGCTTGTGCTGACGTAGGATCCGGCTTATTATTTACGGAGAAGGTATCGATTTTAAACCCTCCTGCAGGACAACCCGGGCAATCGCGTTTTGCGCGTACCCTAACCAGGAAGTGGTTCGTCGTAGTGATCAGGGAAGCTGAGGTATAGTTGATCCATGGACCAGTCGTATCAAATTGATATTGGATTGTATCCGTGCAGCCTGAACCACCAATGAATGTTATCGTATCAGAAACTGAAGCACCTTCACAAACGCCTCCTGTTTTAGGATTTTTACCTGTTTTAACCTGGGCGCCATCTGAAACGATCACCTGTGCAGTTGCTGTAGTTGTATTTAAACAGCCGGAGGTAGTTTGACTGATTGTTGTATAATAATAGAATGTACCGGTATCAGTTGTTGGTGGATTATAACTAGGAATGGTAGTTCCTAAAACAGGAGTTCCGTTAACTACAGAATCAGATGACCGAACATACCACGCAAAGCTATAAGGACGTGTAGAACCCAAATTGGCAATAACAGTTAAACTATCCGCCGCATTTCCCCGGCAAATAGTTTGTGAAACAGGTATTGGATTTGAAATAGATGGCTTATTAACTATAGTTAACCTGACATTGCTTGAGAAAGCATCACAACCAAGAGTATTATCCGTGCTGACCAGGAAGCATCTGTAATAATAATTTTTTGCTGTTTCAGTTCCTGTTCCGTTAATGATAAGGACTGAAGAGGAAGAGCCGCTTAATGCACCATAAGTCAATCCCAACGAATCAACTACTGTTGTCCAGACTATTTGATCATTTGAATACTGCCATATAAAGTTATAAGAACCTGTACCGCCGCTTAAAATGTTGGTTCGTAAAGTACTTCTGCCTCCTATACATATTGTATCATTAGCAGGCGCACTTAGAACGGGGTCAGCTACAACTGTCCAGCTATAAGTAGTTACCGGTGAGATCAAACAGTTTGTATTTGTTACGCCGGAACAATTCTTCCTGATGGCAATTGTATGTGTACCTACTGTAGCACCGGTAATAGGTGTTAAAGTGGATGAATAAGCGCCGCCATCTGCAGAATATTCGATGACGCAACCGTTTAGACCACCGCCGTTATCTGTAACACCGGTTAATGACAGTGTAGCGCCTGCGCATACATTTGTAAAATTCGGAGTTTTCGTTGCTGTCGGCGCTGTAGGAGGATTCACCCCTATCCATGTATATACGCTTGCCCCGGAAATATCACAGCTTGATCCTGTACAATTCTGCCTCATGGACACAGTGTTTGCACCCAAATCAGCAGGGTGTGTAGTGTATGGTCCCCAGGTTACACCGTTATCCCACGAGTATTCAATAGTACATGTTCCAGCCCCGGTAGCAGGAGTAGATATATTACTCAATCCAAGTACCTGATCTATACAAACCGTATCAATCGGTGGTACCCTCGTAGCTGTTGGAGTAGGAGGATCGGGCATAACTGTCCAGCTATATTCAGTTAATGTTTGGGCGCAGGAGGTAACACTGCAATTTAGTCTTATCTGTATCTTGTAAGTACCGGCTACATCTGTAGTAATCGGAGTAAACGTAGTGCTCCAATCATCTATTGTACCGCCAGGTCCAATAGTTTTATATTCTATATTGCAATTTCCTGCACTGCTGCCTGAATTGACAATATCTGTCACCGCTAGTACTTCGCCTGAACAAACAGTATTATCTGTAGGTACTCTTGTAGCTGACAATGAAGGATCAGCTACAACAGTCCAGGTATAGGTAGTAACAGATGATATACCGCAGTTTGTATTAGCCTGGCTTGTGCAGTTTTTTCTGATAGCAATCGTGTGTGTCCCTACAGTGGCGTTTGTAATAGGATTTAAGGATGATGAATAAGTTCCTCCATCAACAGAATATTCAATTCCACATCCCGGCAAACCACCTCCGTTATCCGTTACATTAATTAAATTAAGTGTTTCTCCGGTACAGACAGTGGAAAGATCAGGAGACTTTGTTGCAGTTGGTGCCTCGGGTAATGCCACACCCGTCCATGTAAAATTGGTCGTTGTAGGGCTGCAGGATAAACTTGCATCACAGGTTCTTGTAACGGCAAGTGTATTGGTACCTTCTATTGCAGTATAAGAGCCAAGGGTAGAAGAAGGCGTACCCCCGTTAAAGGTATAGCTGATCGTACAGGTTCCTGCACCACCGCTTAGCACCGGACTTGATAAGGTAAGGCTTTGTCCGGGACACACGGAAGTTAAATTAGGCGACTTGGTGGCAGAATATGAAGGATCGGTCTTTATCAACCATGAAACAGTATTTGGTGTTGAAGGATTACATCCCGCCGCGCAGCCATTGCGCAAAGTTTGCATTTCCACATTGGTCATCCCAAAAGTAGTTGTTACGAATGCGCCAGTTTGCCAGCCGGCACCCCAGCTTGCACCATTATCAGTACTTGTTCTGTATTGTAACACATCTGCACAGGAACCACCCGTACCTCCGCTGCCCGGTGTAGCAAGTGAGGCACTTAACGTATTCCCTGTACATACCTCCGGTACGTCCGGGCTCTTGGTTAAAGTGCCACTTGCCGGTGCATCCACAACATTTAGTGTAGCCTCTGTACCTTGCAAGTTACAAGTACCGGTATATATAGGCCTGTAGTAATAAGTTATTGAGGATAGAGGGGTATTAGATCCTGAATTTGCATTTGTTGCTGTTATAGAAGTTCCTGTACCCGCAGGACCTGTGGAGCGCTGCCAGCTGATGTTTCCTGCACCCACATTTGTAGTCGCAGAATAAGCAACTGAATTACCATTACAGATGGTCGATGCAGCCGGTGACACCAGCATATTTATCCCGTTAAATGTATTGGTTGCCCAAGTAGTTGCCGCTGTTCCGGATGAGCTCCATTGGTATACAGTACTATCAGAAATACACCCCCCCGTCGATGCAGTCCCCAATCCTCCTGTTGGATCACAATTCATCCTCACCCATATCTGAACTACGGTAGGTGTATTAGCTGTAGTTATTCTAAGTATCGGTACTGTAGTACTCCAACCGAGACCTTGTGAAGCAGATGTTGTTCCAACAATAGTACCGGTGAGGGCGCCTGAAACAAGTTTATATTTATATTGAGTGATACAACTGCTTCCGATTCCTCCCGAACCTGCTGTCGTTCCGGCTAAAGTAACGATTTGTCCCTGACAATAAGTTCCTTCAGGAGGCGATGGTATACCTGTTGGTTTCGTTGGCGTAGTTGTAGTTACTAAGAACCTGCCATGTGCCCATTTAAGCGTATTAGTTCCTTCACAAGGTGGATTACGGTTATCCTTTACCATTACGGCATATGATGTAGTAGAATTAACCGGACCTGTAGGCTTATAAGTTGTTCCGATTCCAGTACCAATTATTGTCCACCCGGTTACGTCAGTACCACCATATGTTGGTGTATTATCCCCGGTTCCGGTTGCGTTTGAATACCATTGATACGCATAAGTAGTAGAACCCGCCGGTGCAGTTGAGAATGCAATTGTAGTAGATGGTGTACCATGTGCACATATTGTCTCTCCGCCACCAATTGTTCCTCTGTCATATTGGGGTAAGAAATTGATAAACCTGGTACCGCCTGCCCATACCATTCCGCCGCAAGGAGGTGCTATTGGAGCTATTTGCACGGCATAAGTCGTAGGACCTGTTATACAACACGGAGGGTTATATGTACTGGCAGTCGCACTGCCTATAGCAGTCCATCCTACAGGAATAGCTGAGGTACCGGCAGTAGGTACTGCCATAGCGCTATTTGCAATATACCATTGATAAGTAAAGTTACTTGTCCCAATCGGAGTGGGTGCAACAGAAAATCCAATAACAGTTGGATCATACCCTGCGGCAGTATAACACTGTGCCGTTTGTTCATTCGCAGGTGCAGTAGCTAAAGTACCAAAGGTTATAGCCGTATTCATTGTTATTTTCCTGCAGAGTACGGTTGCGCCTCCCGGTACAGTTCCTCCCCAGTTTCCTGTTCCCCCACAAGTTGGTGTCCCGCCTGGGGTTACCCATACAGCATAACTTCGCGAGTGTCCTGCTGTAATTTCACCTGACCCCGGTATATACGTTTGTGAGCTATTGGATGCTGCCGGGGCAGTTCCGCCCACAGCACTTCCATTTGTTCCCAAAATGGCAGTCAGCCATTGTGCTGCAGTTTGTCCCGAAGCAGGACACGCAGGAGAAGTAGTTCCTGGTATGTCAACATACGACCATGTGTAACCATAAGAAGTTGAACCCGTAGGCGTACTTAACGGTATTTGGCTCGGCTGAGGTGTATTATTACATAAATTTTCATCACCTGTTGGTATTACACCATTAGTATATGTTGGCAGTACTGTTATTTGTCTGCAATTTGTGGCAAATCCTGCAGATCCGCAGTTTGGTATACTGGCACTGGCAATAGGTGTTACCCAGCAAGCATAAGCACGGGAATGCCCGGCGGAAATTTCACTTGCGCCAAGGGTATATGTTTGTTGATTGTTAGAGGCTGCAGGTGCGGTACCTCCTGTTGCTCCCGGATTGGCAGCCAGCCATTGAGCATAAGTTTGTCCTGCAGTAGGACATAAAGGCGGTGTGGTGGTCGTATTATCGAGGTAATACCATTGATAAGTATAACTACCCGAACCCGTAGGCTGTACATCAAAGGTGATCGTATTAAAAGGTGTACTTGCAGCACATAGGGCTGTAGAACCTGTCTGATTGTTGGTGGTGTTTACGGTTCCGTAGGTTACTGCCGGCAATACCGTTATTTTTCTGCAGCCTGATGCCCATCCTGCAGATCCGCATGCCACACTTGCGCCTGCAGTAGGTGTTACAAGGCAAGCATATGTCCTGGAGTGTCCCGGGGAGACTTCTGCTCCCGGAATATAAGTTTGTAAATTGTTAGATGCAGCCGGCGCAGTGCCCCCGGTTGCGCCCGCATTGGCAGCCAGCCATTGGGCAGCTGTCTGTCCCACAGTAGGACAAGATGGAGGTGTAGTTCCTATTACATCTACATACGACCATAAATAAGTAAAAGATCCCGAACCTGTAGGTCCCGGTGAAAACCCTATTGAACCTGGTGTCGGTGTTGGTGAACCGCACAAGGAAAGCTGTCCTGTTTGATCAGCTGAAACGAGGGTGCCTAAAGAAAATGGCGGCATCACCGTCCACGTGTAAGTGGAAGAAACATCCAGGTCACATTTAGTGATCACGTTAGGTGCCGGTGGCGGAGGGCTTCCGCCGCAGGATTTGGTAACTGTTAAACTTACGGAAAACAGCGGACTCGGAACCGTTACTCCCGGAACGCTGGTTAAAGGAATCGTGTTTCCTGAAGTATATATGTACTGAAAAGTCAGATCCCCGTTATAAAAAAAGAAGGCGCTTTGATTGCAGTTTAAGCTGACATTGCCCGGGTTAATGGTTGCGCTTATTGTACCGGTTGAAGGGCAAATGGTTTGCGGTGCCGATGGCGTAACTACAGGAGCAGTTGGTGTGCGGTAAACGCGGATAGTTGCGAATACCGGCGCCGACCAACCACAGCAATTATGACGCTCCCTGTATTTTACCGTGTAAGAATCATATGTAACACCGGTAACCGTAGGGAATCCGGATACCACAATACTGGTTCCTGAATATGGAGAACCGCTAAGCGCAGTATGGGATATGTTATCGTAAACTTCCCATTTGCGTTCGAGGATATTTCCCGCATCCCAGGAATTCTGTATAGACAAAGTCACTTCACCTCCCTGGCAAACTTCAGAAAGTGGATAGTCAATATTAGGTAACGTCCTGCCTGTAGGGAATACATATAATCCGTTTTTAAATATACTTCCTGCTTGAAGGTCAAAAAACCCCGAGCCTGTAGTAGTTACTTTTATGGAGTTTGCAGTATTGGAATAAATATTTTGCGTTGAAGGGTCCATACCCATGGACAAACCAGGCGGTAAGGTCCAATTCCCTGCAAGTGTTTTTATAAGATCAATTTCCGAATTAGGACAAGCCTTCCCCGTTAAACTCCCACGATTTATGGCGGAAGAATAGTCTATTTTTATGTTATCCGGATAAACAGGAGCCACTAATGTAGGTGGAGATCCGGTTGAAATAACGGTTGCAGAAGTTCCGGCTCTGCCCGGTCCACCTGTTCCACCTGTTGCCCCGGCACCACCGTCTCCCCCGTTCCCGCCGCAAGCTTTTACATAATCATTTCCGCAAACAACACCGGTAGCACAATTTCGCTTTAGTCCATCAGAACCACCTGTTCCGCTTCCCCCGCTTCCTCCTGCGCCGCCATTTCCGCCTGCGCCAACTGCAAGGACATTCGTCTCTGTTAAGACAGGACCTGAAGCCGAATTATATTTCCATATGCCAAATGCGCCTCCTCCGCTATAACCGCCGCTGCCTCCGCCCCCACCGGTACCACCTTTACCACCGGCAACACCTGCTCCTCCATCACAAAACAAACATGATATAATACAACCTCCGGCTCCAATACCTCCGCTGCCGCCTCCGCCGCCTTGCCCGCCCCCTCCGGGTGAACCTGCTTGACCTTTATCACCCGGGATAAAATATACTCCACTTAAATCATAATTATTAGTTCCTACACCTGCCTGTGCGGGTGTTATACCAGGGTTTCCTGTCGCACCGTCTCTACCGTCATCAACACCTCTCAAACCAGGGTTGCCTGTCCTTTCATGCCTCCCGGCTCCGCCTGCGCCTCCCCCACTCGTGTTATTATAACCACCGGTTAAGCCGGTACCACCAGCTTGCACAGTTACATCTCTATCATCAGGTGCACCGGCACTTCCTCCACCGCCATCTCCACCTGCTAGTCCGGTGCCGGCAGTTCCGGCGGTTCCAGCTTTTCCATCTCCTGCTTTTCCCACGGTAATATTGCAACGGGAAATGAGATAATTCGCAGTGCTTCTAATCAAAAGAAAACCATAATTCGAATATCCGCTTCCCCCATCAGGAGCATATGAAATTGCAGGAACAGAGGAAACATTTGCGGTTACAATATTCAGATCTTTCACCGTCCAACCGGTTTTTCCATCTGATTTAAAAGCAGCAATATGTGCTATCCTGGTATTGTCATTATCGGGGTTAGTTTCATTACCCGAAAATGTAATTGTAGTTGTATTTACACTTGATTTATCCCATTTATCACCTGAGCGGGAATATCCGCCTTCAATAATCACATTATTGACAAGGTTGCAAATATTAGGATCAGTCCCCACACCGGAAGCTACACGTATATAAGAAACGCCAGGTACAAGAAGAGCTCTTGAAATAGTTTTGAATGGTGCAGTTGGAGAGCCGGTTCCGGTCCCTATGCCGTCACTACCATTTACAGGATCAACGTATGTTATAGCACATGAATTGTTTGAACAAGAGGGATCATTAGCTGCCTTGACGATAATTTTTATAGGAATAGAAGCAACAGTAAGCACAGGTCCGCTGGGAGGGGAAAGATCAAAAACCGGGCTGCAATCCGAACTGATAATAGCCCTGTACCATTTTGTACCTGTTACCGGTGTAAAACGATAAGTATAATCTGTTGTTGTTGTATAAGCAACACCATTCAAAGTACCTACTATATCGGTCCATGTGCTGCTGGGGCTACCAGATACATCATCGGCAATTTGCCATTTTACCCATCTTCCTAATGTCCATCCATGAAAATTATTTACCGAAACCGGTAATGTAACAGGAACACCTGCACAAATCGTAGTCGAAGTTGCTCCACCTAAAGCAGTTTTAGGTTCAATTGTAATCAGAGGTTTTTCTGCAAAACTCCAGACTACAAGCAATTCATTAATGCCATAATCACCGGCATCACATCTTCCATGCATACTTAGCTGGGTACCATGGTCATAATCTCCAGTCCATGTTTTATCTGCATCGGTACTCGCACAGGGTGGCTTTTGCCAATACTCCAGGTTAGCGATTACTGTTTCCCCGCAATATTTATCATCAGGATTGAGACATGGTAAAGCAAAATTAAAAATCGGATCATGGCATAAGCCTGTTCCTGTAAAACTCGAAGACGGATACGGATCGCAATGATTAGGGCTGCAGCAGGTAATATTTCTGTCTTCCTCCCACGATCTCATCTTTACATCTAAAGTATTAGTGATAATAGTTGAAAAAGATGGAAGCGTAATATAAGGTCCTGTTGCAACTGAAGTAGGGAACCAAGTTGAACAATTAACGTTATCGGCACCATAGGTAATTCCGCAGGACGAAAAAAGTCCCGGAGGATTTGTAGACTGAGACCAATTCGCATTATAGCCTATCCATACCTGAAAACGAGGATCGGGCTGTCCACCTGTTCCATCATCACTGCCACAATCCCAACCATGTCGAAATCCGTGAATCTGAGAGGAAATATTGACCTTTATCTGCCCCTTGAGAGAGAAAACAGAGCTAAATATTAATAATAGAAGAAGTAAACGTTTACTCATACCAGGATTTTGTATGGACTCTTGCTAAATAATAATCCCATTAAAAATAGGCTTTTTTTAGCAGACTGTCCAATATTTTGATGAAAAAAACATTTTTTGATTCAAATCAACTGCAATATATAATTCTGTCCAAAATTATCTGTTACACGCAAGGATGAAGTTGTTATATTATTCACACGTGTTGAGGAAGGAAAGAGTTAAATAATTTAATAATAAATCAATGGGTAATGTATTGTGAAGTAAGCGTTTAAATGAATGAAATAATGATATAATTCAATAATAAATTAATGGTTTATTGTGAGTAATCAAAAGTATGAAAAGGAATAAACCGCAACTATTTCATTACTGCATCAGAGATCAGGTGCTCGCCGAAATGCTCTGAAATCACACCACTGAATTCCGTAAATAAATTTGTTGTAAATGAGTTTGTATAATGCTTGTCATCTATCGTATTTACCCACCGGATACCTCTTATAGCATTCGTTAAAAAGATCTCATCAGCAGTATACAGGTCTTCCTGTGTTATTGAACGTTCAGTGATCTTTGTTTGAGGCAGTAACGTGAGCAACAATTTTCTTAAAACCCCATCAACCGGACCATCTTCCAGCGGAGGTGTAAAAACCGATCCGTCTTTCACCATAAAAATATTATAGATCGATGTGTCCGTTACTTTATTATTTTCATTCAGCACAATGGCGTCATCGAAACGCGTTGTCATGGCATGTTCAATTGCAGCGTCATAGATCGCACGATCAGTATGCTTAAGATTTGAAAATGCATCCAGCTGTTTTTTATGTTTTGGAAGAACAGTTAATTTCAGTCCCCGCGCGTTCAATTCAAATTTGGAATTTTCAAGAGGCTTTAATAAACAATTCCATTTTAATTCATCCACATCAGGCATGTAATCATGCATCCTGTTTTTCTGCACTTCAATACGGAGCCTCACATTTTTCAATCCCTTTCCGATACATTCATATTTAAGTAAACGCAATATCCTGTCTTCAACTTTATATTCACTTTCATTTATATGGATCACTTTTAAACTATTGCATAAACGCTGTACGTGCAGGTTCTTAAAAACGGGTCTCCCGTTTACAACTTTAATGGTTTCTATTAATCCAAACTCTGACAATTATTTTATTTTAAATATGATGAAGCAAATTACATCAATTAAGATTAAACCA
This sequence comes from Bacteroidota bacterium, assembly GCA_028288625.1. Classification (GTDB taxonomy): domain Bacteria; phylum Bacteroidota; class Bacteroidia; order Chitinophagales; family JADIYW01; genus JADJSS01. The sequence goes on along the minus strand of JAQBNI010000161.1, from coordinate 34,483 downwards.
TACAAATAACATTGAAATTAATAAAGGCTTATTATGAAATTCTTCTTTTGTATTCTCTTTGAAAAAATAATGTGATGAACACATCCTCCTTTATCCCACTTGATAAGGAGGAAGGCATTGTCATTATTTTATAGTGAAAAAAACAATTAAAAAATAAACGATCATGCTTCCGTCATACACCACTTTTATGATCCACTTATTTACTTTATCCGCTCTGATAAAAGTAAATAATTGTAACAGCAGGAGTAATAACCATAATAAAATAATTGTTCGTTCCATGATATAAATATTCATTCCGCTACGCCAGTTTTCAAGCATGTAAACAAACAAGGTCAAAGCGCCGCAAAGAATACCCAGCAACATACAAATGATCTTTGAAGTTTTTAATCCAAAGACTCCGGGAATAGTTTTTATACTGGTGGTTTTGTCCAGTTCCATGTCGTTGATATCAAATGGAAGCGTGATAAACAGTATAAAAATAAATTGAGTGGCAAGCATTAAGTATACATCTTTTCTTTCCGATAAACTAATGCCGGCTTCTGTTGCAGGAAGCAAAACGGAAGTAACACTCCATACGATGGCAATGAGAAATATTTTCAAAAACGGAAAATCCCTTAGCCGTGTTTTTATTCCGAACGGCTTTAAAAACGGTATAGGATACAATACGGAAATTCCCCCAATAAAAATAAGAAGACGAATAGTTTCCCATTTTAATAAAAATGTAAAAACAATAGTAAGAATTCCCGATAAAAAAATGGTAGACTGGGTCAGTACAGGATATTTCTCAAACCATTTTACTACGAGTTCTTCCGTGTTGGTGTATGCTCCTTTTTTAAAATAGATCCAACGGCTAACCTGGTAAATAAACCACGTGGAAAAGAATACCTGCAAAGTGAGAAAATATAAATGCTGATGCGGAAATCCAAGCAGTAAAATATTTGCCCATAAAAAAGCAACCGCTGCAAGGGAAACAAACAAATTCGTTTCGATGAGTATTTTTAATATCCGCACGATACGAATTTAATGAAATAATGAAACATTGATGCCATCGCTTTAAGCGAAGGCATTAATTTAAAATTTATCATCTCACTAACTAATTAACAACAAGCGTGCCGTGCATTTCACTATGAAAATTGCAATGATATGTATATGTTCCTGTAGTTCCTGTCGTAAACGAATAGGTTTGATTTGCGTTTAAGGTTCCGCTGTTTAACGGTCCGGAGCCGTCGCTGCTAACGGTGTGTTGTCCGCTGCCTTTGTTTGTCCATGTTACAGTTGTTCCCGACTTTACAGTTATTGAAGAAGGATTGTAAGAATTATCCTGGATAAAAACTTCGTTTGATCCGGGAGAGCTGTCTTTTTTGCATGAAATATTTGCAACACATAAAATGCTCATTAAAAAAATCACAACTAAAAAATGATTCGTTTTCATAAATGGAATTTTTTAAATTAAATAAATTTTGAAATGTATCTATAAGACAATTATATAGACGAAATGTTTGGGAAAAAGTTACAGGTAGTTATAAGTTATTTGTTATAAGTATACGAAAGAAATAAATCTAACGCAATTCCTAATAATGTTATCCGATAACAAATAACTTTATATCAACTCAGATACTTCAGTTTTATCTTCGGCGTGATCCTTTTCAGTGTTTCGAATATCAGCTTAATGACATTCTCCACATCCGATTTTGCAACAGTTTCCACTGTAGTGTGCATGTACTTCAACGGCAGTGAAATCAGGGCGCTTGGCACACCGCCGCCAATATATGCGAAGGCATCCGTATCTGTTCCGGTAACACGGCTGGCTGCATCGCGCTGGATAGCTATTTTTTCTTTTTCCGCAGTGCTAATGATCAGCTCCCTGATGATGCCGTGCACTGCGGGCGCGTAAGTAACCACAGGTCCTTTCCCGCATTTAAAATCACCGTGTTCTTTTTTGTCAATCATCGGTGTTGTCGTGTCGTGACATACATCGGTAATGATTGCGATATTCGGATTTATTTTTCTTACGATCATCTCCGCTCCTCTTAATCCAACTTCTTCCTGAACAGAATTACAGATATATAAACCAAAAGGAAGGATTGTTTTGGTATCCTTTAACAAGCGTGCAATTTCCGCGATCATAAAACCTCCTACCCTGTTATCCAAAGCCCTGCCGGTGTAATATTTTTTATTCAACACCATTAATTCATCTTCATAGGTAATCACCGTTCCAACATGAACGCCCATTCCTTCCACTTCTTTTTTGTTCGCTGCGCCAACATCGATCGTAATATTTTTAAGAGAAGGTGCCGTGTCTTTTCCGAGGTCTCTCAGGTGAATTGCAGGCCATCCGAAAACTCCTTTTACAATTCCTTTCTTCGTATGAATATTTACACGCTTTGAAGGTGCGATCATATGGTCGCTTCCGCCGTTGCGGATCACACTGATCATACCGTCATCGCTGATATAACTAACGAACCATGAAATTTCATCGGCATGCGCTTCGATCACCACTTTAAATTCTGCTTTGGGATTTATTACCCCATAAACAGTTCCGTAATGATCTACATGATATTCATCGATATAGGGTTTGATATAATTCAGCCAGAGTTTTTGTCCTTCCGCTTCGAAACCCGTAGGCGAAGCATTGTTCAGATATTGAAAGAGAAATTCTTCGGCTTTTTTGTCAATTGAATATTTCATTTTTTAGGTTATTTGATATAAAAGGAAATAAGCTGATTTTGTTTAAAGGAATGAGAGCGTGTAGAATAAGAATATAATATTCTCAAATGTACAATTAATCTGATTAAATCAAAGAAAGTGCAACTGCTCTTATAAACAGCTTATTACTCGTATGACTGGATGATCAAATCAGAATTCTAATTCGTCAAGTGATATCACCTGTGTTCTGTGAGCAGCACCATCAGTACCGCAAGCTTCCCAGGTAATAGTGATCGGATTTGCTGTCCAGTCGATATTGATCATGCCAAAATTTAATGCCGGATAAGCAGTACCCAGCCTGTATTGATTTGCAGCCGGAGAATTTTCAGTATGTGTTAACCCGCTGGAAGTAAAGTCGTAAATAGGATACTGACCAGCCTTAGTTCTCTTGCTGAATTCAGCATAGTGCACATCTCCGCTGATCACGAAAAGGTGCTCTGCATTTGCGTCTTTTACCGTCTTGAAGAATCTTTCAATTTCATGTGGATAATTTGCCCAGGCTTCCCAGAAATTGTGTTCTGTGCACATTTGTGTGCTGGAAACCACGATGCGGACAGCCGCAGGTTTTTGAAGCTCCTGCTGAAGCCAGGCCCATTGCGTAGCGCCTAAAATTGTTTTTGATGTATCTGAAGTAGCCGAGATCGGTTCGCCGCTGATCACGTTGAGGAAATTCCTGCAATCCAGAATAATGATCTGTACCTTATGCGAAGCATCTCCGTAAATATAGGAAGTGTAAACACCATCATGCGTTCTTCTGTCACTTGTTGACGGATCATTCCAGAAAGTAAGAAATTTATTTTTAGAGATCAGCTTGTATGGAAATTCCGCGCCTGCATTATTTTGTCCGTAATCATGATCGTCCCAGGTTGCGATGCACGGAATATTTGCTCTTAAAGTTTTAAAATCGTAGTTGGCATTCAGCAGGTCATACTGTGATTGCAGAAAGGTTGCGAAATCTCCGTTCAGAATATTGTCGGAATAAATATTATCTCCCATAGCAATATACAGATCCGGATTTCGATTTTTAATCGCTTTGAAGATCGACATATTCAGCAACTGATTGCAGCACGAACCGATTGCGATATGCGTTAAGTTTTTACTCGTATCATTTGGTTTTATCGTTGGTGCGGGACCACCCGTAGGAATGCATGCACTGACAATTCCTGATATGAAAAGAACAATAAATATCTTTTTCATTACCTTTATTTTTGAGATTTTGAGTTCGTAAATGTTTGATTTCATTTTTTAAAATTTTGACAAAATTAAATGTTTTAAATGAAACCACAAATAATTATAGAGATTCACTAATATTTGGTAGAAATACGATTAAAATTGAATAGAAAAATTTAAACACATAAATACATAGTTATCTTAACCGGTATGTGTTTAAATTGTTTGTTACAACGGGATATTTCCGTGTTTCTTTTTCGGAGATTGTACGACCTTATTTTCGAGCATGCGAAAAGCCTTGATCAGCTTGATCCGCGTCTCTTCCGGCTTGATCACTTCATCAATAAAACCACGGTCAGCCGCACGGTACGGATTTGCAAACATGTCCGTGTATTCATCACTTTTTTCTTTTAATTTTTGTGCGTGATCAGCGGCTTTCTTTATTTCGTTTTTAAATATAATTTCAGCAGCGCCTTTCGGACCCATCACTGCAATCTCTGCCGTAGGCCATGCGTAATTCATATCCGCTCCAATGTGTTTTGAATTCATCACGTCATAAGCTCCACCATAGGCTTTACGAGTGATCACAGTCACTTTGGGAACCGTCGCTTCACTGAGCGCATACAAAAGCTTGGCGCCATTTACAATAATTCCGTTCCATTCCTGATCGGTGCCGGGCAAGAAACCGGGAACATCAACCAGTACTAATAACGGAATATTAAAGGCATCGCAAAAACGCGTGAACCTCGCCCCCTTCCTTGACGAATTTATATCGAGCACTCCTGCGAGATAAGCCGGCTGGTTTGCAACAATGCCGATGCTTCTTCCCGCTATCCTCGCAAACCCGACGACAATATTTTCTGCAAAATTTTTATGCACTTCAAAGAAAGAATTTTCATCCGTTGTTTTTGAAATCACATCGCGCATATCGTAAGGCTGGTTGGGATTTACGGGCAGCAATGTTTTCAGCTCCTCCCGCATTTCCGAACCGTTTGTTTCGTAAGGATAATTGGGAGCATTCTCTTCACAATTCTGAGGCATATAGCTCAGTAATTTTTTTATCTGCTCTATACATTCCACTTCATTCTTCGCGGTAAAATGTGTGACGCCGCTTTTTGTAGCATGCGTCATTGCGCCGCCTAATTCTTCAGACGTTACTTCTTCATGCGTAACCGTTTTTACCACGCTGGGTCCGGTGACAAACATATAGGAAGTAAGTTCTACCATGAGTGTAAAATCGGTCATAGCCGGTGAGTACACTGCACCGCCGGCACAGGGTCCCATTACCGCAGAGATCTGCGGCACCACGCCGGAGAATTGCACGTTGCGGTGAAAGATATCTGCGTAGCCCCCGAGGGAAACCACACCTTCCTGGATGCGCGCGCCGCCTGAATCGTTCAAGCCTATAACGGGTGCGCCTGTCTTTGCAGCGAGATCCATGATCTTGCAGATCTTTTCCGCATGTGTTTCTGAAAGCGAACCGCCGAATACTGTAAAATCCTGTGAGAAAACATAAACCAGTCTGCCATGAATAGTGCCGAATCCGGTGACGACGCCATCACCTGAATATTTTTCTTTATCCATTCCGAAATCGGTAGCGCGGTGTGTAACGAGCATGCCCATTTCTTCAAAGCTGCCTGCATCAAGTAAGAGATCAAGGCGTTCGCGCGCGGTGAGCTTTCCTTTTTTGTGTTGCTCATCGATGCGTTTTTGTCCGCCGCCGAGCAGCGCTTCCTGTTTTTTCTTCTCGAGCAGTTCCAGTTTTTGTTGATGCGTCATGCGGTAAAAATAGAAAATAATGTTGAATGATAAATGATGAATATTGTGTGACCAGTAGTTATAAACACCCAGCCTCAAAATGAGAATTTGCTTGGTGAAATACAATTTAATCTATATATTTATAAATATATTTTATTATAGTCAATAAAAAGCCGGTTATGAAAAATATAAAGAGTCTTTTTTTTAGTATTTTATTCTTTGGAATATTAAATGCATCTGCGGAAAATATCTATTTCAATTTTAAAGACGGAACCCAGGGAGTTTATCCAGTTTCGGAAGTACGATCTATCACTTTCACAGGCAGTACAATGCATTTGAATAAGCGCGATGGTTCAGTAATATCCTGGGATGTAAATGATATCGGGCATTATAATTATAACCTGGCAACAATACTTCAACCTGTTCTTAGCAAGAATCCTGAGATTAAGATCTATCCTAATCCAAGTAACCGTTCAGTTACTATTAATTATACTTTAACAGATCCTGTAAAAGTGGTTTTTGAAATTTGGGATATCAGCGGTAACCGTGTAAAACAACTTATTCAAAATAATTCTTTGCCGGGTAGCTATATGATGAATTGGGATGGAAATAATGATTCAGGCGCAGCAGTTTCTGCAGGTTCTTATATCTGTTCTATGACTATTGGTAAAGAAACCATTTCCCGAAAAATTACAATCATCAATAAATAAAATCCCCATGAATAAAATAATTACACTTGCAATAATGATGATTGTAACATTGGGTTTCAGTCAGTCTAATATGAATATTTTTAAACACGATGGAAATGTATTACACATTCCTCTTACAGATATAGATAGTGTAACTTACTCCTCTTTACTTTATGCACCTGTTTTAACTACCACGACAGCCAGTAATATTACATTAACCCGTTGTACTACAGGTGGTAAAATAACGGATGATGGTGGATCAACAATAATACAAAAAGGAGTTTGCTACAGCACAAATCCAAATCCTACAATTATTGATCATACTACAATTAATACGGGAACAGGTATAGGGACATTTGCTGTTACTTTGTCAGATTTAATTAGCGGGACTACTTATTATGCGCGGGCATTTGCATATAATGATATGGGTGTGAGTTATGGAAACCAAATCAGTTTTACAACCGTGAGTATTGCAACATGTGACCCAACGGTTTCAGATGTAGACGGAAATGTATATAATGTAGTAACCATCGGCACACAGTGCTGGACAAAAGAAAATTTGAAGACAGCCCATTACAATGATGGTACAAATATTACAACCGGTTTGGACAGTTTACAGTGGAGAGACAGCATAGCTGCCGGTGCTTATGCATATTATAATAATGATATAGCCAACAATTCAATTTATGGTAAATTGTATAATTGGTTTGCTGTAAATACAGGGAAATTGTGTCCGGATGGATGGCATGTTCCTTCCGATTCTGAATGGATAACACTGGTTAATTATTTGGGAGGCGATTATCAAGGTGAAAAAATAAAAGATACTTCATCATTATGGTATCCATCACCAAACGTAACCAATACCAATTCCAGTGGTTTTTCAGCTCTTCCTGGTGGAATGAGGCAATTAGATAGCCAGGATCTTTATTTGGGATTTGAAGCAAATTTTTGGTCTTCTACAGATCCGTATCACGGTTATTTTTATTTTGCTGCATACTGTTATGTGAATAATAATATTATTATCAATGTCAGCAATGACGCTGTAAAACAGAACGGATATTCCGTTCGGTGTATGAAGAATTGAAAATAAACATTAATATTTACAGTCCGTACAACTTCAATTTCTTCCAAAAGAAATCTTTTGTAACATTCCAATAGTCTCCGCCAACAGACATATCTACTGTATGCGTTAAATTCGGCTGAGGTGAAATGATACACTCGTTTCCTGAATTGTTGATGAGCGTTTGAGTAGGAATTACATTGTCTATCCACGTTGTATGACGATAGCCGTCTTCCGGATTTGCATGAAACAATAACACAGGCGTATCAAAACTATCAAAATTTAAAAAATCTGTCGGGTTGATGCCAGTCTCCACCAGCGTTGCCCCAGTAGATACTGCACCTTGCACCTTTGAAGAATATCCTGCATAGTCTGATACAGTAAGCAAAAGATCATCATACTGTATTGCATTAATTAAAGATAAGCCGCCTCCCGCAGAAGAACCGATCGTCGCAATACGCGTCGTATCGATATAATAAGTACTCGCATTCTTTTTTAAAAACCTTATAGCATTCATCACGTCATCAGTCGCATCTATAATAGCTTGGATTCTTGTTGAAGTGCTCGTTTCATTGTCCGGTGTTAAGCGGTAATTAACCGTTGCAACTACATATCCCGCAGTGGCATAAGTCCTGGCTTCAGCTTCCATATTTTCTTTATCACCGGCAAGGAAATTTCCACCATGTATAAAAATGATCAGCGGTTGCTTGCCGGATGCAGTTGCATTTGGAGCCGATGCAATATCAAGTCGAAGCGTTAGTGTTGACAATAATGTATCTGTGCCTTTTGTGCTATCGGATGTATATTGCCTGCCGCTGTTCGGACGGGTGGAGAATGCAATATTCCTCAATACAGTGAGCTGCGATTCATTATACTGCTTGCTGATATACATGCCGCTGTCCGGGACAGAAGGAATGTTGTTGTTGTTTGTTGTAGTACTTGGTTTCTTACAGGATATCATGCTAAATAAAAGCACGAATAAAAGAAGGGGAAATAATTTTTTCATGAAAATATTTTTAAGTTGTTTTGATAAGTACGAAAATACAAAAGAAAAATTTACAACATAGAGAATAGTTTTCTTCCTTCACCAACAGCAAATGATTACCTTCATCACCTAAAAATCAACTATGAACAACGAATATGCGATCGTTACCGGCGCAAGCAGCGGCATGGGCTTGGAATTTGCAAAATTACTTGCAAAAAGAGGTTATAACCTGGTGTTGGTGGCACGAAGAACAGACCGGCTTGAAAGGCTTAAAAAAGAAATTCTTGAATCGCATCAAACCGATATTCATGTGCTGTCGCTGGATCTTGTGGAAATGGACTCAACGGATAAACTACTCGCCTTCGTACAGGTAAATAAATTGAATGTCACGATCCTCATCAACAACGCAGGATTCGGCACGAGCGGTGATTTTTTATCCCTCCCGATTGAAAAAACTATGGAAATGCTGCAGCTGAATATCGGAACGCTTACAAAGCTCACTTATCTTTTCGGAAATGAAATGAAAAAAAATAAGCTGGGATATATTTTACAGGTTTCATCTGTCGGTGCATTTCAGCCATCGCCTTATTTCGCTGCCTATTCCGCAACTAAAGCTTATGTGATGCTGTTCAGTGAAGCGCTTGATTTTGAATTAAAAGGAAGTAACGTTTCGGTTACAACTTTATACCCCGGCGCAACAAAAACGGAATTCTTTGAAGTGTCTGAAACCAAGGTGAATAAACTTGTGGCAAGAACTTTAATGACGGCTGATGAAGTGGCGGATATTGCATTAAATGCAATGTTTAAAAGAAAGCGATCTATCGTTCCCGGTATCATCAATAAACTGTCCGTATTCTTCGCCCAAATGTCACCAAGAAAGATGACCACCTGGTCTGCTGCGAATATTATGAAATAGTCTTCACTCTTAACGTAAAAAAAACACATTATTTAGAACGAATCTAAATAGCTATTGTTTTATTATAAAATTGAAAGTAACTTTGTACTTAGTTTTAGGTAAAGAGCATAACCATGTCAACCCAAGAGCAAATATTAGAAGAATTAACTACAACCGATTATAAATACGGCTTTGTTACTGATATTGAGCAAGATAATGCGCCAAAAGGATTAACCGAAGACACAGTCAGGTTTATTTCCGCAAAAAAAGAAGAACCTGAATGGATGCTGGAATGGCGCTTAAAGGCATTCCGCGACTGGCAGAAAATGACGGAGCCCACGTGGGCAAATGTGCATTACCCGAAAGTAGATTTCCAGGATATCATTTATTACTCTGCACCCAAACAAAAAATAAGTTTAGACAGCCTTGATGATGTAGATCCCGAATTACTGAAAACCTTTGAAAAGCTAGGCATTTCACTCGATGAGCAGAAAAGATTAAGCGGAGTTGCAGTTGATATTGTGTTTGACAGTGTGTCTGTAAAAACCACATTCCAGGAAACTTTAAAACAGAAAGGCATCATATTTTGCTCTATGAGCGAAGCGATACGCGAGCATGGGGAATTGGTGAAAAAATATATCGGATCGGTAGTTCCTCAAAAAGATAATTTTTACGCAGGATTGAACAGCGCTGTTTTCAGCGACGGCTCTTTTTGTTATATACCAAAAGGCGTACGCTGCCCGATGGAGTTGTCTACATATTTCCGTATTAACAGCGCAGGCAGCGGTCAATTTGAAAGGACACTGTTGATTGCAGACGAAGGAAGTTATGTGAGTTACTTGGAAGGATGTACAGCCCCTCAAAGAGACGAGAATCAATTACACGCAGCGGTAGTTGAATTGATCGCGTTAGACAATGCAGAGATCAAATATTCTACCGTGCAGAACTGGTATCCCGGCGATAAAGAAGGAAAAGGCGGTATCTATAATTTCGTAACGAAGCGCGGAATTTGCAAAGGAAATTATTCTAAAATAAGCTGGACACAGGTGGAAACCGGTTCCGCGATCACCTGGAAATATCCGAGCTGTATTCTAGCCGGTGATAATTCTATCGGTGAATTTTATTCTGTTGCTGTCACTAACAATATGCAGCAAGCTGACACCGGTACGAAAATGATCCATATCGGAAAAAATACCAAGAGCAGGATTGTATCAAAAGGAATTTCTGCAGGAAGAAGTCAAAACAGTTACCGCGGTTTAGTGAAAGTGCATCGTAAGGCTGAAAATGCGCGTAATTTTTCTCAGTGCGATTCCTTGCTGATGGGCGATCAATGCGGTGCGCATACTTTTCCATATTTAGAGATCAGCAACAACAGTTCTAAAGTTGAACACGAAGCAACCACTTCAAAGATCGGCGAAGATTTGCTGTTCTATTTTCAGCAAAGAGGTATCGATGAAGAAACTGCGGTTTCGATGATCGTGAATGGTTTTTGTAAGGAAGTGATGGATAATCTGCCGATGGAATTTGCTGTAGAAGCAAGAAAATTATTGGCGATCAGTTTGGAAGGAAGCGTAGGATAATGTTGAATTATAAATTTTGAATGTTGAATTGAGAAGAATATGTTACAAATAAAAAATTTACATGCTTCAATATCTTCCGACTCGGGAGCAAAAGAAATACTCAAAGGATTATCTCTTGAAGTAAATGCAGGCGAAGTACATGCGATCATGGGACCGAACGGAACCGGAAAATCTACGTTAGCGGCAGTACTTACAGGTAAGGAAGGCTATGACATTACGGAAGGAACGGTAGAATTCGAAGGAAAGAATTTAATGGATCTTTCTCCTGAAGAACGTGCGCAGCAGGGCTTGTTTTTAGCCTTTCAATACCCTGTAGAAATTCCGGGTGTCAGCAATGCGAATTTTTTAAAAGCTGCAGTAAACGAGATCCGCAAATCGAAAGGGATGGATAATATTCCGCCCAATGAATTTTTAAAATTGATGCGCGAAAAAATGGAGCTCGTTGAAATGAGTAAGGATTTTATTTCGCGTTTTGTTAATCATGGTTATTCAGGCGGCGAGAAAAAAAGAAATGAAATTTTTCAAATGGCAATGCTCGATCCGAAATTAGCGATACTGGATGAAACTGATTCCGGTCTCGATATCGATGCATTGAGAATTGTAGCAAACGGCGTAAATAAATTAAGAACGAAGGAAAATGCATTTGTGGTCATCACCCACTATCAGCGATTACTGGATTACATCATTCCGGATTTCGTGCATGTCATGTATGATGGTAAGATTGTGAAAAGCGGTGACAAAGATCTTGCCCTGGAACTCGAAGAAAAAGGATACGACTGGATAAAAGAATTAAGTAATGTAGAAATATAGAATGAAATTTTTAATTCTCATATCCTTACTTTCTTCTTATACCGCAATTTATAGTGACGAGTGTTATGATGTTGATTTCTTAAATGATGACCTAGGCATCGTAAATTTATTTCATAAACAAATGATAAAAGAGTTTAGAAAAACATTCAAATTTAAGATGAAGGATATTAAAGGTGCGGGAAACAATAAAATAGACACCGTTAGGTTGTCTGGATATAAGATAAAAGACCCTCAGTTTAAAGTGTCTTATACATCCATCATACAAAATGGAACGTGTACGGAATATTTAATAGAATGGATAGACAAAATGAATGCTTCTGCGTTTGACTTTTTGAGTAAATATCCATGCTGGAAAAAAATTAAAGAGACTGGATCAAAATATTATACTATTGAAAATAAATTGATAAAAGTTGCGGATGTATATATTACTCAAGATACGGCACGGTATACTTTTCGTTATTATAATGGTGAATTAAATGATCTGTTAAAATAAAGCAATAAAACTTAATGAGCGATCTGATCAGCATATTACAGGAAAATCTTCCTAAGATACAGGATGAAAATCAAAAAGCTTCATTGCAAAATGCTATTCAATTGGGCGTGCCTTCTATGAAGAATGAAGAATGGAAATACACGTACTACAATAAAATTTTACAGCAGGGATTTAAGCCTGTGTTGGTCGCCGACCAACACGTAAACATGTTTAAAATGATGGGATCTTTAACCGTCGAAAAAGAATTCATCGACGAATATTCAGTTTCTGAAAACCGCATTGTTTTTGTAAACGGAGTTTTTCATTCTGAATTATCTTCATTTATAAATCATCCGCAAATCAATCTCTGGAATACAAACAATGTTTCAGAAAATATTACATCTGATTTTTTACTCGAATTGAATAATGCATTTGCATCTGACGGTATTTTTTTAGAGATCGGCGATCATGTTGTAGTGAATGACCTTATTGAAATTTTTTATATCCATACAAAGTCAAGCGATATTATTCAGTTGAAGAATAAAATTATCGTTGGAAAAAATTCACAGGTAAAACTTGCAGAATATTACATCAATTATGATGAAGCTCCTGCGTATTTGAATATCGTTACGGAAATGCAGGTTGCAGAAAATGCACATACTGAATTGTACAAAATACAGGATGGCGGAAAAGTATTTAATATCACCGATAATACTTTTGTTAAACAGGACAAAAGCTCTGTATGTACAGTAAATACTATATCTCTGACGGGGGGTATCACAAGAAACATTTTGCAGTTTGATGTCAACGGGGAACGCGCTGAAACACATATGAACGGATTGTACTTACTCGAAAATGAAGAACATGTAGATAACCGTACACTGGTTAATCACAATGTTGCAAACTGTGAAAGCAACGAATTGTATAAAGGAATTCTCGGGGGAAAATCAACCGGGGTTTTTAACGGCAAGATCGTAGTAAAACAGGCTGCGCAAAAAACAAATGCATTTCAAAGCAACCGCAATCTTTTATTATCGAATGATGCAAATATTTATACAAAGCCGCAATTGGAAATATTTGCGGATGATGTAAAATGCAGTCACGGCGCAACTTCTTCACAAATAGAAGACAGTGAATTGTTTTATTTGCAGGCGCGCGGAATCGGTAAGGAAGTTGCGCGCGGATTGCTTGTGTATGCATTTGCCGCAGAAGTTGTAGAAAATATAAAGAATGAATTGCTGCGCAATAAATTACAGGAAAGAATTGCGGAGTTATTAAAAATAGAATTATAAGGTGTTTGACATAGAAAAGATACGCGCGGATTTTCCGATACTGAACGAACCGATTCGTGGTAAAAAACTCGTGTATCTCGACAATGCTGCCTCTACCCAAAAACCACAAGTAGTTATTGATGCGGAAAAATATTTTTATGAGCACCAGTATGCAAATATCCACCGTGGCGTTCATTATTTAAGCCAGATCGGCACTGATCTTTATGAAGGGGTGCGCAAGCAAATACAGCTGTTCATTAATGCGAAGCACGAATACGAGATCATTTACACAAAGGGCACAACCAATGCCATCAATTTAGTGGCATATACTTTTGGAAGGAAGTTTATTAATAAGGGTGATGAGATCGTGATCACCGAAATGGAACATCATTCCAACATTGTTCCGTGGCAGATATTGTGCGAAGAAAAAAAATGTATACTTAAAGTTATCCCTATGCAGGAAGATGGAAGTATACTTTTGGAAGATGCACGAAAAATTATCACACCCAAAACAAAGCTGGTATCCACGTTTTATGTTTCCAATGCACTTGGCACGATCAATCCTGTAAAAGAACTGATCAGGATCGCGCACGAAAATGATGCAAAGATCTTGTTGGACGCGGCGCAGGCAATTCAGCATTATCCTATCGATGTACAGGAGCTGGATGTCGATTTTCTTGTCTTTTCAGGACATAAAATTTACGGACCAACCGGCACAGGAATATTGTATGCCAAGGAGCAATTATTAAACCAGATGCCTCCGTATGAAGGCGGCGGTGACATGATCAAAACAGTCTCGTTTGAAAAAACGGTGTACAATGATCTTCCGTTTAAATTCGAAGCCGGTACGCCGAATATTGCAGGCTGTATCGCGCTCGGAACGGCAATAAAATATGTACAGGACCTTGGTATTAAAAATATTATGAAGTACGAAGCAGAACTATTTAAGTATGCAACGAAAAAATTAAAAGCCATTGAAGGATTAAAAATATACGGAACCAGTAAAAATAAATCTTGTGTAATTTCTTTCTTGCTGGAGGGCATTCATCCTTATGATGTGGGAGTGATCCTGGATAATTCAGGCATCGCCATTCGCACCGGTCACCATTGTGCGCAGCCTGTTATGGATCATTATCATATCCCGGGAACTTGCAGGGCATCATTTGCATTCTATAATACAAAGGAAGAAGTGGATGTGTTGGTAACATCTATTTTGAAAGCAAAAAAAATGTTGAGTTAGTGGAAACGAAAAGTATAAATGAATTGCAGGATGAAATTGTTGAAGACTTTTCGATGTATGACGATTGGAATGATAAATATGAATATTTAATTGAATTCGGAAAAACGCTGCCAAAGCTGGATGAAGAATATAAAACGGATGAAAATAGAATTCACGGCTGCCAGTCGCGTGTTTGGCTGAACGCACAGATGATAGATGGTAAAGTTATTTTTGAAGCAGACAGTGACGCGATCATTACAAAAGGTATTGTAGGATTATTAGTGAGCGTATTAAGTGGGCATACACCGAAGGAAATAGCGGAAAGTGATCTTTATTTTATCGGTAAGATCGGTTTACAAGAGCACTTGTCTCCCACCCGCGCCAACGGATTATTGAGTATGATAAAAAAAATGAAAACATACGGCATAGCCTTTCAGGCAAAATAAAAATGGAAACAGAAACAAGACAAAGATCATTTATGGAAATCAAGGATGAAGTTTTAAATCGGATTCAAACGATCTATGATCCTGAAATTCCTGTGAATATTTTTGAACTCGGATTGATTTACGAAGTGAATGTGGATGTAGACAATAACGTGCATGTATTAATGACGCTGACGGCACCGAATTGTCCTGCAGCGGAAAGCTTACCGGCAGAAGTGGAACAAAAAGCAAAAGAAATTGAAGGCGTAAAAGATGTCCGTGTTGAAATTACTTTTGAACCGCCGTGGGATCAGGAAATGATGAGCGAAGCGGCAAAACTTGAACTTGGCTTTTTATGAAAACGTATGTAGTAATTAGTATTGCGTATTGCGAAAAGACATTTTGTCTTATTAATAAACATGGTATAAAAATTGTAACTAATATTCTATAATTCATTATTCAACAATTCAACAATTAATCATATGTATCCGGAACACATCACAAAACCCTGCGAAGAGCAACTGACATCTGCAGGTTTTAAAGCATTAAAAAACGAGAACGAAGTAACCTCTGTATTGTCAGAAAAAGAAGGAACCACTTTATTAGTGTTCAATTCTGTTTGCGGCTGTGCAGCAGCAAATGCACGTCCCGCAGTGCTTGCATCTATACAACATGAAAAACATCCTGAACATTTAGTGACTGTTTTTGCAGGTGTAGACAGTGAAGCAGTAGCGAAGGCAAGGGAGTTTACTTTTCCTTTTCCTCCAAGCTCGCCAAGTATAGGTTTATTTAAAGATGGAAAATTGGTCCACTTTATTGAGCGTCATATGATCGAAGGAAGACCTGCAAAGATGATCGCGGATAACCTGGTGGCAGCTTACGAAGAATACTGTTAATTTTTAAACTGATTCTATCGCTTAAAGCGATAGAATCAATATCATTATCTATGTTCATCATTGATCATTTCCAGCACAGCGCTGCCCGGGCAAAGATCAGTTTCTGAAAGGCTGTTTAAAGGCTGCGGCACCGTTCCGTTCATGTCGTGCAGATCCCTGCTGTTTTCGTTGAGATAAATAAGTCCTGTAAGTAACTCTCCGGTTACACGTGATTCATTTAATTTATTGAGCGCGGAATAGCGGTTGAAAGGATCCCAATCCTGTCCAAGTTTCTGGAGGTAAATTTTTGAACCATCATGCATGTCTACTTTGATCATCTCTCCTTCATTGTATTCCACTTTGATTTCGCTTTCGTATGGAACATAATCAAATTCGCCAACGGCTTCCATGTGATGGCGAACATAATCATAGGATTTGGTGGAACCTGTATTGTTATTAAAAGTAACGCAAGGCGAAACCACGTCGATCAATGCAAACCCATGATGCGACATTGCAGCTTTGATCAATGGAATGAGCTGTGATTTATCTCCTGAAAAACTGCGCGCAACAAAGCTTGCACCCAATTCAAGCGCCAATCCTGCAAGATCAATATTCTGGTATGGGTTAGCCATTCCGGATTTGTTAATGGAGCCGGTATCCGCTGTCGCTGAATCCTGACCTTTTGTTAAGCCGTAACAACCGTTGTTCATTACGATATACGTCATGTTCAGGTTTCTCCTTATGGCATGCACAAATTGTCCCATGCCAATTGAGGCACTATCGCCGTCTCCGGAAACACCGAGATAAATCAAATCGCGGTTGGCAAGAACGGCGCCCGTCGCAACGGAAGGCATCCGCCCGTGCACAGAATTAAAGCCGTGAGAATTGCTTAAAAAATAAGCCGGTGTTTTTGAAGAACATCCTATTCCCGATAATTTTGCAACCTTATGCGGCTGTATATTCATTTCAAAACACGCCTGTACAATCGCTGCGCTGATGGAATCGTGTCCGCAGCCGCTGCATAAAGTTGAGACCACGCCTTCATATTCTTTCTTGGTATATCCTAATTTATTAACGGGAAGCTGCGGGTGATGAAACCTGGGTTTTATATAAGTCATGAGTTGATAGCAGTTAAAGGATGGTGAATTTCATTCAATTTTTTAGAAATACTTTGCTGGATAAAGGTAGCGCTGACAGGCAACCCGTCGTAATTTAAAACTGAAAGCAGTTTCTTCGGATCTATTTCCAGTTCTGTTGTAATGATCTTCTTCATTTGTGCATCACGGTTTTGTTCGATCACAAAAAGAATTTCATGCTCATCAATAAATTGTTTTATGGAATCCCGGAATGGAAATGCCGTAATGCGTAACGCATCGGTTTCTATTCCTTCTTCCCGCAAAAGATCCATGGCTTCCAATGCAGCATAAGTAGTGGTCCCGTAAAAAATAAGACCGACAGATTCTACACTTTTTTTTCTATAAATTTCAGGAGCATAAACGAGCTCTTTAGCTGTTTCCCATTTCAACAACAAGCGGTCCATACTTTTTACATATTCATTGCTGTCTTCAGTATACCGTGCAAACTCATCATGCGAAGAACCCCTTGTAAAATATGCTCCTCTCGTCGGATGTGTTCCAGGTATTGTACGATATGGAATTCCATCTCCATCAATGTCCAGATATCTTCCCCACTTTGAAATTGCTTCCAGTTCAACAGCATTTAAAACTTTTCCACGGTCATACTTTCTGTTATCATCCCATTTTAAAGGAGGAGAAAGATGTTCGTTCATTCCGAGGTCAAGATCTGTCATTACAATAATGGGCGTTTGCAATCTTTCTGCGAGGTCGAAAGCATACGCAGTATATTCAAAACATTCTTTTGGATTACATGGAAATAATAACACATGTCGTGTATCGCCATGAGATGCATATGCAGCCATGATAATATCGGATTGCTGTGTTCGTGTTGGCATTCCTGTAGAAGGTCCGCCGCGCTGCACATCGATTAACACCACCGGAACTTCAGCAAAATATGCCAGACCGAGGAATTCATTCATCAGCGATAAGCCGGGTCCGCTGGTAGATGTAAATGCGCGCGCTCCGTTCCAGTTTGCACCTATTGCAATTCCAATTGCAGAGAGTTCGTCTTCAGCCTGGACAACGGCAAACTTTTTTGCACCTGTTGCTTTGTCTGTACGAAGTTTATTCGCATATTTTTCAAAAGCGCTTACAACAGATGTTGACGGCGTGATCGGGTACCATGCGGCGACTGTTGCACCTGCGTAAATGGCGCCAAGACCGCAGGCTGTATTTCCATCCATTACAATAGAATCTCCAATGAGATCACGTTTTTCAACTCTTATGGGTAATGGACATTTAAAATTTTGCATCGCATAATCCACACCAAGTTTTACAGCAAGCTCATTGGGAGCAATCAGTTTTTCTTTTTTCTTAAACTCCTGGTGAATGATTTCCTTTACCACTTCCTGGTCGATATTTAAAAGAGCAGTCAAAGCTCCAACGTATACCATATTTTTCAGCAGCTGCCGGTAACGCGGATCTTCAAATGATTTGTTACAAAGATCTGTCATCGGCACACCGAGATAATGAATGTCTTCGCGTATATAATCTTTTTGAAGGAATTTAGTACTGTCGTACATAAAATATCCGCCGGGGCGAACATTCGCAATATCCTGTTCCATGCTTTGCGGATTCAGGCAAACCATAATATCAATGCCATCTCTCCTTCCGAGATAATTTTTGTCACTTACACGTATTTCATACCAGGTTGGAAGTCCCTGAATATTTGAAGGAAAAATATTTTTTGCCGTCATCGGAATCCCCATCTTAAAAATAGAATTTGCAAACATCTTATTAGAACTGGCAGAACCGGTACCATTTACATTTGCGAGTCGGATCACAAAATCATTTATAGAAGTATCTATTTGCATGAATGCCCGGCGTTAGTGGTTTGATATAAAAATTTTTGCATGTCCCATGCGGATGTAGGACAGCGTTCTGCGCATAAGCCGCAATGCAGGCAAACATCTTCATCTTTCACCATTACTCTTCCTGTAGAAAGGTTTGAAGAAACATAGAGGTCTTGTGTGAGGTTATTTGCAGGAGCGCTTAAACGAGTGCGCAGATCTTCTTCATCGCCATCGGCAGTAAACGTAATGCAACTTGTGGGACAAATATCCATGCAGGCATCGCACTCTATACACCGCGATTCCGTGAATACAGTTTGTACATCACAATTCAAGCATCGATGCGCTTCTTTGAAAGCAGTATTCAAATCGAAACCCAATTCGACTTCCATTTTCCTGTCCTTCAGTACTTTTTGTTTATTTGCGTGAGGAACAATATATCGTTCATCATCCACAACCGCGTTTTCATACATCCATTCATGCACACCCATTTTCTGGCTGACCATATTTACCATCGGGTCAGGACGGTTGTGAAGATCAAGCCCTTTGCAGAAAAGATCTATGGAAACAGCTCCTTCATGTCCCTGGGCAACTGCTGTAATTACATTCTTAGGACCCAGTGCAGCATCTCCTCCGAAAAATATATTTGGTACGCCTGATGCAAACGTCACTTTATCAATTGTTGGAATTTCCCATTGATCAAATTCAATTCCCAGATCTCTTTCTATCCACGGAAAACTATTTTCCTGACCGATCGCAACCAAAACATCATCAGCTTCAAGAAATATTTCCGGCTCTCCTGTTGGCACAAGTGAACGTTTACCTTTATCATCATATACAGCATGAACTTTTTCAAACATCATGCCTTTCAATTTGCCATTTTCAGAAACGAACGACTTGGGCACCATGCAATCCAGGACAGGAATATCTTCGCGCATCGCATCTTCAATTTCCCATGGTGAAGCTTTCATTTCTTTAAACGGGCTTCTGACAACAACAGTTACACTTTCTCCGCCAAGGCGTTTTGATGTTCGGCAGCAATCCATCGCTGTATTTCCACCTCCTAAAACAATTACTTTTTTTCCGATGGAACTGATATGTTCGAATGCAACACTCGCCAGCCATTCGATCCCAATGTGGACATGCTCCGGATCATCCCAGCGTCCCGGCAGATCTTTAGGATCCTTTCCACGTGGCGCGCCGGTCCCGACAAAAATAGCGTCGTAATTTTTTGCGATCATCTCCTTCATACTCGTAACATGTGTATTAAAGTGAGTATGAATATCCATGTCGAGAATATAATTTACTTCTTCATCCAACACAGAACCCGGTAAACGAAAAGACGGGATCTGGCTGCGCATCATACCGCCGCCAACTTCCTGGTTATCGTATAAGTGTATCTCATATCCAAAAGGTGCAAGATCGCGCGCAACAGTAAGTGAAGCCGGTCCCGCGCCGATCAGTGCAATTTTTTTACCATTCTTTTCCTTTGGAGCTTTTGGCATCAGGTGTTTTACTTCACCTTTGAAATCTGCAGCAACACGCTTTAACCTGCAGATAGCGACGGGTTCTTCTTCTATTCTGCCACGCCTGCATGCAGGCTCACATGGACGGTCGCACGTACGACCAAGAACACCCGGAAAAACATTTGATTTCCAGTTTACCATATACGCCTCGGTATACTTCTCTTCAGAAATTAATCGGATATATTCCGGAACCGGTGTGTGTGCCGGGCAAGCATATTGACAATCTACGACCTTATGAAAGTATTCCGGATTTTTAATATCTGTAGGACTCAAAATATATGGGTTTAATAAAAAACATTCAAATATATAGTTTCTTTAAGCAGAACTAATATGATTGTTATCAACTATCGTGAATTCAGCTTGTATAAAAGACAGCTTTAAAATTATGATAAGTTGCATACTACTGCAATAAGATTGAGATAAATAAGGTTAAAATTGTTGATGGTGAAAGCTTCCAAAAACGAATTACAAATATTTTATTACCTGTAATTATGTAGGTTTGCAGCATGAAGAAAGCGCTACGAATTGTTTTCATGGGGACGCCCGGTTTT
This sequence comes from Bacteroidota bacterium, assembly GCA_028288625.1. Classification (GTDB taxonomy): domain Bacteria; phylum Bacteroidota; class Bacteroidia; order Chitinophagales; family JADIYW01; genus JADJSS01. Next base: position 13,568 of record JAQBNI010000161.1, on the reverse strand, counting down.
GCGGTTCCTTCCCTGGATATTTTGGTGCAGCATCAATATGATATTGCGGCTGTGGTGACAGCGCCGGATAAAGCTTCGGGCAGGGGACAGCAAATTCATCAATCTGCTGTAAAGAATTACGCGCAGGAAAAAGGAATTAAAGTACTTCAGCCGGAGAAATTAAAGAATGAAGAATTTATCGCGGAGTTGAAATCCTTAAAAGCGAATTTGTTCATTGTTGTGGCTTTCCGCATGTTACCTGAAGTGGTATGGCAGTTGCCGGAATTTGGAACATTTAATCTTCATGCTTCCCTCCTGCCGCAATATCGCGGCGCTGCTCCGATCAATTGCGCTTTGATCAACGGGGAAAAAGAAACAGGTGCTACCACATTTTTTCTCCAACATGAAATAGATACCGGAAATATTCTTTTCCAGGAAAAAATAAAAATTGATGAAAAAGATAATGCGGGAACACTGCATGATAAACTGAGTAAACTTGGCGCACAACTGGTTTTAAAAACCGTTAAAGCTATAGAAGAAGATTCGGTAAAAGAATTATCGCAGGAAGAAATCATTCAACATTCAACATTCAACATCCAGCATTTAAAACATGCTCCCAAAATATTTAAAGAAGATTGTAAAATTGACTGGAGTAAATCTGCGGAAGAAATTCACAATTTAATTCGCGGTTTATCCCCGGCGCCTGCTGCTTTTACTTATGTGGATGGTAAGGTGATGAAAATATTTGATGCTGAAGTTTGTTCACAGATCACAGATCACGGTTCACAGCAGAATACGATTACGGTGAACAGTGATCCGTTAGCCGTGAACATTTCAACTGACAATAAAACATATCTTAAAGTAAAATGTGCAGATAATTTTTTAGATATTTTAGAATTACAAATGGAAGGAAAAAAGCGAATGACAACCGCGGAATTTTTACGCGGGTATAAATTTCATTAACAAGTGTATATAACCTTTACGGTTAATTATCTAATGTTTATAGCAAGGTGATGCGATGTTGACTAATTTTCGAAAAATAACACGTTATGGCAGTAGCAGCAAATAAACCGGAAGCAAAAATAAGAAAGGTCAATTTTATATTTGAAAAACCATTTCCTAAACATTGGTATAACGACAACCCTATTGCCACACATTTTATGAACGCTCAGCATCTGGCGTTTCCGGATGGCGAGAAATTTTTTATCCGTAGCGTGAAAGCTTTTGCAGATGTTTATGCGAATGATCCTGAATTAAAAAAACGCGTAAATAATTTTATCGGGCAGGAAGGAACGCATTATGCGGAACACCAGAAGTTCTGGGATATTATGGAATCGCAGGATCTGCAGCCGCAAAAATTTTTAAAATTCTTCAGAGCAACAGCCTGGAACGGTTTAGAAAAAGCAATCCGAAAATATTTTCCGAACGGTTCAGGCGATAAAATGGCGCTGAGCGTAACGGTTGGATTGGAACACTTCACAGCGATGCTTGCAGAAAGCGGCATCATCAACAAAGAAATCACTAAAAATATGCCGGAAGAAATGCGCGATCTTTTTATGTGGCATGCGGCTGAAGAAATCGAACACAAATCTATCCCGTTTGATGTATTGAAAAAAGTGGATGATAGTTACGCACTTCGCATCAGCGGCATGGCTGTTGCCACCTGGGGCTTATGGTTTTACTTAACAAGCGGTATGATCTCGCTCACGATTAATGATAAAGATATAAAGCGAAGTGAGATCCCGAAATACCTGCTTTTATTCGGCAGGAATTTCTCCAAAAGTTTCGGAGGCACCATGGCAGAACAATACTGGCAATATTTCCGCAGGGATTTTCATCCCGATCAAATCGACAATTATCATTTAGCGGAAGAATTATTAAAAGGAAAAACCTACGCATAAAAAAAGTCCATAAATAATTTATGGACTTAATCTCTCTTATAGTTTTTATTTAGAGATACTATTGCTTCTCTGTAAAGCTTTCTCTTTTTCATATTTTATTTTATCAAAAACAGGAGCTTTTTCACCTGCGTTTATATTTGCATGGACCAATGTGCGTTCACTCATCTGTTTAAGAATTGCAGGCTTCTTCATTTCTATATCAGCCTTCCAATCTACCTTGCTGTTATCATGATTAGAATAAGGGTCAATCAAATATGGATCAAACGCAGCATCAGCTCCTGCGTAATCCAGGCGCCTGTCTTCGTAACCTTTTCGTTTCGCAGAAATTCTCCAGTCAAATGAGCCGTCTGAAATTAAATTGGTGGTGTGTAAAATAAATCCATCAGTCTTTTTTTCCACCCAATAATTTCCAAGATCTGACGTCGGAGTAATGGATACCCTGAAAGGATGTTTTTCATCAACGATAATTCCCTCTAATATATCTTCAGGAAATTTTACATAAGTTTCCTTACTATTACTTATGGACGCACTACCAAGATCCTCAAACCATACTTCAGGTGTTTCGGTGCAATACATTAATACCGGCTTTTTATCCTTATTTAAAAATCCTGAGGATTTGGCACCGGAAACGTAAAAGTTACCTAAGCCGTAATATGCATAATTAGATAAGGGACCCGTGCCTTGTTCTGCATACACTGCCCGCGAATCCTGTGATCCGAAAGCCTCAAAATAACCGCCATAAGTATAACTTGGATTTCCTGTGAGGCAGTATCCATAACCGCGAACGCCTATTGCAATACCATTGTCTGCAACATTATCGCCATAAACAGCGGCTTCCCTGCCCTTATATCCCAATGCTCCGTACATTCTTACTGCACCTAAACCTGAATTCAATAAACCTATACCCGGACCAGCTTGGGAAGGTTCATATTGACCTACCACACCTGCGGAAGCGTAACCGGTTTGAGCCGTTCTTCCATAAACTCCGTCACTGAATTGTCCGCCTGCGTTTGCAGCGGTATTCCATCCATATACTCCTTGGGTGCCGTATTTGCCTCCGCCGCTGTAATTCCCAGTGCTTTCACCAAGAACTCCTGTGACCGGCCAGCTGGCATTTGTACCGTCGGATCCACCGGGTAATGGCATTGCAATTCCTCTCACTCCCGCATCCGCAGCGCCGATCCCGGTGATCCCATTATAAACGCCTCCATAAGAATACATTCCTGAATAAGTGACTTGGTCGGCAACAGTGATATCGTTATTTCCACCTGCATCAGTGAATGGATAAGTGTCAAAAGTAAAGGTAGGAAGATCCGTTGAAGCCTGCCCGTTTCTCGCTCCGCAAACACCGGTATTTTGTCCTGAAAAGAAAGACCCGTTTGAGTTTGTGCCTTCATAATAATATGCAAATTGCTGACCTGCATCATAAACACGCGCTTGTGTCGTATAGTAATCGTTTATATAGCTTGCACCTGTTGGTCTCACCCATAATTCCGTATTGCCGTTATTCGCGGCAAGAACGATCCATTTTGTTAATACTGAATTGTATTGCAGTGTGATCGTTGAATATTGTCCCGTCAGAATATAATTATTTCCTGAACCAATAGTGATTTGGTTTGCCGCTGCGGATAATCCGGAGGAAGTTGCAATGGTCATCGTATTTGCTGTTGAGTTAACCAAGGTCAGGATCTGACCATTCACACCTCCGGCAATTCCGGTAATGGCAAATACTGCCGTGGGACCAGCAATTCTGAAAGCAGAAAATGCAGCAGGAATTATTACGTCATTGTTGTTTCCGTTTGCAAGCGTCAATGTTCCTCCGTCGCGGTACGCATAATTTCCGTTGATATCCAGTTTTACATTAGGTCCGTTGGTAGCAATACCCACATTTCCTGTATTAGCGATGCGGACACGTTCTGTTAAAGCAGCAGAATTGTCTGTATTTGTAGAGAACGTGAGTGCCGTAGGCAGATCTGTAGAGCCGGCGCCCGCTGTCGCAGTAGCATCACGTATTGCTTGTATCTGCGCCTGAGGGTTTGTACTTCTACTGTCGCCAAAATTTAACTGTGCCAGGTTAGTACCGGATGTATTTTGTTCAACCGTAGGACGCATAGAAAGTGTAACAGGTGTAGTACCTGCTGTAGTATTCTGAATTTCAAGATCAGATATAGAAGTTGGCGAGTTATCACTGGTGATGGCTGTTTTCCCCTGGAAATATCCCGCAAAATAATTTGCCGCTGTGTTTCCTGTGCCCGTATGATAACCCAAGTAGCCATTTGCCAATCCAACTCCACTCGTTAGCTTTCCTCCTACACCATAATATGTGGTTGCCGCACTGGCGCTGTGAGTTACTGTGATGCCATTTACGTTTGAGTTTCCCGTGGTTATATTAATTCCTGTGGCAGCGGCTGCAGCATTTGTCAATGTCATGTCAATTCCGTTCCTGATCGCATTCGTAATTGGATTTATAGTTAGTAGCGCAGTTGCGGTTGGTGTTGCAGTTCCGATACCGATATTTCCTGCGCTGGTTACACGCATTCTTTCTTTGTTGGCGGAACCGATTGTAAAATCATCTGTTGTGCCGATGGTTCCGATCCAGTTATCTGTTGCATTAAAGGTTGACGTACCATATGTTGCAGGTGCTGCCGGTGTAATGATGTCGATATCAGGATTTCCCGTAAGCGTCCAGTAATTGTTATTGCCTGCCTGTATCCTTACCCATGCGGATCCGTTCCAGTAATAATATCCCGGGATAACATTGTTTGGAGATACTCCTGCAGTGGCAGTATTGTATACAAGAAGACTGGTAGCAAGGTCCGTTGTTGCTGCTACTGTCCCATCGGATTTTGTAATTGGAGCTGCGGCATTGATTGCTGTGAGCGCCACCCTTGGTGCAAGCACTCCTTTATCTGTTGCCGTAATATCCAGCTTACTTGTTCCATCAGGAGAGCTGTTGTTGATACCAACTCTCCCGTTCTTTAAAATGGTGAATGCATCTGCGCGTGCTGCAGTGCTGGTTCCGTTTCCGACATTCAGTAACCGATCGGTTGCAACAAAAGACGCAGTTGCAGCCGGTGTATAATTTGTTCCGTTTACGCCAAGAGCTGCTTCAGTATATGAAGCTGCGGTATTATTTTGACCGGTTACAAATGAACCATCCCCCTTTGCATTGTTATTATAACCACTTGCAAACCCGTTTTGCCCGGAAACTTTATTCCGGTCTCCGGTAGCGAAGCCTGTAAATCCTGTTACCCTTGTTCCAAAACCGAATGCTCCGGTTGCACTTGCGTCCGCGGTGTCTGTAAATCCAACTGCTATAGAGTGATCGAAGTTAGCCCTTGAGTTGAACCCGGAAACCAGGTCATTTTGTCCCGATATAGTATTGCCCTGACCGCCCGCGATCACCGAATAATTTCCTGAAACCGTATTTCCATTTCCTATACCTACAGAATTTGTTCCTGTAACGCTATTGGTTGTACTGCCGATGCTCGAATTGCCGATCACGTGTAAAGTGTTGACAGGATTTGCTGTTCCGATACCAACATTACCCGTGCTTTTAACGCGTAACCGTTCGATATCGCTTGTGCCGATCACAAAATCTTTATTATCCAATGTTCCCAAAAAGTTTTCTGATGCACCGATGAGAGAAGTTCCGTAAGTAGCAGGCACAACAGGTACTGCTGTTCCTGTATTTCCTAATAACAGCCATGCATCAGCATTACTTGCAAACCGTTTCCATACAGGCGATGCCTTGGTTCCCGAGTTATAATAAAATCCTACACCGGAAGCGCCGACTCCTGTCATTGCAGCATTTGTATTATACACCAGCAACCCGGTAGCCGGTCCGGGTGTTGTCAAACCCGCAAAAGGTGCACCATCTGTTGTGCTTGCCAGCGAGATCATCGGCGGCAATAAACCTTTCTTCTGTGTTGCCGCATCCAGCGATGTATTGATATCCAGTTTGGCACTTACATCAGGTGCGGATGTACCGATACCGACATTGTCCTGTGCGAAAGCACCGGAAATTAACAGCAGTAATGTTGCGGTCAGCGTAAAAATTTTATTCATGACTGTATATTTATTCTTTTATAAATCTTATTCCTTTTGTATCCTTCCTGTCTTCGGATTGTACTTTAACAATATATAGACCTCTTGCCCAAATGTTTGATGGCAATTCTATCCTTGATGCTATATTTTGTTTCGTCAGTACCTTGCTTGTAAACATCAGCTGACCGAGCGGATTGTATGTGTCAATCTTGTATTCTTTATCGATTGGAGAAAGTAGCTGTACGGTCGTATTCGTATTGGAAGGATTTGGATAAAGAAGGATGGATTCTGCATTGGAAAGTATCAGTTGAGCATAAACCATTCTGCTCAAAGTATAACGACCGTTAAAATCTGTTTGTTTTAACCTGTAATAGTATACTACACCTTTTTCTACATTGAGATCATTGTAATAATAGCTATGTGGGTATGCCGTTGTGCCATTACCCGGAATCCATGCAATAGAATCGAAAGTGATACCATCTGTACTTCGTAATAAAACAAAGCCTTTATTGTTATTTTCCGATGCTGTAGTCCAGCTCACTTTTATGTATTCATTATTCACCGGGTTTGCCTGCAGGTAAATAAGTTCTACAGGCAACACAGTATTATTATCGGTAGCGCCGAAAAGCCGGAAGCGTGAAAAACTGTTTTGATTGCTGATCGTATTTCCTGTGGGTGCCTGGTAAAGACCTGTTACGCCTGGCCATGCAGGATCAGTAGTTGGACCAACCGATCCATTTCCACCTATCCTTCCGTTTCGTGCGAGGTATTTTGCCTTTTGATAGATAGCGTCGCAGGGTGCTCCCATAACGGAATAAGGTATATTGTCCAACACAACGCCGGGGTAAACATCAATATTATAATCAAAAGTAGATCCTGCGTCGGGTGTTGCGATCCATTCATGTGTAATGGCAATATCTATGGTCGCTTCATCATCAATTCCATCAGGTCCACCCACACATTGCGAAAAATTATTGTTTGGCGTAAGAAATGATCCGATATCATAAAATAATATGTCACCGTTTGGTATCAGGTCTGAAACGGGAAGAGGTATTGCAGCCGGCTGAATATATCCTATAAGTCCCGTGGAAGGAAAAATAGTAGGTACAGAAGGAGGATTGAAAACAATACGGAAAGCTTCCATTCCGTCCAGGCTTGCAGATGCAACACCAATAGGGTAATAATAAGTCGAAGTCTGATCTACATATCGCTTTAATTTTCCTTCAATATATTTTGTGAGGGCGCCGTAACCTGTGGAGTAATTGGTAAACTTTGATGCATCTACACTAAGCAACGTAAGTACGTATGGATAAGAGCTGCCATTATTCCCGTGAGATGCAATATCTGTTCTTATTATGCCGTTGCTGCTTTCGAAATCCACACTGCCGCTAGCATTTACATTCACATTTGTTGCTAAGGAAACAATTTCACCTGTTGTTGAGCTTTTATTTATTTTAAGATCATAAAACTGGTTGCGGTTTGCAGAATTCCCATTCCATGTACCGGAAACAGTTTGTGCATTTGTTCCTGTAAATCTTTCAATGCCGGTGGATGTATAATAGTTTGAAGAAGAAATATTGTTCCAATCGCCCGTGAGTTCTATTAATCCCGTATTATTGGAAAAATCACCATCATTATTTGTTATAGAAAAATTGACCCTTAAGGTCGGAATCAGAGAGCTCACCCTTCCATTCACTGAAATTATGCAGCCATTGTTGTAAAGCTGGTTCTGGGAAAAGAGATTTAAAACAATGAATAAAAAAAAGCTCGTGTAAAGTCTCTTCATATAAATATAAAATTATACGATTTTACCGAATAAAACAATTCTTTTTAGATAGGAATACCGTATTTAAAATTGTTGAATTGTCACTGATGTAACAAATAAGAATTAATCTTTTATAAATTTCGCTGTATGAATTTTTCCATCCGGATCTATTAAGTGCAATATGTAAGCTCCTTTTGCAAATGCACTAAAATTCAGGTCTATCGTATTTAATCCTTTATCCAGTGCAGATGTTTTTTCAAACACCTTTTTGCCAACAATATCATATACCATCACTTTGCAATCATATGAAGCAGTAGATTGTATTTCAACAGTTAATTGTCCGCTCGTCGGATTCGGATAAATATTTCGAATGTTATTGACTACTACATTACCCAGCGGAATGTTTATGATATTACTATAAGTGAATTTACCGTCAGCATCAATTATTTTTAGCCGGTAGTAATTATTACCTGCAAATGGTACGTTATCGTTTAAACCATAAGTTCTTAATTGATTAGAGTTTCCGGAAGCTGCCACCTGTCCTATCATTGTCCATACAGCAGCCGCTGAGCTTTTTTCTATCTCAAACCTTACTGTGTTATTTTCAGAAGCGGTTTTCCATTGTAATTTATTTTCGTTAGCCTCATTCCATCCTGTAAAGGAAGTCAGTTCGACAGGGAGCGGACTAAATGGAAACAAGGCAGGATGTATGTAAAATGTAGAGAAGGTATTCACCCTGAACTGTGCCTGGAAATCGCTTCCATATGGACTAAAAATTGCGGTCACCGCTTCACCGTTTGAAGTTGCAGGTCCTGTGAAAGTGCCGCTGCTTCCGCCCGGATATTTTGTAACACCAAGGGCAAATCCTGAAAATTGATATATCGTATTATTCGCTCTTGATTGCAAGGCTGCAAGTTCAGCAGCAGTAAAGTAAAGCGTTACAATTGCGCTTGTATTGTTTACCGGATGGATGGTCCATTGCCGTTGTAAATATGGCTGCACATTCCCTAAGTTATCCATTACCGTTTGAACAGTTGCATCCATACGTGTGCAGATCTCCGTTTCATTAAGTGCACCCGGGGTCACTACTGCGTCATCTTCAATTCTTGCAATTAATTTTCCTGTGTTGTTGTAAAAGGATCTTATGTTTCCGTCATTCATCACACAATAAGAACAGGAAGCTGAGGATGCCAAAACCGTGGAAGAAGTTGTTGGCATATCGATATTTATCGTACCTAATACAGAGTTCGGACAAACGCCATTGGCTCCGATGAGGTTATAAACCGTTGTGCCTGCAGTTAGACCTGTTACTGTAAGTGGGTTTGATGAAGATGAAGATGGAGAACCCGATCCTGATACTTTAGTCCATGTAATGGTGGCACCTGCAGATAGGGACGATGCAGATAGTTGTGCTGTCGCGTCGCAGGTAAATAAATTGTCCAGAGCGGCAGTTCCTGTTGGTCCGGCTACAATGGAAAGTATAGAGGCAGTTGTAACCGTGTTACATCCAAGGAAAGAACTTGTGCTCACTAAGTTACATCTGTATAAATTATCCTGTGGAGTTTCTGTCCCATCCCCGGATATTATTAAAGTATTTGCTGATCCACTGTAATGTAATCCTGTCGGAACATTATCCGTTAAAGTATTCCAGATTGTTCCGCCGTCAGATGAATATTGCCATATATAGGTAAAGGGAGAAATTCCCCCGCTTGCTGTTGTTGTAAGTGTGGCAGTTCCTCCCGTACAAATGGTCTGATCTCCGATATCCGACAAGACAGGATCAGGAATGACAGTGACCAGCCATCTTCCGGTTGCCCATTGATAATTGGTAGGTGCATCACAATCCGGAGATCCTGTAGCGTCAACTTGCACTACATAAGAACGTGTAGTAGTAAGTCCTGAAGGTGGATCATAGGTTGCACCTGTCGCACCTGCAATAATATTCCAGCTTCCTATAGCAGATGTACCCGCTGTTGGCGAAACATCGCCATCCTGGTAATACCATTGATAATTATAAGTTCCCTTTGCTCCTACAGGTCCCGTTGAAAATCCGAATGAGGAAGGATCTCCTCCGTCACAAATAGTTTGTCCGGTATTATTCACTATCCCTTTGTTTAATGTCTGTAAAACGGTCACCGTATTCGTGGCGGTAAATCCGTTTCCATCGGTTATTGTTACTGTATAATCTGTATTTGCTGAAGGCATTGCTGTGGGTGCAGCAATTGTAGGATCATCCAAAGATGTTGAAGGCGACCATGAATAAGTAATGACGGGATCTCGTGTTACTGTGGTGGCAAGAATTGTACCGTTACAAACTGAAGTTCCGGGATTGATCACTACAGTTGGAGGCGTTAATGAGATACCGCTGAAGGCAGCTGAAGTATTTGTGATATTGGTACCTGATAAAGTATTTGTTACACTATTAGTAGTACTGTATCTTACCCATGGCAATGCACCCGTATATTTTCCGAAAGAAATATTCGCTTCCGTTCCCGTTACATCAGCGTCCACATAAGTCGCATTCACATCGTACAACGGACTGCTAACACTTCCCATACTCAGATTCCAGTAACGGGTGGTATACTCTGTGGTATTCGTATTATTGGGATGTTTTGCATCAGCTACCTTTACGCCTACATAAGAACTGAAAGGAATAATGTTAGCTGCAGTGAAATTTAAAGTTATGGGTGAATAATCCAGTGAACCGGTTTTATCTCCGATCGGAAATGTATAAGATAAACCAGAAGCGAAACCGCCGGAATATTTTCTCACTTCACCACTGCCATCGGCGATGATCATTTTAGAAGAAGAGAACGGTCCACCTGCAACTGCCGACGCGGGAGCATTAAAGTTCAGAGTATTATTACTTATATCAAGGTTTCCTAAGGTTAATGTGAGCGCATTATCTATATTTTCATCCGTCGTGAGTGTAGCGCCATTGCTGTTATTTAAAATTAAATTATTGAAAACAGTAAGTACAGAGCCGGTAAGCGATTGATTGGAAGTACCATTTAGATTCACAGTACCGGAATTATGAGTAAAAGTTGCGCTGTTGCTCCATGTTCCCGCGACGTTTAAGTTTCCGGAAGGTGCTGTAACAGCACCATTGGTTATGGTAAAATTACTACCCACGTCACAAGGACTACTAAAAAATGCCCATGCACCGCCGGTTCCGTTAAACGTCAGGTTATAAAATTTACTACTTCCCGAAAGATTTCCGGTCAACGTTTTTCCGGTAGTCGTAGAGTTAAATGTTACCGTTGCAGTTCCTGCTGAAAATGTACCCTGGTTAGTCCAGCTGCCACCTACAATTATATTCTTATTATTCGTTGCAGCATCCAGTGTGCCTGCCTTTACCCAAACATTGTTCCTCGTTGTAATATCTGAAACTAATCGGGCAGTAGGTGCATTTACATCATTTATATATAAATCATAAATCGGTATAGTGCTGTTTAATAAGAATGTCTTCCCTGCGGGTGTAGATGCATTTCCTACCTGAAATATTCCGCCTGTTATTGATTTTGTACCTGTACTGTTGATGATCTGTAAATCATTAAACGGAGTAGCATTCGTATTTTGATTCTGGAATATCACTGTTCCTCCGGACATATTTAAATTGGAAGAAGTGAGCATATCAAACGATCCCGTGGTGGCATTATTATTACCCACAGTACAAAGTGTGATTGTTCCGCCAGAAATAGAAGCGCCGGTTAAGAGATAACCGGTAGCGGGTGTACCTGAGGCGCCATTTACTAACCTTCCGGCAATATTCAATGTTCCGCCCTGCATATCGAAGAAGCCACCCGGATTTGCACCGCCCTGGTTCTGAATTCTAAGTTCATTGCCGGAGGCGCTGCCGATATTAGCAGTACCGGATGTGATTTTGAATAAACCATTGTCTGTTAATGATACAAGATTTACTGCCAGGCTTCCTGCATTCACATGAATACCTGATGCATTTGAAACTGTTAATCCTCCGCCATTTCCCAACGCAGTAAAACTGCCGGATGTATTAATTTGCAATAACCCTGAAGTGAAAGTACAATTGTTATATGCTGAAACTGTCCCGGCTCCATTAACACTCAATACGGTGTTGATATTTGAGCCTTTATTAATGCCGAAATTATAAAAGTCAGTCGTCGAACTTCCGCTGATAGCCGCATTGGAGGAACCGTTAAATGTAACTGTTGCCGTTGTTCCGACATTATTGAATGTAAAAATTCCGTTGTTCGTCCAGTTTCCGGCTACAGTATGAGCAAAAGTACCGGAGGCAAATGTGGCATTTGCATTGATCAGTAAATTTCCCGCAACAGTTAAAGCACCGCCCGCTGTTTTTACCGTGCTTCCGGAACCGGTGCCATTCGTAACCGTAAGGTTACCATATGTTGTGCCGCTATAAATTGTTTGAGCAACTGCATTTAAAGAATTATATTCAACAGTACTTGTTGCATTTAATGAATTCGTTGTAAATCCTGAAGGAAAATCACTGCCTGCAATTAAAGTGGCAGTTCCACCAACAGCAACACTTGTTGTGCCAGCTAATTTTAAGGTAGCAGTGCCATTCAATGCAAATGTTCCGCCATTAGTTTTCCTGTTTATCTGTGTTGTTCCCAAGTTTAATACGGACGATCCATTTACCGTGAGATTATTTAAAATATTATCCGGTATATCAAGCCCTGCTACTACATTTACAGTGGGGTTATTGGTACTGCCAATTGTCAGGTTATAAAAATTGCAATAATATATAGGGTTATCCGATAAATAAGTTTGAGTACCTGTTCCATCAAAAAGAAATGTGGTTGGGTACGATGCTGCATCCACATATGCCCTGTTCCCTAATGTGAGATTGCCTGAAAATTTATATGTACCTGTAGTAATTCCTGTTGTTGTGGAAGCAAATCCAACAGCATTGCCGGAAACAGTTGTTCCATTATCGAGATTCACATTGCCTGTGAAAGTGGTAACGGCAGGAGAATCACCTACCCAAAATTCAATGGTGCTGCTTGTTCCGGTATTTAAGGAATAGCAAAGTGTAGTACCGGTTATGGTCATCGTCCCGGAATTTGTCATGATCGTTAGATTACTTCCATTACTTGTATTGCTATTAATAAGTTTTAAATTTCCTCCTATACTTAATGTACCACCGGTTGCAACGGAAACAGCACTTGTAGCTGCAGCTGAGGATGCATTGTTAGTGACATTAAAATTACCATTTGAAATAAGTGTATTGGCTCCCACTGATAATACATGGGACCTGGTTATTCCTGATGATGTGTTATCGTTTATAGTAACTGAACCAACAGTCGCATTTCCCGACAATGCTACTGTATAATCGGCAGAGACGGTCCAGTTTATGATTGCATCATCAGTTGCACCGGGCACACCGGATGGACTCCAGTTTGCTGATGTATTAAAGTCTGTACCTCCGGTTCCTCCGACGGTTCCGATTCCTATCCAGAATTTGTTAGATGTAACCGTTAATATGGCTGCTGTGGAAGGCAATGAATTTCCACAAGCATTCACTGCTGTTGCGCGATACTGGTAGCCATTCATGGAAAATGTAGCTGCTGTAATATTTAAAATAGAAGTTGTAGCCGTTGAATATACACCTCCGTTAGAGACTGTACTCCAGTTGCTTCCTCCGTTTGTGCTTACTTCCCATATATAACTTGTAGGGATATTCGATGCAGTGACAGTAAAGGAAGTGTTAGAACCTTGATTTATTGTGACGTTGGATGGGTTAGACGTAATGGTAGGTACAGCAGGAACTACTGTTACAGCCAAACTTCCTGAAGCCGAACTCCAGCATCCTGCGGAAGATTGTGCATCGATGTAATAAGTTCCGGATGCCGTCACGTTATATGTGCTTGCTGAAT
>JAQBNI010000160.1 GCA_028288625.1 Bacteroidota bacterium | reverse complement strand
GTGATCCGTTGATGGATCTCGGAAATTCATTGGCGTATTGGGTGCAGGCAGATGATGATTTTATTGTCAAACAGGTTCGAAGGCAGCCAACGCATTTACCCGGCATGCTTTCTCGCAAGGAAGTGGTGGAATATTATTGCAGAAAAATGGGATTTGAAAAAAAGAATTTCACATTTTATGAAGTGTATGGATTATTTCGTTTGGCAGTAATCGCTCAGCAAATTTATTACCGCTATTATCACAAGCAAACAAACAACCCGGCATTTAAAAGATTCTGGATATTAGTCAACTATTTAAATTACCGCTGCAGGAAAACAATCAAAAATTCTAAATTTTAAATGCAAAATTGCTTCTCCGTTTCTAAACTAATAACTAAGACTTGATGTATGGCTATAGCGGTATACTTATCCGCCGGAATATTTGGCGGCAAGCCACGCCTTAAAATAATAAAAGAAAATTAAATTAATCAATGGCAACTATACATCTCATACGTCACGGACAAGCGCAATTCGGAATGGAAGATTACGATGCATTATCCTCAGTTGGAATTGAACAGTCAAAATATTTAGGAGAAGTTTTGAAACAGCGCGGAACAACAGTGAGCAGTATTTATTCCGGAAATATGAAAAGACAAATTCAAACTGCTGTTCAGTGTATGCAAGTTTTAGGATTTGGTGAAGATAAATTAATTCAAACGGATCACTGGGATGAATTTAATCATCGTGAAATTCTCACAAAATATGATACGCGATATAGTGATATCAAGCAGGTACAAAACGATGTTATTTTATCTCCTGATCCTAAACAAAAAATAAAAGAAATTTTAACGGGAGCTGTTGGTCGCTGGACAGGCGGAGAATTTGATGATTATAATGAATCGTGGAATGCATTTGGAGAGCGTATACAAAAGGGTTTAGATCATATTATCTCTCTTTCAAAAAAGGAAGATCATATTTTTGTTTTTACTTCCGGTGGAGCAATTTCTGTTGTATTGCAAAAAGTACTTGATTTATCCCTGGAAAAAACTTTTGAATTGCAATTATTTACAGCAAATGCTTCCATCACCAAAATAAAAACCTCCTCACGCGGATTGCAATTACTTTCCTTTAATGATCATTCACATTTCGAGGGAGAAAAGAAAAACTGGCTAACGTTTAGATAATGTTATCATTGAACTTTTCATTCAATTTTTGTTGTTTTGTAAAGAGAATGTTTTATTTTTACCAAACGATCGTTTGGTACGATTAACGCACTAAATTTTCAATTTATCATACAAAAAATATCAAAATGTCAGAAGCTTATATTTATGATTGCGTGAGAACGCCGCGCGGGAAAGGAAAGAAGAACGGCGCATTATACGAAGTTACTCCGGTTGATATGCTTGCACAATTATTGCGCTCGCTGGAAAAAAGAAATAACCTCGATACGTCCCTCGTAGAAGATGTAATTATCGGCTGCGTTACACCCATTGGCGATCAGGGTGGAAATATTGCAAAGACAGCTGTTTTGTTTGCAGACTGGTCAACCAAGGTTCCCGGCTTTCAACTCAACCGTTTTTGTGCATCCGGCTTGGAGGCTGTTAACTTAGCCGCGATGAAGGTGCGTTCAGGGTGGCAAGACCTGGTTGTTGCGGGAGGCGTAGAATCCATGAGTCGCGTACCGATGGGATATGATGGTGGTGCATGGGTACTGGATATGCGTGTGAATAGTCACACCGATTTTGTGCCGCAGGGGATCAGCGCGGACCTTATTGCAACAGTAGAAAATTTTTCACGCGAAGATGCAGATAAATATTCTTTGCGTTCGCAGAAATTAGCAGGTATCGCGAAAGCAGAAAAAAGATTTGCAAAATCTATTGTGCCGGTTACGGATCTGAATGGTTTAATTGTTTTGGAAGAAGATGAATACAATCGTCCGGATACAACAATGGAAGGGTTAAGTCAGCTGGCGCCTGCGTTTCAAATGATGGGAGAAATGGGATTTGATTCGGTTGCCATGCAAAAATACCCAAGCGTAGAGAAAATAAATCACATACATACACCCGGAAATTCTTCGGGAATTGTAGACGGTGCATCCTTAGTATTGATCGGATCAAAAGAGATCGGTGAAAAATTAGGATTGAAACCGCGTGCAATTATACGTTCGGTTGCTGTCACTTCTACAGAGCCAACAATTATGCTGACAGGTCCCGGACCAGCATCAAAAATTGCGCTGCAAAAAGCAGGCATGAATATAAAGGATATTGATCTCGTAGAAATGAATGAAGCTTTTGCTTCAGCAGTACTGCGTTTGCAAAGAGACATTGATGTTCCCGATGAAAAATTAAATGTGAACGGCGGCGCAATCGCATTGGGTCACCCGCTTGGCGCTACAGGAGCAATGATCCTTGGTACTTTGGTGGATGAACTCGAACGCAGCAATAAATCCACAGGGCTCGCAACACTTTGTGTTGGCGGAGGAATGGGGATTGCAACGATTATTGAACTGGTGTAATAAATTTGAAGATTTGAAAATGTGATAATTTGAAAATTAAAAGGTGGGAAAATTAGTTTATTTTTTGTTTTTATTTCCTTTTTTCAGATCATTTGCACAGGATACTGTTTATCTGAAAGAGGAATATGATTCGTTGCCGGTAATTAGTACGAAAGCAAATTTCTATAAGATATATGATAAGAGCGTTTCGCCCATAGAAGTAAATTTATATCATAAGAATGGGATCAAAATTGCTAAATATCATGTCAACAGCAACAATTTACACAATTATAACGGGGACTATGAAAGCTATTATTACAATGGGATTATTAATTTAAAAGGTGTTTTCGTAGAAAATAAAATGGAGGGCGATTGGTATGTTTATAATAAAGAAACGGGATTTATTGAGGAAAAACGATCTTATGTAAACAATCTTCAACAGGGGAAGACGTATATTCTATACGAAAACGGAAAGCCAAAAAGAATTGAAACATACGACAATGACTTTTTTATTTCAGCATATTGTCTGGATACATCCGGTTTGTCAAAAGATTGTTACAGTTTAGATCATCCAGATGTTCTCGCGTTAGCTGAAGTCATGCCCCAATTTCCCGGTGGAACCTCAGCGCTGTATTCCTATTTACAACACTCAATCAGATATCCGGCACAGGCCAGAGAAAATGGTTTGCAGGGAAAAGTTATAGTTCGTTTTTATGTCGATACAGATGGATCGGTTAAAGATCCTATGATAATAAAAGATGAAACAAAAAGCGATTGTGCACAGGAGGCGATCCGGGTTTGTAACTCAATGCCGAAATGGACACCTGGATCTGATAAAGGAAAATTTGTAAAAGTTTCTTATACCTTACCCATAACATTTAAAGTTCAAAATTAATCTCAATACTAATTACTCAATACTAAATATTAAATACTAAAACATGTTTAAATACGAAAAAGACGCAGACAATATTGTAACCATCACGATGGATATGCAAGGAAGAAGCGCGAATGTCATCAACGAAGAATTTGCAAAGCTTTGGCTGGAAATGATAGATCGATTAGAAAAAGAAAAAAATGAAATAGCAGGTGTTGTTTTGACTTCCGCTAAATCTACTTTTTTTGCAGGCGCGGATATCGATAATCTCTATACACAAACAGATCCGAAACAGATCTTTGATATGTGCGAAGGTTTAAAGAAACAGTTGCGCAGGCTGGAAACCTTAGGAAAGCCTGTGGTTGCCGCATTGAACGGTGCAGCATTAGGAGGAGGATTGGAAATTGCATTGGCTTGTCATTATCGCATCGCATTAAATAATCCGAAAGCCCAATTCGGTTTGCCTGAAGTTGGTTTAGGATTGTTGCCGGGAGGCGGAGGCATCGTTCGCTTAACGCGAATGATCGGCTTGCAGCCTGCATTACCGTATCTCACTGAAGGAAAGCGATTAAAAGCAAAAGAAGCAGTTGCTGCAGGTATCATCAACGAACTTGCGGAAACACCTGAAGAAATGATCGCGAAAGCAAAAGCATGGATCAAGGCAAATCCAAAAGCAATAAATCCATGGGATGATAAAGGATTTAAATTTCCCGGCGGCGATGCGCGCAACCCGAAAGTGGCAAGTATGATCCCGATCGTTCCTGCAATGACAAAAAAGAAAACGTATGGAAATTATCCCGCGGTGGAAGCGATCATCAATGTTGCTGTGGAAGGTTCTGTTGTGGATTTTGATACAGCATGCAGGATTGAATCGCGCTACTTTACTTCATTAGCAACAGGACAAGTTTCAAAAAATATGATCACCGCGTTCTGGTACAATTTAAATGCGATCAATGCAGGTGGATCACGACCGAAAGGGTTTGAAAAATATACGACGAAAAAATTAGGCGTGCTCGGTGCAGGCATGATGGGTGCAGGAATTGCTTATGTTTCCGCAATCTCCGGTATGGAAGTGGTTTTAAAAGATGTAACGAAGGAAGCAGCTGAAAAAGGAAAATCTTACTCTGAAAATTTATTGAAGAAGAGAGTTTCGAGAGGAAAGATGACGAAAGAAAAAGCCGAAGAAGTTTTGTCTAAAATAAAAACAACGGATACTTCTGCGGATATGGAAGGCTGCGACCTGATCATTGAAGCAGTTTTTGAAGACCGTGGATTAAAAGCAAATGTGACGAAAGAAACGGAAGGCGTAATGGATGCAAAAGGAACATTTGCTTCCAATACTTCAACATTGCCTATTACAGGTTTGGCAGAAGCTTCAATTCGTCCTAAGCAATTCATTGGTTTGCATTTCTTTTCACCTGTAGATAAAATGCCGTTGGTGGAAATTATCTGCGGAAAGGAAACTTCCGATGAAACGCTTGCTAAAGCATTTGATTACGTATTGCAGATCAAGAAAACGCCAATCGTAGTAAACGATAGCCGCGGTTTTTATACTTCAAGAGTATTCTCGACTTATGTACTGGAAGGAATTGCGATGCTGGGAGAAGGACAGCATCCACGCGCTATTGAAAGTGCAGGCTTAAAAGCAGGAATGCCTGTTGGTCCGTTAGCATTAACGGATGAAGTGAGCTTATCGCTGATGGATCATATCCGTAAACAAACGGTTGCAGATTTTAAAGCGGAAGGAAAAGAGATTCCCTTCCATCCGGCTTATGAAGTCAGTGAGAAATTACTGGAGAGAGGAAGAAAGGGAAGGGCTGCAGGTGCAGGTTTCTATGAATATCCGCAAGGTGGCACAAAATATCTATGGCCTGAATTAGCGACCATGTTCTCGCAAAACGGGCAATTTCCGCAACAAGAGATGATCGACAGGATGCTTTTTGTACAGGCACTGGATACAGTCCGATGTTTAGAAGAAGGCGTATTGAGAAATGTTGCAGATGCTAACATCGGTTCAATTTTTGGCTGGGGGTTTTCGCCATTCAACGGTGGAACGCTGCAGTTTATCAATGGTTATGGATTGAAAAAATTTATTGAAAGATCAAAACAACTGGAAGCAAAATACGGCGAGCGTTTTTCCGTTCCGGAATTATTGCAGGAGAAAGCGGAGAAAGGAGAGTTGTTTAAATAAATAGTTTAATGGTCGATGGACCATGGACGATAGTAAAGCCGAACGGAATGTTCGGCTTTTTTTTGCACACAGCTGTCGGATGTTTTAAGTATTGTACGTCTCAGATCCCAAATCAAGTTTGGGATGACGCAGTTAAAGCGAGGGCGACAAAGTCGCCCTCGCAGCCGACCGTCATCCTGAACTTGATTGCTTCGCCAGTTCGCTTCGCTCGTGTCAGGATCTAAAACTTTGAACATCGCTTTTCATTTAATAAAATTTGTAGCTTTAGTAAAAGAACATGTTGAATCTTAAAAAGCTCATAGCACCCCAACCGCTTCCATTCGATTACGACGAATGGTTACAAAAACCATTCAAGGAAAGAGTGATCATGTTGTGTCGTGCATGGGCAGTACAAGGCTATGGCGCACCGGTTGCCGTGTATACCTTCTATCTTTTAAAAATTGCATTGTACATAGCCGCATGGCTGTATTTCTGTTCTTTCTCCACCGCATTAGGAAGCTATCACACCATACAAGCCTGGTGGTTTCAACCGGAAGCATTGTGTAAAGCAGTGGCGTGGAGTATGCTGTTTGAAAGCCTTGGAATGGGTTGCGGCAGCGGACCGCTAACGGCACGCTACTTTCCACCGTTTGGCGCGGTGTTTCATTTCCTGCGACCGGGAACCATCAAAATGCCTTTATTTCCTAAGGTTATTAAAAATGATAAACGAAATATTGTTGATGTTTTATTATACGTTGCATTTATTATTTTTTTAGTTCGTGCGCTGGTAAGTCATGCAGTAACGCCTGAAATATTGTTGCCCATTATTATTCTTTTACCTGTTTTATCTTTCATCGACAAAACAATTTTTTTATCAGCACGCGGAGAACATTATTACATTGTATTGATCTGTTTTTTATTTCCGCAGGATGCAATTCCCGCCATTAAAATAGTTTGGTTGGCGATCTGGTTCTGGGCGGCAACATCAAAACTCAACCGGCACTTTCCTTCCGTCATTACCGTAATGGTCAGCAACAGTGCGCTGCTGCGCATTCAATGGCTGCGAAAACTCATCTACAAAAATTATCCTGAAGATCTCCGACCGGGAAAGTTTGCAAAATTTTTAGCACACTCCGGAACAGTAGTAGAATATACCTTTCCGCTGCTCTTATTATTTGGTGATGGCGGTACAATTACAATCATTGCATTGACGATCATGTTTATTTTTCATTTGTATATCACTTCAAGCGTGCCAATGGCTGTGCCTTTAGAGTGGAATTTTATTATGGTGTACGGTGCGTTTGTACTATTTTGGAAACATGCAGGAGTATGGGCTTTCGATATTCATTCTATAATACTCGCGATCATTTTATTTTTTTCTCTCGTAGTGTTACCTGTACTTGGAAATCTTTTTCCCAAATGGTTTTCGTTTTTAGTCTCTATGCGTTATTATGCAGGTAACTGGGCTTACAGCATATGGTTATTTAAAAATGGGAAAGAAGAAAAATTAGACGATCACATTACAAAATGCACATCTACCGTATTTAAACAATTGGGTTTATTTTATGATGATCGAACATCCAATTCTTTGTTATCAAGAGTAATTGCTTTCAGGGCGATGCATTTGCATGGACGCATCCTGCAAAAACTTCTTCCTTCGATGGTGGATAATATAGATGATTATATATGGCGCGATGGGGAAGTGGTTGCGGGTGTTGTGTTAGGATGGAATTTCGGCGACGGGCATTTGCATGATGAGCAATTATTACAATCGATACAAAAAAGATGTAATTATGAGTCCGGGGAATTGCGTTGCTTGTTTGTGGAAGCGCAACCGATGTTCAATACCTGTATTGCATGGAGGATCGTCGATGCAAAAGACGGTGAATTATTAAATGGAAAATCATGTGTGAAGGATCTTGAAGAGTTGCAGCCGTGGTGCTGATCAGTTTGCTGTTTGCAATTATATAGTTTGCAAAACTTATCGGTTTAGATCCCAAATCAAGTTTGGGATGGCTGAGTTTAGCGCGGGCGGCCGCCCGCGCATTGTATACTGTCATCCTGAACTTGATTGCTTCGCCAGTTCGCTTCGCTCATGTCAGGATCTGAAATGTTTATTTTACAATCCTTTCTTCGAAGCCACTTTCTTCCTTGCAATAAATTCCGCGGTATCATTCACATGCGGATAAGGTGTTGAAGGAATGGGTTTATCAAGAAATTCACAGATCGTTCTCCATCCATCCTTCACTTCAAATACCAACAGCTTTTCTTTTGGTACGGAGCGGATGACTTCTTCGTTCCATTTAGTATAGGTATCAATAGCAAAAGCTTTATCGGTAAACTTGTCCCGGAACAGATCTTTCCAGATGGCTTCGGTTGCAAAATCGATCGAGTTAGAAATATGTTTTACTTCCGGCTTAAATGTGCCAACTACCTTCATCATAAACCTGTCGAATCCTTGTGGCGCCTGGAAGATCGTATCACGGCAGCTCTTATACCATTTTTCAGGATCGCGCGCAGTGAGGATCACTTTCGCATCCGGATATTTTTTCATCAACTCTTTATAAAATAATGCGCCGGGAAAATCCACCACTGCGGAAAATCCTTTCAGCATTGTATCAAAATCAGTGGTCTTAGTTTTGTAGAGTTCTTTCCAGTAAGGCAACTGTGGCGGGTTCTGCATCAATTCAAACATGTGATGTGTTTTTTTATACCCAAGTTCTTCCAATGCATATTTTAGCGACAATGTACCTGTCCTGCCCATTCCTGCTCCGATAACTTCTATTGACATACGTTTAATTTTTTGATGAACAATATTGAAACCTTATAGGTTTTTATTTTATTCCATTGATAGAATCCACAACTGCCTTCGCATCGCCTATCTCATAAAAATCCACACCTAAATAATTTAAGAAATGATTATTTGCTGCAGTACATTCCTGAACACGGTGACTGATGACAGCCCTTGTATTTGCTTGCGGAGCCAAAGCTTTATCCGGCAAACCCAAGCCGTTCGAAAGCCAGTGGTTGATGAGATATAATTCCCGATTGCCGCTTCCGCCGCGGTTCACATCGCAATTAAATTCACCTACAGTATGCCACGTATAGCCTGTATCAAAAATATTTGCCCAGGCATACATGAGATAAGCCGCTCTCGGTAGTTTGTTTTGTTCTACAAATAATACGAGCCGTTGGTTGCTGTCCACCATGGTTTGTAAAGTAGGCCATGTTCCCCCGTGATAAATGAATGTCATTTTATCGAGCCCGATACTATCGATTGCTTTTTCCAACTGTGCATTTCCACCTTCATTCTGGTAAATAATACTGATGATGGCGTTGGTATTTTCATTTAGATAATCTTTTATTTCCTGCATCACATCTACAAGTTTACTTGATCCTAAAGCAGAGCTTGCATGATAGGTTAAAGCAACGCCGTTAGCGCCGTCATAAGTATCAAGCATTAACCCGCGAACACCATTTTGCAATTGGTGCAAAACAGAGTGTGTCTGGTTCGGAATGCTGAATCCTTTTTCATCGTTGTTCATGGAATTATGCGTGGTCAGGAAACAAACTTTATTGTATTGTTTGGGCAACAATTGAATGTCTGAACTTACGACAGGTGTTGTATCGGAAGTCTTTTTTTTACATGCAGCTAACGCAATTACGCTTAGTAATAACAGCAGCTTAAAGTTTAATTTACAATTCATCTTTTCTGTGTGTGAAATTTAAAGTAATTTAGAAAATTACGCTGACATTCATAAATATTTGCCTCTTTTTCATTAATATTAGTACAGGATTTTAACCATGGCTGAAAGTAAAACCGGTGTTTTTAAAAAGATATTCAACGATAAATCTATCGAAGAATATATTAATGTGTTTCCGAACCGTGTGGGGTCATTTGGCTTTGATGCCTGGGGGTTTAATATCAGGAACATGAAAAGTAACATGCGACTGACAAAATTTCTGTATGAGAGTTTTTTTAAGGTAGAAACTTTCGGACTCGAAAATGTTCCGACGAACGGAAGATGTCTCATTATTCCTAATCACAGCGGACAGCTTCCGTTTGATGGCATGCTGGTGGGTTATTCGTTGCTTACAAATCCGAACGGCGCGCGCGCACCAAAAGCAATGGTAGAACGTTTTCTTCCTTCCGTTCCGTTTATTGGGAACTGGCTGAGTTCGGTTGGCGCAGTGATCGGCGATCCTATAAATTGCGAGCGCATGCTCGATAATGAAGAGGCAATTATCGTATTCCCTGAAGGAACACGAGGCTCAAATAAATTATACAAACACCGCTATCAGCTGCAACGTTTCGGCGCAGGGTTTATGCATCTTGCTATGAAACATAACGCACCTATTATTCCTGTTGCAATTATTGGTATGGAAGAATCGATCCGCTCTTATGCAGATATAAAGCCGCTTGCAAAATTATTCGGGATCCCGGTAATGCCATTAGTGATCCCATTTATTTTTCCTTCAAAAGTGTATATTTATTTTGGTAAGCCGATCCATTTTGAAAATGATGTTTATAAGGAACATGAAATAAAAGAACGCGTGGAGAAAGTAAAATCTGCGATCAGTAAATTGCTGAAACAAGGATTGGAAAAACGCGCATCAGAAACTAGTAATAAATAATGGAACAAAAAAAGACAATCCTGGTTACGGGTGCTGCAGGAGCGCTGGCAAAAAAAGTAATCGATAAGCTAAAAAAAGATTACAAGATCATTGCAGTCGATTTTCGTACAAAGGTAGATCTTGGAATTCCGGTAGAAAGTTATAAGGTTGATTTTAATAAAAGGATCTTTGAAGACATTTTTCGCGAACATGATTTTGACGGTATCATTCATCTCGGAAGAATTACTGCGCAGGAATTAAACCGCTTCACCAGATACAATGCGAATGTAATAGGAACGCGGAAATTATTTGATCTTGCAAGAAAATACAATGTGCCGAAAACGGTAGTTATGTCTACCTATTTCGTGTATGGTGCAAGCGCATATAACCCGTCCTTGCTCGATGAAACAACTCCGCTTAAAGCTTCGGAATTAACAATGGACCTCGTGGATTCCGTGGAACTTGAAAACTTGTCGACAATTTATTTATACAAGCATCCTGAATTAAATATTACCGTGCTTCGCCCTTGTAATATTGCAGGACCGGGCGTACGGAATACATTTTCCATGTTATTTTCTGAAAAACGTTCACCGGTGCTCTGGGGCTTTTCGCCGCTGATGCAGTTTATTCATATCGATGATATGCGTGATGCGATTGTCACTGCATTTGAAAAGAATATTCCGGGCGTGTACAATGTAGCTCCGGATGATTACATTGGTTTGCAGGATGCCATAAAAGCTGCAGGTTCAACAACTATACCGATCCCTTCTATCCCTCCGGTTTTAACGGAAGCAGTCGCAAAATTTTTAAACTGGAAATCATTTCCATCCTATTTGATCAATTATTTCAAATACCCTGTAATTATAGATGGAAGCTTGTTTGCCAAAACATTTCATTTTAAGCCAAAGAAAACACTGGATGATATCTTTACTTATTACCGGAGCCTGAAGTAGTTTTATCGCCGTATATTTTTTTCATGATGTCCCTTGCGACTTTAGGGCGATAATGCGAGATCTCGTAATAATTTTCAACATGGCGCGTGTATTCATTCTTTCCTGAAAAATCATACACATTTTCTTTCCCAAAGATCTCATTTAATTTTTTCAGATCTTTTTTATTCAGATATTTCTGATCGTATAAAGGACTTATAACGATCTTATAATTTGTATGCTGCTTATCAAAAATATTTTTAATTTCATTGAGACAGCGTACTTGTTCTTTTTCGACAACAGGTTTTTCAATTATTATTTTTGAAGTGTCTCTACCCGAGTCCATGCCGAAATGCCGTTTAATATAATTAACCGGGTCTCTTTCTGCTTCATCATCAAAAATTTTTAAATAAAGATCATTGCTGATGGGATCATATGCAAATCGTTTTCTTTCAATGATCATTCTCATATATGGTTTATACTTCCCGTGATTGTAATAATCAATGTATTTAACAAAATAAAAATTGCTGAGGTAAGCTTCAAAGAATGTAAGATGAAAAGAAACCCATGATACATTACTGACAGACGGATGAGGAATGAAAAGAGGGCCTTCTCCATAAGCCATGTTTTCCAGTAGACCATGATCAAGAACAATGAGGGCATAATTAATTTTATCTTTTTTCTTATCAATAAATTTGATCTTATCACGCAAAGCAACTAAGGATTCTTTTGATGCATCATAATGGAACGGAACACTGCTATCAATATATGGTTTCCAATCCTTGCATAGAAAAGCTAATGATCGGGAATTGCCGAGGATGAACGCATTATAATGATATTTCTGTCTCTTTGTAATATATACTTCACTGCTGAAAAAATCCCTGTCAAGCGCAATAAAACAACTGTCCATGTAGTTTGAATATCTATGCACTACTCTAATGGGATCGTAATAAATGTAACTTGCAAGCAATATCAATACCGGGATGGATAAGATAAAAATTTTAAAAAATAATATGAGCGCTTTGTTTCTCATATTCATTTAGAATTGGAAATAGATGAATTGTGTTTTCCCCGTTTGTCGTCCAAATAAAATCAGGAGAAAAAAGAAAAAATATATCGACCATCTTATAGCTGTGCGCTGTCTTGCAATAATAAGATTCGGGCTTCTGTCTCTCTGCACCCAGTGTGCTCCGAATAAGATCACAAATGAAATAAATAATAATATCCAGTCCAGCCCGGTGTAAAATATTTTTATAGAATTTAAACCATAATGATATTCACTCTGGTACATACATTTTGTTTCTCCGAATGAATTTTTTATAACGACTATTGCATCATGAAATGATTTTGCCCTGAAGAATATCCATGCGAATGCCGCGAGTATGCAGGTAATACCTGCATGTATAGTTTTTTCAAGGAATGGTAATTTCGATAAACCCGTTTTTTGGTTAATAGCATGCTGCGTTTGCTTCGTCATATTCCCGACTATTAAATATATTCCGTGCAACACCCCCCAGATCACAAAGGTCCAGTTAGCGCCATGCCATAAACCACTGAGCATAAAAACGATGAGCAGATTAAAATACCATCTCCATTTTACCACGCGATTTCCTCCAAGGGAAATATAAACATAGTCGCGGAACCATGTAGATAAAGAGATATGCCAACGGCTCCAGAATTCAGACATGTTTTTTGAAAAATAAGGACGGTCAAAATTTTTCATCAATTTAAAACCCATTACGCGCGCTGAGCCAAGAGCAATATCAGAGTACCCGGAAAAATCGCAATATATTTGTATAGAAAAAAAGATAATCCCTACAATAACAGGCAAGCCGGAATTTAAAGAAGGAGTATCAAAAATGTTATTGACAAGTATAGATAGCCGGTCTGCAATCACAATTTTTTTGAAAAGTCCCCATGCCATCAAACGTAAACCGCTTGTAACACGATCATAATCAAAATCATGTTTTTCTCTGAACTGGTGCAGCATGTTTTGCGGTCGTTCAATCGGTCCGGCGACTAACTGCGGGTAGAACATAACATACAATGCATAAATCCCAAAATGCTTTTCCGCTTTCTGATGTCCGCGATAAACTTCTATCGTGTAGCTCATCGCCTGGAAAGTATGGAAGGATAAGCCGATCGGCAGTATAATATTTAAAAATGGCAGCGAGTAAGTATGGATGTGAGCAGCGTTCAACAGCATATTCACATTATCAATAAAAAAATTATAGTATTTAAAGAAAGCTAAAATCCCTACGTTAGCAATGATGCTTGTTACCAGGAAGAATTTTTTTTTCTTTCCTTTTGCATGCTCAATCACTCTTCCTGCAATGTAATCGACGATAATTGTAAAAAATAAGATCAGGATGTAAACAGGAATAAACGCACAATAGAAAATGCAGCTTGCCAGCAATAAGTGAAGCCACCTGTATTTATAAGGAATAAAAAAATACAGGATAGTGACGATCGGGAAAAATATAAGAAAATCTACTGAATTGAAAAGCATGGTGGTTTATTATAATTATTTATTTTGATTACTTCACGACCATCTTAACACGAATAATATTTTGTATATGGGATCCTAAATTAATATAATTATTTATTGTGCTTTACAAATTTATCAGTGTGAGATAATTTTAGCTCCATATATTTTTTTAAGAATATCTCTGGCAACCTTAGGACGATAATGCGAAGTTTCATAATAATTCTCGATATTTCGTGTATACTCATTTTTACCTGAATAATCATTTACATTTTGGGATCCAAAAATCTGATGCAATTTCTTAATGTCATTCTTATTCAGGTATTTCTGATTGAATAAAGGACTTACAACTATTTTAAAATTAGTATGATGTTTATCAAAAATAGTTTTAATTTCTGAGAGATAGCGTATTTGTTTAGCACCTATTGAAGCATTATCAAAAACAGTTTTTGATGTATCCCTTAATATACTTGTACCAAAATGATTTATAATATAACCAGAGGGATCTTTTTCTAATTCCAGGTCATACTTTGTACAATAGAGATCATTCGTCACAGGATTATAATCCCAAGGTCTTTTATCAATCATCATAATCATATTAGGTTTGTATTTACGATGATAATAATAATCGATGTACTTTATAAAATAAAAGTTATTGATGTATAATTCAAAAAAAGTATACTGAAATGATAACCAGCTAATATTGCTGACAGAAGGATGCGGTATAAAAATTGGACCTTCGCCGTAAGTAATTTTAGACAATAAGTCATGATCCAGTACAATTAATGCGTAGTTAATCTTACCCTTCTTGCCGTCAATATATTTAACCTTATCCCGCAGTGCAATTAATGATTCACCAAATGCATCGTAATGAAATGGGATACTCCCGTCAATATATTGCTTCCAGTCAGAGCATAAGAACGCCAATGAGCGTGAATTTCCAAATATGAATGCATTATACCCGTATTTCGGCGCGTTTTTGATATAAACCTCATTGCTAACGTAATCTCTGTCCAATTCAATGAAGCAACTATCCTGGTAATTTGCATAATTGTGTAGGATCCTCTTTGGATCATAGTAGATGTAACTTCCCAAAAGTATGAATACCGGTATCGATAAAAAGAAGATTTTAACTAATAATATGCCGGACCTGTTTTTCATTTCTGATTACGATAGTTCTATTGTACTTTATAAAATTTAATTCTATACTTTCTTTTCGCAAAATTAATTCTTGCCTGTGGACTGAACCCTTCAAAAGTATAGGGTGTAAAAGCCTGGTAATCGGGCTTGTCACCGATGCAGATCAAATTCTTTTCCGGAACAAATATTTTAAAATCCTTTGGATCTGTGAGTGGATAATAAAAGCAGCAATTCACCAATATGTAATTACTATCCTTTGTATACGGGCTATTTGTTTCCCTGTTTAGTGAATTAGGTGAATATACTTGGAATAAAATATTCTGCGTTTCATTATAAAATTTCTCCGGGTTGAAATTCCGGTTATCAATTTTTAAATTATACAGCATATTTTTAGGATAACCCAGTGTGAAATAAGCTGATGAAAAAATAAAGAAATGAATTAAAAAAATAGTTGCGACTGCACCGGATACTATTCTTCTCGTCGTATTATTTTTTATAGAGAAGATCACATACACAAGAAATAAAACAAGCAGCGGAAAATACAAATGCATCAGTCTTCCATAATAAACCATCTTGTGAAAAACGCTTCCTAAAAGACCGTGAAATATCATTCCTGTTATGCTGATCATAAATAATGCTGTAACAGGATCCTTAATCATATCAACAAATTGCCTTTCTTTTATAAATTGTTTTCCTTTCAAGTAAATAAAAATAATTAAGGCTGATAGTATAAGTATTCCGCACACATCTTCCACATGAATGAGATACTTAACCGGGAAGATCAAAGATTCATTAAAGGAACCCTGGTCAATGGTTTCTGCAAGAGAATTGCTTGTTCCTAAATACGAAGTTTCCCCGATCCTTGCGAGCAATTCAAATAAAGAAGAAAGAATAAAAAATCCGAGAAAGATAAAAATTCCATGTATAATAAATTTTTTGAGATTCCTTTCAGCCAGCAGGTCATTTATAAAAA
The DNA here is from genome assembly GCA_028288625.1 of Bacteroidota bacterium. Classification (GTDB taxonomy): domain Bacteria; phylum Bacteroidota; class Bacteroidia; order Chitinophagales; family JADIYW01; genus JADJSS01. The sequence goes on along the minus strand of JAQBNI010000160.1, from coordinate 11,725 downwards.
CCATCAACCCTAAAAAAACAGGAACGAAATAATAACCCGGATAGATCGCGAAGGTCAGCGAAGAAAATAATCCTAAAATAAAATATACGCTATTTCCTTTTGTCCTGTTCTTTAAATAAAAATACAGGATAAACAAAAAACACAATAATCCTTTTTCATAGGGAAAGACATGCCTGATATACAAATTTGAATTGGCAAGACATTTATACAAAACGACGGACAGTAAAGCATAATTTTCATCCCGGAATAAAAGCTCCGCCAGTTTAAATAACACAAATAAAACAAGCAGGTTGATTATGATATTAAAGTAAACAGGAATTTTTAAAGAATCAGGATTGGCAGGAGAGATTCCTTTGCTATGAAATAAGATTCCCTGTAATGCTGCCGGTAAAATCCTCAACAGCATTTCTCCCGGTCGGCTTCTCGCATTGTTAATATGCCAGCTGAAATCTTTGATATTGTGATGTGCCAGAGATTCTAAAGCAAGAACTGTCTCATAATACATGTTTTCATCCGTCTGTGACATTGCGCCCCTGTCGCACATACATACGTTGTAAATTAAACAAATAAATAAAAAAAAATAAACCTTGCCGTTTTTCATTTGCAGCTTATAATGGAGACGTATAAAGATAACAAAATAATTATTGCTTCAAATTGCTTGGAAGCGCAAATAGATACGTGAACTTTTCTGTCTTTTTGTACATTTGTACCTTATTGATCACTAAATTAATTAATAAAAGAAATGGCAAAAGTTTTAATTATCGGGGCAGGAGGTGTCGGAAATGTTGTTGTGCGTAAATGCGCGCAGGTGCCTGAAGTATTCAGCGAAATTATGCTGGCTAGTCGCACAAAGTCGAAATGCGATGCAATTGCGAATGATATAAAGACAACAAAAATTCAAACAGCTGCAGTAGATGCAGATGATGCAAAACAGGTGGCTGATCTGGTACGGTCTTTTAAGCCTGAACTGGTGATCAATGTTGCATTGCCGTACCAGGATCTTCCGATCATGGATGCGTGTCTCGAAACAGGGGTGCATTATCTCGATACCGCGAATTACGAACCGAAGGATGAAGCAAAATTTGAATACAGCTGGCAGTGGGCATACCGCGAAAGGTTTAAGGAAAAAGGAATTATGGCATTGCTCGGCTGTGGCTTTGATCCGGGGCAAACACAAATTTATACCGCATATGCGGCGAAGCATCATTTTGATGAAATGCATGAGCTCGATATTGTTGATTGCAATGCAGGAGATCACGGGCAAGCGTTTGCTACAAATTTTAATCCTGAAATTAATATCCGCGAGATCACACAGGATGGAAAATACTGGGAGAATGGCGAATGGAAAATTATTCCTGCAATGTCGATTCACAAGCCAATCAATTATCCAAACATCGGTCCGAAAGAATCTTATTTATTATATCACGAAGAGTTAGAATCACTCGTAATAAATTTCCCGACATTAAAACGTGCAAGGTTCTGGATGACTTTTGGTCAGCAGTACATTACGCATTTAAACGTGATGCAGAATATCGGCATTACTTCTATCAAGCCCATTAAGTTTCAGGGAATGGACATCATTCCGCTCGAATTTTTAAAAGCATTATTACCTGAGCCGGGAAGCTTAGGAGAAAATTATACCGGCGAAACTTCTATCGGCTGCCAGATAAAAGGAATTAAAGACGGAAAGGAGCAAACATATTTTGTCTGGAATAATTGCAAGCACCAGGATGCTTATAAAGATTGCAAAGCGCAGGGTGTGAGCTATACAACCGGTGTGCCTGCGATGCTTGGTGCAAAGCTGATGATGGAAGGCGTGTGGATGAAACCGGGTGTGTATAACTGTGAAGAAATGGATCCCGATCCGTTCATGTCGCAGATTGGCAAATACGGTTTGCCATGGCATGAGAAAGTGGGATTGGAATTGCACACGTCTTCCTGAACTTGATTCAGGATCTAAACTGTAAGAGTTAATGTCAGCATATTCAATCAACTCCAATTTCATCGACATAGAAAACAAGGAAATTTATCCTGCAAAAATTATTATTAATGTCCCGTCATCCTGAACTTGATTCAGGATCTAAACAGCAATAGTTAATGTTAGCATATTCAATCAACTCCAATTTCATCGATATAGAAAACAAGGAAATTTATCCTGTAGAAATTTCTATTGAGAATGGAAAGGTAATTTCGATAAAAAAAATAAACGAAGTTGTTGAACATTATATACTCCCCGGTTTTGTAGATGCCCATGTTCACATAGAAAGCTCCATGCTCGTTCCAACGGAATTTGCTAAAAAGGCAGTTGTTCACGGAACAGTAGCTACAGTTTCCGATCCTCATGAAATTGCCAATGTTTTGGGCAAGTCCGGCGTGTATTACATGATGGAGAATGGAAAGAAATGTCCTTTCAAATTTAATTTTGGTGCGCCTTCCTGTGTTCCTGCAACTGCATTTGAAACTGCAGGTGCTGAAGTGACTGCAGATGATATTGATGAGCTAATGAGTTTAAGCGATATTAAATATCTCGCGGAAATGATGAACTATCCCGGAGTTTTATTTAAGGATAAGATCGTGATGGATAAAATTGAAGTCGCGAAAAAACACAACAAGCCTGTTGACGGGCACGCACCGGGATTAAACGGTGAGAAAGCGCTTCAATATATTTCTGCCGGGATCTCCACCGATCATGAGTGCTTTACATATGAAGAAGGCTTATTTAAATTACAGCACGGTATGAAGGTGCTAATACGCGAAGGAAGCGCCGCTAAAAACTTTGAAGCGTTGATCGGTTTGCTGGAACAGTTTCCGGATATGATCATGTTTTGTTCGGATGATAAGCATCCCGATGATCTCGTCGTTGGTCATATTAATTTGCTGGTGAAACGCGCTCTGCAAAAAGGTAACGATCTTTTTAAAGTTCTCCAGGCTGCGTGTATCAACCCGGTTAAGCACTACAAGCTTGATGTAGGCTTATTAAAACAAGGCGATCCCGCTGATTTTATTATTGTTGATGATCTTCAGAATTTTGGAATTTTGAAAACGTACATCAACGGAAATGTGGTTGCGGAAAATGGCAAATGTTTGTTTGATACAGAAGAAGAAAGTGTTGTCAATAATTTTAATATTGATGAAAAAAAACCGGAAGATTTTAAATTAAAATTATCCACCCAAAAAATAAATGCAATTGAAGTGATCGATGGACAACTCATCACAAAAACTCACGCCGGTAAAATTCTTTTTGATGAAGATGGACATGCCGTTTCAAATGTTGAAGAAGATATTTTAAAGATCGCGGTTATCAATCGTTACTTCGAAGCACCGGTTGCCATTGCCTTTATCAAAAATTTCGGATTGCAAAAAGGCGCGCTGGCTTCTTCCGTTGCACACGATTCCCATAATATTATTGTTGTAGGTGTTGATGATGAAAGCTTGTGCGTGGCTGCAAACGCGATCATTAAAGAAAAAGGGGGATTGTCAGTAACAGACGGACAGCAAACAAAAGTTCTGCCGCTTCCCGTTGCGGGCTTAATGAGTACAGAAAGCTGTGAAACAGTTGCCGAAAAATATACTGCGCTGGTTCGGTCCGCCAAGGAAATAGGCTGTACGTTGCATTCCCCGTTCATGTCGCTTTCCTTTATGGCATTGCTGGTCATTCCAAGTTTAAAATTAAGTGATAAAGGTTTATTTAACGGCGATACCTTTCAATTTTGTGATCTCGAAGTGAAAGAATGATTAAATTAGCACGCTAAAATTAAAAATGGACTATCATAAAATACCATCTCCTTCCTTTGTACTCGAAGAAGAAAAATTATTGAAGAACCTCGAGCTGTTGAAGTATGTGCAGGAGCAAGCCGGAATAAATATTATTTGTGCGCTGAAAGGTTTTGCTTTCCATGCTGTTTTTCCAACGGTCATAAAATACTTGCATGGAGCAACGGCAAGCTCCTTACATGAAGCAAAACTGGTGTATGAAAAAATGGGTGTTAAAGCGCATACTTATTGCGCAGTGTATGTCCCTTCGGAATTTGATGAATTGCAGCAGATCTCTACGCATCTCACATTTAATTCTTTAGCGCAATGGGAACAGTATAAAAATAAAGTAGATAAAACAATTTCGTGCGGACTGCGTGTAAATCCCGGTTATTCGGAGATCGGGACGGATCTGTACAATCCTGCAACGCCGAATTCGCGACTGGGAATAGCACATCATTTGTTGGGAGATAAACTACCTGACGGAATTGAAGGGATTCATTTTCATGCGTTGTGCGAAAATACATCTCATACGCTGGAACGCGTGCTCGCATCATTTGAAAAGCTGTATCATCCTTTAATTCAACAGGCGAAATGGATCAACATGGGCGGTGGACATTATATTACACGTCATGATTATGAACCTGAACATTTAATTCAGCTCTTAAAAATTTTTAAAGCGAAATACCCAAACATAGAAAACATTATTTTAGAACCCGGCAGCGCAGTTGGATGGCAGGCAGGCGTTTTGGTAAGTACTGTTTTAGATATTGTTCCCAACGGAAATATTCCTACGGCAATGCTCGACGTATCTTTCACGTGTCACATGCCGGATACGCTGGAATATCCTTATATGCCTAATATCCGCGGGCAGGTGGAAAAAAGTGACTATGAATACAACATGGGTGGTATGAGTTGCCTTGCAGGAGATTTTAAAGGCACGTGGTTTTTTGAACAAGAATTAAAAGTGGGAGATAAAATTATTTTTGAAGATATGATCCACTACACCACGGTAAAAACAACAACCTTCAACGGGATCAACTTGCCTTCACTCGGCATATGGAAGGATGATAAATTTGAATTGTTGAGAACATTCGGTTATGAAGATTACAAAAACCGGTTGTCGTGAAAAATTAAACTTTATTCGTGTACATTTGTTTTTTATAGCACAACTATGCAAAAAATATTTGATAACATTTACAAGAAGGCAGAGCGCATTATCACTTCCGGTACTGCGGTTTCTAAATTGCTCGATGAAGTTTTTTTGAAGATCGGGGAATCATCGGAAATGTTTTATAAGATCCAGGATAGCGTGATCGCGTTAACGCGCATGACGCGCGCGTGGGTGAAGGGCGACTATAAAAATATTTCGACGAAGTCAATGATTGCGGTGGTTGCAGCATTGCTCTACTTTGTAAACCCCTTGGATTTTATTCCTGATTTTATTCCCATCATCGGTCAGCTCGACGATATTTTTGTGCTCGGTTATTTGATACGAATACTGAACAAAGAGATCGAGCGCTTTATGGCGTGGGAAAAAGAAAATGAAACTATAAAGTATAACCCATAATAATTTACGATTTACGAATTTGAATGTAGGATTGCTTTCATTCCTTCTCTAAATGCTTTAAGATTTTCAACATCAGCTGGTTTTGATTTTCCAGGTGAATTAAAATTGTTTCAATTTCTATTTCCGCTTTTTTATTGATCTCGAAATCCGCCTCTGCGCGCGCTTCCGCATGATCCGCCTGCAGGTTTTGTCCTATCAGCAACAATGGCATCAGGAAGATCTGTATCATGTTCGATATAAACAGCCAGAGCACAAATGCAGGATAAGGATCAAACCGTAACGCTTTTGGCGCTAACGTATTCCAGGTCAACCAGGAAATAGTCCAGGTAAATATCAAAATAAAAAATCCCATGCTGCCAACATGATCAGTTATCCATAACGCAATTTTATTTAAACGCGTTAATTTCTGGCGTTGGATGATATTGATATTTCGCAGTGGTTTGCGAAGTTTCTTTAATTCTTCCAGTGTTTTGGGGACAAGATTTTTCATTGCATTTATTTACAATGAATATACAAAATAAAAAACCCCGGGGAAACCCGGGGAATTATTTATGATTTACGATTTACGAATTTAGATTTACAATTTGATTTTTCTAAGTACTAAGTACTCAATACTAAATACTAATTTCCAATATGCATGTTAAATCCATTTCTCGGTGTTTGATCAGTGTTATTGTTATTAATGATAATGTTGCCATTGCCACCCAACTCATTTCTTTTTTGCTGATAGCTGTGACCACTCACCAATATAAACTCATGTTCTGTATCGTCTGTTAATACACCATTTGGCATCAACTCCATCTTTACTAAATGTTCAGCTATTTTTGATTGCCGTGCGTAAGCAGGCATCTCCGATGTTTGCTCATCTTCCAGGAACGTAATAATATAATACTTCACCACGCCATCCGGGTTGTACTTATAATCTACTTCCTTAGGATCTTTATAAGATTCCATTTTTAAATATGCAAGTTTTTTACCGGTCAGATCTTTGAGATAATAATTGGCAGTGCCGAATCCGGCTTTCAGTTTTTCAAGTATGAACCAGGGTTTTTCATCAACGATCACGGTATCATCCTTTACATCAACTTTATGCTTAACTTCTTTTGAGAAAGCAGAAGCGCAGAATGTCATCAGCGCAATTAAGAACATTTTTTTCATGGGAAATTTTTGAATGAATAAAGATACCATATTATTTATTCTAAAATAATTTTTGACGAATGATTTTTTTGGATTTATCGGTGATCCGCCTGTCGGCGGATAATATTTTGGCGGACAAGTATGCCGCATAGATACGCACCGTGTCGGTAGATACGCACCGCGTGCGTATTAAAATTGCGGTATACTTATCCGCCGGCATATTCCCGACGATAGGCGGGCGCTTTTAAATTATAAAAAAGCTTTATAACTCCCGAGTCTTCCGATAAATAAGATCAAACCAATCCCTGCTTGTAATTTTCTTAAGATTTTTAAGTGTTAATGACCAATACTAATGTTAACGCCGTTTTTCGGAGCAGGAGATGGTTCTGTATTATTAATGATAATTGTAGAGGAGCCGTTATATCTTTGACTGAATCTTTGCCCTATGATCAATACGAATTCTTCTATGGATTCATCTGTAATTTTTCCATCTTGTACCAAATCGTAAGTGATTAAGTATTTTGCTAATGCCAATGGTTTATATACCATATCAATTTCCGCTTTTAAGCCACTTTCAATGAATGTCAGTTCGTAATAATTGCTCTGATATTTGGCAAAGGCTATTTTTTTATCCTGAAGATCTTTTATAAAGTAATTGCTATATCCTAACAGAAAAGGAATTTTAATGCGCTCAAATTTAAAAACAGGTGTGCCGTCCATTGTAACGATGTCATCTTTTAATGACACTTTTGGGGCTGCAGAAAAACTACAAAGGCAGGAAGCAAGTAAGGCAATGAAAAGGAACTGTTTCAATCAATATAATTTAGTCTACTAAAATACCAAATTATATTTTAAGAACAAATTTAAACTAATCCCTTCTTGTAAGCTATTTTCAACAGCGCTGCCGTATTATTTACGTTGAGTTTTGCGAGCATATTTTTACGGTGCGTTTCCACCGTATTCTTGCTGATGAATAATTTATTCGCAATGTCCTGGCTGGTTAATCCGAGTGCGATCAACTGCAAAATTTCCATTTCACGCTGTGTGATCTGCGCAGCTAATTCATCATAGTTTCTATCATCTTCCTCATCTGCATTCGAGATAGAAGAAATTAATTTTTCCTGCACGTCCTGGTCTAAATAAGATTTATCCTGATACACCGTGTCAATTGCTTTTAACAAGTCATCTTTAGAAATATTCTTCAGCACATAACCTTTCGCACCGATCTCCAGGCATTCTTTTATAAAACGCGGTTCGCTGTGCATTGTCAGCATCAGGATCTTAATATCGGGATTGGTTTTTCGCAGCTGCTTCGTTGCCTCAATACCATCCATTTCCGGCATATTGATATCCATCAGCACCACATCAACTTTTGTTCCTTTTATACGCTCCAGTGCTTGTTTGCCGCTATGGGCGGTGCCGGCAATTTTTATGTTTGGTTCGTCATCCAGCAAGGAAACAATTCCATCTAAAAAGATCTGGTGATCGTCTACTACAAATACATTTATCTCTTGCATACACTTAAATTATTCGCAAAGTTATTTTTAATTGAGCAGATTTTGTGCCGTTTACCAATATTTAATAAAAGAAAATAATTTCCTTGTTTTCAAGTAGTTATAATTGGATTCGTTTTCATAAGCTTCCTTCTCAAAAGAGATATTCCGGTACGCCAGCCCTGTGTCTTTATATTTTAGTAACAATATGAAAAATTCGGTAACATAAACTAAAAAGAAAAAGATCACCAGCAATTCTGCCTGCTGCCGGATATGGATTTTTTCGTGCATGATAAAAGTCGCATCATCTTTCAACTTTTTTTCGCTCACAATGATAAAAGGAAATAAAGCGATGCCGGAAATATTTCGTGGAGTAAAATAGCGTACGAAGAATGGACTAACAAGGATAAACATCCTCTAATTTAGAATATAAAATATTTATTTGTCTGGATGAATTTGTACTTTTAATAAAATAAGATTTTATGCAGGAAAGAAAATATGATATTGTTTTATTCGGCTCGACAGGTTTCACAGGGAATCTCGTGGCGGAATATTTTGCGCAAAACGTTTCTTTAAGTAAAGTGAAGTGGGCGATTGCGGGAAGAAATCCTGAAAAGCTCGAAAAAGTAAAAAATAATTTATTGCACCTCAATCCCGAGTGTGAAGATGTAGATATCCTGGAATGCAATTCTGATGATCTGCAATCACTGAAGGATGTAACGGCACAAACCAAAATAATTATTACTACTGTCGGACCGTTTGCATTTCACGGAGAGAAATTAGTAGAAGCATGCGTGGAAACGGCTACAAATTATTGCGATATCACCGGCGAACCGGATTTTGTAAAAACGATTTACAAAAAGTATAATGATGCAGCAAGGGAGAAAGGAATTTATATTATTAACTGCTGCGGGTTCGACAGTATTCCTGCTGATGCAGGTGCTTATTTTACCGCGATGCAGCTTCCTGCAAATGAAACAAAAACAGTAAAGGGTTTTGTAACATCGAGCGGAACATTTTCCGGCGGCACTTTTGCATCTGCTTTGAATGCAATGTCGGAAATGGGAAAGAATATGTTCTCGGGAAAAAAGAAAGAGGAGAAAGGTGAAAATGAAAAAAACAAAACCAAAAGGCGCATCGAAAGTAAAATTTATTTTGAAAAAGAATTGAATAAATGGGCATTACCGATGCCGGTGATCGATCCATGGATCGTGATGCGTACGAGCCAATATCAAAAGGATGTATTTGGCAAAGATTTTGAATACGCACAGTTCTTATCTATGCAAAGCTTACCGCAGGCAATTGGTTTAGTTGCAGGCGTTGGAATGGTGATAGCAGGCGCGCAAATACCACCTATAAAAAACCTCATGCTGCAGTACAGGAAAAGCGGGGAGGGACCAACAAAGGAGCAGCGCGATAAGAGTTATTTTAAATTGACTTTTTTAGGTGAAAGCGAAACAAAAAAAGTGAAGACGAAAGTTTCCGGCGGAGATCCCGGTTATACGGAAACTTCTAAGATGCTTTCCGAAACGGCATTAACGCTGTTGGATAATTTAGGCAAGCTGCCGATAAAGGGCGGTATACTTACACCTGCCGGTACTTTGGGTACACTGTTGATTGAAAAGCTGCAATCTAAGGGAATTAATTTTGAAGTGATAGAATAGTCATCCTCGTGTACGTGTTAGGAGATGTCATCTTCGCGCACGCGAAGTGTAGAAGAATGTCATCCTCGCGCACGCGGGGATCTCCTGATATTAAGTAAAATGTTTTATTTCTTCAGACAGCTAACATGAATGAGTTCCCACTTTCGCGGGAATGACGGGATTTGTATTTTCAAAAATAATTTTTAATTTTCTTTATGCCCTTCACTCCAAAAGAACCTTGTGTATACATCCTATCTAACAAACTAGGTAATGTTATTTACATTGGCGTTACAACAGATGTATGGTTTAGGACTTTAGAGCATAAATATGGGAATGGTTCTGCTTTTACCAAAAAATATAACCTGACGAAACTAATTTATTTTGAGGAACATGGAGAAATTATGGATGCAATAGATCGCGAAAAGCAATTAAAGAAATGGAATAGAAAATGGAAGGACGAGTTGATTGACACAATAAATAAGAATCGATTAGACTTAGCTAAGGATTGGTATACCACAGAAGACATTTCAGATTATTTGGCATCTGTTCCCATGAATGATTTGTAGTTATACTTGCACGGCGTTAAGAAGATTGTAATCAACGCAAGCGCAGGTATAGGAGGTTGTCATCCTCGCGCACGCGGGGATCTCACGATATTAAGTAGAATGTTTTATTTCTTCAAACTACTAACATGAATGAGATTCCCGCCTTCGCGGGAATGACGGGATGTGGAGTCATCCTCGCGTACGCGGGGATCTCATGATATAAAGTAGCATGTTTTTGTTATTTTCGGCAAACTGCAAACATGAATGAGATTCCTCCGAAGGAGTCCTTCGGACCGCCTGCGCGGGAATGACGCGGTAAATTATTTCTCCGGTTCCAGTACCACCTCGATATGATTGTTGATATCAAAATATTTATTCACAGCATCCTTTACTTTCTGCGCGGTTAAGCCTTCAATTCTTTTATTGTAATCTTCCAGCGTATTGATATCTTTTCCATATTCATCGTAATACTGGATAGTACTCAGCCAGAAACCATTTTCTTTTAACGCAGCTTCTCTTTCTCTTCTCTGCAATTCCTGTACTTTAGAAATTTTTTCCGGTGATGGTCCGTTCTGTTTTAAGGAATCAATATTATCATAAACCGATTTGATCAATTCATCAACCCGAACCGGTTGCGTATTAAACTGGATATTGATACCGTATGCATTTTTTGGTCGCTGTACAAATGCACCGCTTACACCAACGCCATATACACCGCCTTTATCTTCCCGCATCGCCTCCCGCAATTGAATATCGAGTACTTTCACCATTGAACTAAAAACATAACTCTCATCTTCCGACCATGGCGTTAACCCGTGAAAATGGATACCTACAAGGTCTTTCTGCGTTTTACCCATTGTATTTCTTGAAGTAATCACGCCTGTTTTTTTGGTGATCCCCGGATCTTTCCATGTTTCTTTTTGCCCGTTAGACGGCAATCCGCCTAAATACGTTTCTAACAACGGTTTCATTTTATCTACGTCAAAATTTCCAACAAAGATAAATGTGAAATCTGTAGCGTCCTTAAATCTTTCACCATAAATTTTCAAAGACTTTTCAAAATCAACTTTATTCAATTTATCTATCGTCGTTAAGCCTCTGCGGATATTATTGTTGAAAATAATATTCTGAAATTTGTTCGAAAAAAATGCGCCGGGATTATCCAGTAAATGTTCATTCGCGCTTTTCTGTTTCGACATAAAAGAATTGAAATCGTCCAAAGATTTTCGCGGTTGCGTAAAATATAAATACACGAGCTGCAGCATCGTTTCAACATCTTTCTGGTTGCTGCTTCCGTTAAAGCCTTCAGTCAGATCATCTACATAAGGATATGCGCCTGCAGTTTTTCCTGCCAGCATTTTTTGCAACGTCAGCTTATCAAATTTTGAAACACCGGATTCGATCACGATCGCATTGGAATAATCAGCGCTCATAAAATCTTCATCGGAGTATAATGAAGTTCCGCCAGGACTGTAAGCCGTCATGATGATCTCATCATTTTTAAAATCCGTCGGCTTTAATAATACACGCACGCCGTTCTTCAATTCCAGCGTAGTAATATTGTACTTATCATTTTTTGATTAT
>JAQBNI010000145.1 GCA_028288625.1 Bacteroidota bacterium | reverse complement strand
TGGCGCTGTCTGCGAACCAGTTTGAAGGCGCGATCACTATTTTTTCAGGGTGTTTATTTAACCATGCAGACCACCAGCTGAAGGTGCTGTTGCAGATAATATTATGCTTGCACAGCGACATCAATTGCATATCAATATAACCGGATCCGGGTGATTGATTGCTATCTACAATTTCAAACGGATAATTTGTTTTAAAATTTTCCTTTACCCAGGTAATATCATCGGTAAAAATAAAAAAATACGGGAGCGCAATTTTACCTGCAATGTGTGCAATTGCATTGTTATAATATTCGGTTGAAGCAACCCCATGCTTCTGTACATTTTTCTGCAACAGCACATAATCTCCCCTGCGAATATGAATGGAAACAGCATTACTGTTTTCAATTTTGCTTTTAAATATTGAATTTTTTTCTGAAAGTCTATTCTTGAATATTAATTCCTCCCGGATAATATTTTCTATATGCTTAAAATATTTTTCTGATTGAAAATGTCCGTCGAGATAAGTATTATCAGGTTGTTCAAGTACGGCTTCATCAAATGAAAAATCTTTTTCTTCGAAATAATGATGGTGTAATTTATTCACGTACTTATCTACGAAATATAACATCTTTGCGAGCGGGTAAAATAATTTCCCTTTAAAAGGAATATCATTTTTTTGTGCATCAATGGAAAAAATACCGAGCTCATATTTCCTGTAAGTTGCAATATTTTTCAGCTGCAGCTTGCTGTACAGCGGGATCACATCAAAAAATAATTTTGTATTGTTCTTCACAGCTAACGCTCTTCCGGCAGCGTACTGAAACAACTGGTTTCCCAATCCCCCGTTTAATGCAACTTTTATCATAACGGTGAATATCCGAACAGTTTGTAGCTCGCCGCGCGGATGTATTGTTTTACTTTAAATAATTTACTTCTTATTACGGGAAACCTGGTTTCACTGTCTGCGCCGCGGAGAAATGCATGTCCGCCCAACTTATTTTTATCCAACAAAAGTGTTTTCTTTTTGAAAGGAAGAAACCAGTCTTCCGGGTAACAAAAACCAGGGTTGAGTTTTTTCGGTTCCACAACAGAAAAGAATTGATTGATATAAGATTCATCATGCCATTTTGCAATGATATCTTTTGAAAGATCTTTATCGATATTATTTTTTAAAGTGAAACACATGAGCAAAAATTCCGGCGTTCTTCCTCCGAGCAAGCCGCCTGCAAAATAATACTTGCCTGCAGTTGCCGGAATGTACGCTGTTGATTGCGGATTTTTTTCGTAATCAAAAGTTTTTCTTTTTTTATGATAGGCAACCGGGTGAATTTGTCCCACAAGATAATTATCACTTTCCGTTGGCAAAATATCATTGGTAGAAATGGGCTTGGTAAAAGTATAATTCGCGTTAAAGAAAAAAAGATAATCCATTTCTTTGAGCTGATCTTTAATGTCAAGGAAAAGATGGAAACGCATCAGCGTATCTTTCGGCCAACCGAGGCGTTCCTGGTAAATTTTGTGCACTCTTCCTTCAGAAGAAATTTGTTCACTGTCTGTAAATACGAAATAATGTTTTTCAGCTTCAGGACATAAATGTTTTTCCGCACTTTCATAAAAAGCCTTCCAGAAAACATCATATTTCCCGGTGCAGATATATAGTATCCCAATTTTCATTTATAATTCTTTTTCAAAATAACGTATAATGATATTCCTCCAAAGATACAGGATAACAAGTCCATAAACTATAAGTTTAACCCCAATCTGCAGCCACCAGTTTTCGATATATCCAGTGATAAAATAATTTGCGATCAATACTAAAATAATGATGAGAATATAATCAATAAAACGGATCACTGCTGGGACGCGCACAGAGAGAAATTTTTTGCAGATGATATAGGTACAAACGAGCATGAAACCGTAAGACACCAGCGTGGTATAAGCTGCAACGGGATATCCGTAAATGGGTATAAGGATAAGGTTGAGTACGAAGTTTATGATGGCTGCAACGGCAAAACTGAAATAAAAATATTTTACCTTTTTCTCATAAAAAAAATAGAAACAATATAATTCGTTAAGGTCATTAAAAATATACGACAGAATTAAAACCGGCATCAGGTATAATCCAGCGTGAAAAGATTTATTTAATGCAAGGAGACGACCGCCATCGGCAGAAAAGAAAATAAACAGCGCAGATAACGCAACGACGAGCTTGAACATACTCCGCAGCTGTGCAATAACTTCTTCCTCTTTTTTTTCATTCATCAATTCGAATAATTTTGGACGGTTTGCAGTTACAAAAGCAGTTGTGATCCCCGTATAAATTACCGCGATCTTGTACGCGTAACTGTACAAGCCGGCGTCGTTATGTCCTTTGTAATTATTGATCATGATCGTATCGAGATAACCCAGTGCAAAACCGCTGAGCCCAATAGGAATAAAGCTCACCGAGTATTTTACGATCTCTTTTTTTTGAGGAAGATGTTCGCTGAATCCCAGATATTTTCTGAAATATATAACTATAACCAGCAGCGACATTAAAAGCAGTATGCCGTTTTCGCCGGTGATCCTTCCGTAATAATTTCGTACTACATATAATACCACAAGCACGCCTCCAATGACGCGCGAGAACTGGTAAAAAAATTGCCATACGCCTCCACGCGTACTTAAGCGCTGCGCGTTATTGTATGCATAAAAAAAGCTGAACACGATATTTGAAAAAACACCGATCGGTATCCATATCAGCAACGGCTGCGGCAGGTTTAATAGTTTCAACAATGGCGTTTGCAGGAGGTAAATAATGCCACTACCCACTATGAATGCGAGAAAGGATGTGCGTAACAAAAATTGCACCAGCGCTTTCTTATCTATGTGCTCGTCAAAATAATAACGATAAAACCCGTTAAATAAATTGAGGGAAAGAATGACGCCGAAAATGCGAACCGTGTTATTGAATACTTCATAAATTCCAAAATCCGAAGGTGTGAGCAGTTTTGTAAAAATGGGCAGGGTAAGCACCATTAATAACTGGATGACTACAAATGAAAACATATATACCGAGCCGTGACGAAGTGTATCGTAAAATGAAAGCTGTTTTATATGACTGACGAGTTTTTTCAATTCAATTTTATAAATTTATTCCCAGCCAGTGAAAATGCAAATATTGCCATTTCTTTTTTTCGCAATTCAAAAGTGAGCTTTGGATTTAATTCTTTTTTCAGCTGCAGTAATGTTTTAAAAACGGAGTAATCATAATTGTCAAGGCGTAGAAATTTTTTCAGTACTCTTTCGTATAACAGTTGTTTAAGAATGCGCTCGTCGAAATGATGATGCTGTTGATTTAATGCAATTAATTTACGTATCCATTCGGTTAAAGGTCCAATATCATCAATTTTATTTTTAAGAGAGAATTCTACAAGACTGAGGTGAATTATTTTTTCTTCTTCGGTGTATTCATTTGGAAAATACATTTCGAGTTGATTAAGTATAATTTTATTTCTTATACTGATAATATTTTCCGGTTGTTGTTTACAAATACTTTGATCATATACTCTGTATCTCGTTAAAAATTCTGGTAATACGTTTCCGTCATAATTCTGAATAATACGAGTCCATAAATCATAGTCCTCGCAAACAGGATACCCTTCACGAAAGATTTTTTCCGGTAAAAAACTCTTCCTGATCATCACACTTGATGTAGCTATTGGATTATAAAATAAAAAGTGAACCGGTAATTCTACCGGTGATAAATTATATTTCCAATCAGATTTAATAATTTCGCTGTTTTCATTTATTGCATGAAAACTACTTGACACAAAAGCTAAATTAGCATTAGACTTCAAAGCTTTAAATTCGATTTCCAATCTTTTGGGTTCAGCCAAATCATCACTATCTAAAAAAGCTATGTAATCACAGGCAGCTAATTGTATTAATTTGTTTCGTGTGAAAATTAATCCCGAATTTTCAGTGTTCTGAAAATATTTAATACGACTATCTTGAAAATCAGATATTACCTGATGTGTATTGTCTTTAGAGCCATCATTAATAATAATTAATTCAAAATCGGAAAAGGTTTGGGATAAAAGGCTGTTTATAGCTTCTCCTATATACTTTTCACTGTTGTAAGCTGGCATTAAAACACTTATACTTGCCATATTTTTTTATACGATCTCAAAAATACAGTTATTAGCATAGAAGACAGAATAACCTGTTAAATAATTATTCATAACTACCCAGACCGTAGGTATAAAAACATTTTATAAGTATATTTATAGTCACAATTCTGCTATGTTTAAAAATCTACTATTTACACTTGGGCTAATACTCTTTTATACCCTAGGTATATCGCAAACTGTTGTTGCATCTTTTAATTCTCCGGATACCGTTTGTAAAGGACAAACCATTACTATTATAAATACATCACAAAATGCAACAACCAACAAATGGTTCTTTTGTAAGAAAACTCCAACGGCTACTGTAACTGGTGTAAACTTAGGTGGCGTTGGTATACCAACAAGACCTACAAATATTAAAGTGATAAAGGACGGCGCCAATTATATTGGGTTTGTTGGAAACAATAGACCTGGCGGAGATCAATTGGTGAAGATCAATTTCGGAACAAATTTACTTAGCGTACCGGTGGCAACACCTATGGGAAGTTTCGGAGGGGTTTTAACTGAACCGGAAGGAATGAAATTTGTAAATGAAGGGGGGAATTGGTATGGAATAATTATTTCCAATAATCCGTCTACTTATCTTATGGCAAGATTAGATTTCGGAACATCATTAAATAATATTCCTACTATTACCAACTATGGCAACCTCTCCGGAGCATTATATGATTTCATGAAAGATCTGGTCATTGAAAAAACAGCTGCAGGTTATATTGGATTCGTTGGACTTAATGACGGGACATTGGTAAGATTGAATTTTGGAGCTTCTATTGTTAATATACCTACTACCCAGAATTTAGGAAATATCGGACCGATAAATACCAATAGTAAAATGGGATTGATACAGCGACACAACAACTGGTTCTTATTTTTACCCAGTGATAATGCAACTCCAAGCAGCAATTACATTATCAGAGCTGATTTTGGAAACTCACTATTAAATACACCTACTTCGGTTAACCTTGGTAATCCCGGCAATTTATTGAACAGAGCTTATGGCTTTTTACCTTTTGTTGATTGTGAAAGTTTCAAAGGATATGTGATGAGTCCAGGTGATAATTCAATAATTGAATACACTTTTCCAAATGAAATAGAAAGCAATACAATTACCGGAGTCAAACTAGGAAATGTAGGAGGTTTTAATTTCCAGGGGGGATTTAGCAATTTAGTTTCTTATAATGGGGATAATTATGTTTTTTCTCCAAATACAGGCAATAACACTATCAGCAGACTGCTGTTGTCATCCAGCTGTCAATCTTTTGGAGTAGCTACTTCTACTGCAACTAATCCGCCTCCATTCCATATAGATAGTCTTGGAACATACAACGTAACTCTCGTTGTAAATGAAAACTTAGCATCCGAAGTAAGAACATGCAAAGAAATTACTGTTGTAGATTCCATCAAAAAGCCTGATGCTGTTGTAAATTCTGTTTGTGTGGGTGATACCATCCGACTTACGGTTAATAATATCGATAGCACTGCTACTTATGCTTGGACAGGTCCGAATGCTTTTACTGCAACTACTGCGAACGTAAAAATCCCAAACGCAACTGCTGCAAAAGCGGGACAATATATTGTAACAGCCACCGGAAGATGCGGTGTCAAAAAAGATACCGTTAATGTTGTACTAAGTATCGTGAATGTAAATCTCGGTAGAGATACAGCTATTTGCCAGGGTGCATCACTTTTACTAAATGCCACAACAGCCACTGCAACATATTTATGGAGCACCAGCGCTACATCACCTACAATTACAGTAAATTCTCCGGCAACTTATTCAGTTCGCGTTACTGTAAATACCTGTATTGGAAGAGATACTATTATAGTTACACAACTTTTAAAACCAGCTGCTTTTAACCTTGGAAAAGATACAACATACTGCGGATCGTTCAGCAGAGTACTTTCTACGGGCGTTGCAACAACATCGTGGAGTACGGGCGCAACAGGATCACAGATCACAGTAACACAACCCGGAACTTACATAGCAACCATTACGAATAATTGCGGTTCTACTAAAGATACAATTGCATTAAATCAGATATCTTGTGTGGTAGTTACTCCCTCTTTCAATTCTCTGGACACAGTTTGCAAAGGTCAGACAATTACTATTACTAATACTTCTCAAAATGCTACAACTAACAAATGGTTTTTTTGTAAAGAGACTCCTTCTGCAACTGTTACAGGTGTAAATTTAGGTGGTACTGGTTTGCCGACAAGACCTACAAATATTAAAGTGATGAAGGACGGTGCAAATTATATTGGCTTTGTTGGAAACAATAGACCTGGTGGAGATCAATTGGTGAAGATCAATTTCGGAACAAATTTACTTAGTATACCCGTGGCAACACCTATGGGAAGCTTCGGAGGACTTTTAACAGAACCTGAAGGAATGAAATTTATAAATGAAGGCGGAAATTGGTATGGGATAATTATATCCAACAACCCATCTACTTATCTTATGGCAAGATTAGATTTCGGAACTTCCTTAAATAATATTCCGACTATTACCAACTATGGCAACCTCACCGGTGCATTATATGATTTTATGAAAGACCTGGTAATCGAAAAAACATCTGTAGGTTACATTGGATTTATTGGACTTAATGACGGCACATTGATAAGATTAAATTTCGGAGCATCTATTGTTAATATACCTACGACACAGAATTTAGGAAATATCGGACCAATAAATACCAATAGTAAAATGGGGCTGATACAACGACATAATAACTGGTTCTTATTTTTGCCAAGCGATAATGTAACTCCAAGCAGCAATTACATTATCAGAGCTGATTTTGGAAACTCATTATTAAATACACCTACTTCGGTTAACCTTGGCAATCCCGGTAATTTATTGAACAGGGCTTATGGGTTTTTACCTTTTGTAGATTGTGAAAGTTTTAAAGGATATGTGATGAGTCCTGGTGATAATTCAATAATTGAATACACTTTTCCAAATGACATAGAAAGCAATACAATCACTGGAGTAAAACTTGGAAATGTAGGAGGTTTTAATTTCCCGGGTGGATTTAGTAATGTAATTCCATTTAATGGAGACAACTATGTATTTTCTCCTAATACAGGCAATAACACTATCAGCAGGTTGATGTTATCATCCACATGCCAATCTTTTGGAGTGGCTACTTCTACATTAACCAATCCTCCACCTTTTCATATTGATAGTGTTGGAACATATAATGTGACTCTTGTTTTGGATGAGAACTTAGCATCTGAAACAAGAACATGTAAGGAAATTACTGTCGTTGATTCCATCAAAAAACCTGATGCCATTGTAAATTCTGTTTGTGCAGGTGATACAATTAAACTTAGGGTAAATAACATCGACAGCACTGCTACATACACGTGGACAGGTCCGAATGCTTTTACTGCAACTACTGCGAATGTAAATATTCCGAATGCAACCACTGTAAAAGCGGGACAATACATTGTAACGGCAACAGGAAGATGCGGCGTAAAAAAAGATACCGTTAATGTAGTGTTGTCCACCGTAAATATAAATCTCGGTAGAGATACTGCGATTTGCCAGGGCGCAAGTCTTACATTAAATGCAACAACTGCAGGCGCTACATATTTGTGGAGCACCAGCGCTACATCGCCCACGATTACTGTTAATTCAGCGGGAACTTATTCTGTACGCGTTACAGTGAATACATGTATTGGAAGAGATACCATTATTGTTACTCAATTAAATCCTCCTGTGGCATTTACTTTAGGAAATGACACGAGTTATTGCGGTTCATTTACAAGAGTACTCTCTACCGGAAACGCTACTACAACATGGAGCACCGGAACAACAGGTGCACAGATCACGGTAACACAACCGGGCACTTATATCGCCACCATTACAAATGCATGCGGCGTGAAAAAAGATACCATCATTCTTTCACAAGCAGCAGGTCCTATTGTAAATCTAGGAAGAGACACCGCAATTTGCCAGGGCGCAAATATTACCTTAAATGCAACCACAGCCAACGCCACATATTTATGGAGTACCGCTGCCACATCACCAACAATTACCGTAAACACGCCGGCAACTTATTCTGTTCGCGTAACAGTGAATGGTTGTATTGGAAGAGATACGATCATGGTCTCACAATTAAATCCTCCTGTTGCATTTAGTTTAGGAAATGATACTACTTACTGCGGTCCATTTACAAGAGTGCTGTCTACCGGTAATGCAACAACTACATGGAGCACCGGAACTACAGGATCGCAGATCACGGTGAATCAACCCGGCACTTATATCGCAACCATTACCAATACATGCGGCTTTAAAAAAGATACGATCGTAATTTCTCAATCAACACCACCGGTTGTAAACCTCGGAAGAGACACAACAATTTGCCGTGGCTCCTCTCTCACTTTAAATGCTTCGACACCTAATGCAACTTATTTATGGAGTACAGGCGCAACGTCTGCTTCGATTTCGGTGAACCTGACGGGAACATATACCGTAACCGTTACAGTGAACAGCTGCAGTGCTTCTGACGCCATTAATGTAACCGTTCTCGATCCGCCTGCATCTTTTTCACTGGGGAACGATACTGCTTATTGCGGTTCATTTACCCGCGTTTTATCTACAGGAAATGCAACTACAACCTGGAGCACCGGAACAACAGGATCTCAGATCACGGTAAACGCGGGCGGCACTTACACTGCAACCATCACAAATGCATGCGGCGTACAGCGAGATGCGATCATCATTACGCAATTCACGCCGCCTGTTGTAAGCCTTGGGGCTGACACTACTATTTGCCAGGGTGCATCCGTTACTTTAAATGCAAGTACTCCGAATGCAACATATCAATGGAGTACAGGGGCAACATCTCCATCAATTTCTGTAAATCAAACCGGGACTTATACAGTAACAGTTACTGTTAATGGCTGCAGTACTTCTGATAATATTCAAGTTACTGTACTCGATCCGCCTTCGCCATTTAATCTGGGAACTGATACAACGTATTGCGGTTCCTTCATACAGGTTTTATCTACGGGAATTTCTACTACAACTTGGAGCACCGGAACAACGGCTTCAACGATCACGGTAAACCAGCCGGGAACTTATATTGCCGTCATCAGTAATAAATGCGGAAGCGAAACAGATAGTATCACTTTACAACAATTGCCGTTGCCTCTTGTAAATTTGGGTAACGATACGATCATTTGCAACGGAAGTATTGAATTAAAAATTACAGATCCGAATATCCAGTCGATACTGTGGAGCACAGGTGAACAAACCACTTCGATTCCTGTAACTGATGCAGGAATATATTGGGTGAGAGTGACAGCATTGAACAACTGCGCAAATTCCGATACCATTCTGGTGAGTGATGATTGCACCGCGGAAATCTATATACCTAACGCCTTTACGCCAAACGGCGATGGCATCAATGACGTCTTTATACCGTTATCAAATTCAAAGTTTGTAACGATAGATAAAATGCTGATCTTCGACAGGTGGGGAGAACAAATGTACGAAGCGGATAATTTCAATATAGAAGATAAAAAATTTGCATGGGACGGGACTTACAAAGGCTCGAATGCTCAAATGGATACTTACGTATATTACATAGAAATGTCTTATAAGCAAGGACAAAAAGTAGTAACAAAGAGTTACAAAGGCACACTAACATTGCTAAGGTAACCAAGGTTTATTTCTCTTATAGCCCACTTTGTTTATATGAATAATTAATTTATGAACTTGTATATATTGAAGTAAAAAGTTTATTTATATTTATAAAAAATTTCAAAAAACTCAACCTTTAAAAAATTATGAAAAAGAATTTACTCATTATTGCTTTGATATGCATAGGAGCCATATCAATTTTACCGCTCACTTCGTGTAAAAAAACCACGACTAATACAGTTACCCAGTTTGACACTGTAATTAATAATGTACATGATACGATAAAATGCCTGGATTCCTGTTTCGATGCAGTTGCGTGCTATTCCTTCGACGGCAACGCAAATGACAGAAGCGGCAATGGATTCAACGGCACCGTTGTAAATGCAACGCTGACTGCAGACCGCCGTGGCAAGCCCAACAGCGCTTATTTATTTTCGCAGGCAAGCGGTTCTTATATAGAGCTTCCGACATACGCGTCTATTTTAGGAACATCGGACGATTTTAGTGTAAGTATGTGGTTGAAATTTAGCGGAGTTGATGCAGGTCCCACACCTTTAGGATTGTATCCTGATAATACATCAGATCGTTTATTAATATCAGTTCCTTATCATCCGACTGCATCACCTGCTGATATCTTTTTTGATTATGGAAATTCTTCCGGAGGTCGCTTAAATGTAAAAATAACCACCTTTACAAACTGGAAGCATTTTGTATTTGTTAGAAATAAAACTGCCGGATTGATGCAGATATATGTAAATGGCGTGCTTGTAGGTTCAAAATCTGCAAATGTTGATATTACAAACAAAAACAGGAACTTCCGTATAGGCAGCGGCGGACCAGGGACAGAAACTTTCAATGGTGTTATTGATGAAGTGAAGATCTTTGATCGTGCATTGACACAAGCCGATGTAGATAAGCTTCTGATCAATTAAGCATATAAACAAATAAAAAAAAGCATCCGTTGCACCGGATGCTTTTTTTATTTAATACGTTGCGTGAAAATCGAAATGACTGATATCGTTAATGGGAATATTTTTTTCAAACTGAAAGAACGCTAAATATAATTCCCTTACTTCTTCATAAGACTTCCACTCTCCTTTGCTGTTCTCGCCGAATGGTCCGGAAGATTTTAAAGGATACTTAAAGTGAATGAAGTGTTGAGTCCTGTTCTTGATCCCCTTAATTAAAAACATCCTGTAATAATGAAACTTCGATTTTTCTTTCCGGATATCCAGTTCATTAAAATTATCACCCTGGTTGATGATCTTAAATTTCGTATAACCTTTTTCTTTCAGCTTGTCGAGCCATCCTACTTCCTGTGCCTCACACGAAAAATATTTTGGAAGGTCCGCTTCATTCAATCCGTTTATACAATGGATATCATTTCCCTCAATATCTACTTTTAAATAAAATGGAACTCCATATTTTTTAAACAATGCATCTGTCGTAGTTGTCGTTATTTCAATTCTATGACAAGATGTCCCTGCCCTGCAGCCAATCTCCTTTATAAATGAGCTCCATTCAAAATTAGTATCATTGATCCAGAACTCTATGTTTTCCCCGGTTTCATTTGAAATGCCAACATTGAGCAATGTAAGCTGTCCGCTGTCTATCTGTTTTTTAAAACGTTCTTTTGCTTTATTTGCCAGAACAGGATTTGCTTCTACTGAAACAACATGGTAACCCATTTTAAGGTAATGATCGGTGTCACTTCCATCAAATGTTCCTATGTCGTAAATTAATTGTTTATTCATTGTCTCTTGTAATCTGTTTATTTTAATATTTGACGGCGCAACTTTTTATAGAATCGTTTCACTCCCGAGGAAAAAACACTTTGATATATATAGAGTGATCCCTTAGTGCGTACAATATATTCTTTTCGTGCCCAAAACTGGTCACCGGCTTCCGTATACACCGTATCTTCGAGTTTAATAAACCCACGACCGGACAAAAACTTTTCGATGTCTTTTTTCAGCGGCTGATCTTTATATAACTCTACTGATTCCACTTCAAGCCATATCATATTTATTTTGTCAATGAAATCCTCTGCACCTTTTAACACCATCAGTTCAGCGCCCTGCACATCCATATGGATAAAATCGACCGCAGCAATATTTTTAACGGAACAAAAACTTTTCAGCGTAGCAGTTTGCACAGTGATCGAGTTATCAAATTTAAGCCATGGATGAACATCCTTTGTTTTTGCCGGTGGAAGCAGCGAGCTGCTTTTATTGCCATAATTCCAGTCCTCCTCTCCTTTGCTTTCAGGATTTCCGGATGATACGTAAAAAGTCATCACACCTTCTTTATCGGATAAACACAATTGAAAAGGAATAATATTTTTCGCCTGGTAAGTTTCAATATTTTTTTGTACCCATGCGAAATTATCAGGTAATGGTTCAAATGTATAGATACTTGCGTTTGGAAATAATCTTGCATAACGGACAGAGCTCTCGCCTTCGCAAGCGCCGATATCAAAGATCACGATCGCCTCATATTGATCTATTATTTCAGAAAGGATTTTTTCCTGCTTTTGTAAAACAGGCGACTGTATATAGCTTTCCCGGCTGTTCATTATTTTATGATCCAGTTTTTAGGAACTAATTCAATAAATTCCGTTTGAAGGTTGTTGGTCCAGTGTTTCGGAGCGATCACTTTTTTTGCAGGATGATTATTTAACCATGCTGCCCACCAACTGAATGTACTGTTTGCGATAATATTATGTTTGCACAAATTCATCAGGTAAAAATCTTCCACCGTAGTTTTTCCTGAGATCAGCGTACTGTTGATATTCCATTTCATTTCGTTTTTCACCCAGGCTTCATCATCCGTAAACAAATAAAAATGAACATCTTCTCCCACTTCTCTTTTCATAAACTCAATAGACTTCGCATAATAATCTTTAGAGCATAATCCATGCGCTTCCATTGAAGATAAATTGCGTATATAATCACCGCGCCTGATATGAATCGCAATTGAATTTGTGTTTTTTATCTGCTCTATCAGTTGTGTATCCTTAGGAATAAATTCTTCTTTAATAGTAAGCTCCCTTCGAATAATATCATTTATGCCGCGAAAATATTTTTCAGATTGAAAATATCCGCGTATATAAAAATTCCCACGCAACTCCAGGAGATTTTCATCAAAGCCATATTCATCAAATTTATATTTCTTGTTTTTTCCAAATGACAGCAGATGAGTTAACACTCTTTCTTTTTTCGAAAAATCACTGTTATTAAATTTATCCAGCATTTTGTCATCCGCAACGGTACAGGCAACATTGAAAGCACCCAGTTCATAATATCGCGGGGTAGTATATTCCTGGGACTTTAAAAATGAAATGTCCGCATATAATTCTGTATTATTCAAATGCGCCAGGTGCCTGCCTGCTGCATACTGAAAGAGTTGGTTTCCTAAACCGCCCATTAATCGTACAACTATCATTTTTTTATTGCCTGTGAATTTGTATTTTGGCGTAAAATTACAAAATGTTATTCATTGGTACGGGAAAAGGTGATATCACCGCATTTTTTAAAGGAACGGGCTTATTGGGATACGGTTTGCCCACCCATTATGCCCTCGATGTAGAAACACCTTTGTACGCCCGGGCATTTGTTTTTGAGCAGCTCGATAAAAGCCGAAAGGTTTGCATGGTGAACTGCGAGCTTGGATTTATTACACCTTCTTTGAAACAAGGCGTACTCGCATATTTACAGAAAAATTATCCTGAATTACAATACGATACGGAAAACCTGTTGCTGAGCGCACAGCATACCCATTGCGGACCGAGCGGATTTTCGTATCATGTTATTTACAATATGTCGACTCCCGGATTTCACAAAGGAGTTTATGATAAAGTGGTGAGCGGCATTACAGAAGCGATCTTGGAAGCGGAAAAAAATAAAAAGAAAGGAAAAATTCATATCGGTAAAAGCACTTTTTCACCCGACATACCTGTAAGTTTTAACCGAACCGTTGACGCTTATAACCTCAACCCGGAAGTGAAAAAATATTCGCATGAAACCCGGCATCTCGCAGTAGACAGGGAAATGACACTTTTACATTTTATTTCTGAAAGCGGTGAACCGATGGGTTCTATCAACTGGTTTGCAGTGCATACTTCTAACCTTCCGAATACCTTTTTTAAATTATGCTCGGACAATAAAGGATTTGCTGCGACTTATCTCGAAGAAAGTTTTACGAAGGATAACCCGTCATATGTTGCTGCTTTTGCACAAGGTGCATGCGGCGATGTTTCAGCGCGTGTAAAATACAACGCAAAACTTCCGACAGCCCGTGGAAAATGGGAGGGCTTTTTTCCTGATGATTTGAAAAGTTCTAAGTTCAACGGTAATCTGCAATTCGAAAAAGCAAAAGAGATCATCGATTCATCAATACAAGAAATAAAAAATGAAACGATAGATTCTATTTCCATGTTTTTGGATTTTGGAAATATAAATATCGATCCGAAATTTACAAATGGTGAAACCGGATGCGTTACCAGTCCATCCTGCATGGGCATTTCATTTCTTGAAGGCTCTATCATGGATGGTCCGGGATTGCCAACATTTCTTGGCGCAGTGGCAAGAAGGATAGCGCGCGCCACACGTCATAAAGAATTAAAAAGAGCGCTTAAAGAAGGCGGAGATTATGCCAGATTTATTGAACGAAAAAATAAAGCGCAGGCTGTAAAAGATATCGGCGCTGCAACCGGTGAGAGAAAATTTTTAGGAAATTTTGATGCAGGAAAAATTCCATTGCCATCTTTTTCCGATGAGATGATATTGAATATAAAAAAAATGGCGAAGCAGGGTGGATTTGATTCTTTGAATCCATGGGCGCCGCAAGTGCTCACTTTACAGATCTTACAATTAGGTTCAGTTGCTATTTGCTCTCTTCCGTTTGAGATCACCACTGTTGCTTCATGGCGATTAAAGAAAACGCTGGAAGAAGCTTTAAAACCTAAGGGAATCGATGATGTGATCCTCGCACCATATGCCAATGAATACAACGGTTATATCACTACTTACGAAGAATACCAGCTGCAGTTGTATGAAGGCGGACATAATGTTTTTGGTCAATATAGTTTAAATGCTCTCCAGCAAAAATATACGGAACTTGCAAATGAATTTTGCAAACCGGAAATTTCGAGATCGCCGGAAAATGGCGTACATCCTGAAAT
This sequence comes from Bacteroidota bacterium, assembly GCA_028288625.1. Classification (GTDB taxonomy): domain Bacteria; phylum Bacteroidota; class Bacteroidia; order Chitinophagales; family JADIYW01; genus JADJSS01. The sequence continues at coordinate 67,361 of JAQBNI010000145.1, read as the reverse complement.
ATTTACGGAAGAAGAAATAAAAAAGCAAACGTTTTTTTCAAGCAAGAGAATTAATAAGATGAAGGTTGAATGATGTTCTTTATATTGAATGTTGTATGATGTATGTTGAATGATATGTGATAATGAAAAGCAGTGTGTATGATAAATTTGAAATCTTTAAAAAACTGAAATGAAAAAAGTAGTAGACAATGCTGATGAGGCGGTAAAAGATATTGCTGATAATATGACCATATTGTTAGGCGGCTTTGGTCTCTGCGGAATTCCGGAAAACTGTATAGCCGCGTTGGTCAGAAAAGGAGTTAAAGGATTGACGTGCATTTCTAACAATGCCGGAGTTGACGGATTCGGGTTAGGATTATTATTGCAGCAACACCAGGTAAAAAAAATGATCTCTTCTTATGTAGGTGAGAATGCTGAATTTGAAAGACAACTATTAAGCGGTGAACTTGAAGTAGAATTAATACCACAAGGAACTCTAGCGGAACGCTGCAGGGCGGGAGCAGCCGGGATACCAGCATTCTTTACGCCTGCCGGCTATGCGACTGAAGTGGCGGAAGGAAAAGAAGTCCGCGAGTTCGACGGCAAACCATACATTATGGAGCGATGGCTGAAAGGTGACTTCTCCATCATTAAAGCATGGAAGGGCGATACAAACGGAAATTTAATTTATAAGGAAACAACAAGAAATTTTAATCTTCCGATGGCAGGTGCAGGAAAAATTACAATTGCAGAAGTGGAGCATCTTGTCCCCGCAGGTGAATTAGATCCGGATCAGATTCATACCCCGGGAATTTTTATCAAAAGAATTTTCCAGGGAGAAAAATATGAAAAGAGAATTGAACAGAGAACGGTGAGGAAGAGAATTTGAAAATGAAATAATGAAATAATGAAATAATGAAATAATTTCTATGTTAGATAAGAATGGTATAGCAAAGCGGATTGCGAAAGAATTAAAGGACGGATATTACGTAAACCTTGGAATTGGAATTCCAACGCTGGTTGCGAATTATATTCCTGAAGGGATCAGTGTCACTTTTCAATCGGAAAACGGCATGCTGGGCATGGGACCGTTTCCGTTTGAAGGAGAAGAAGATGCCGATCTCATCAACGCGGGAAAACAAACTGTTACCATGTTACCCGGCGGATGTTATTTTGATTCAGCTACGAGCTTTGCCATGATCCGCGGCGAACATGTAGACCTTACTGTACTCGGCGCCATGGAAGTCAGTGAGACGGGCGATATTTCCAACTGGAAGATTCCGGGAAAGATGGTGAAGGGCATGGGCGGTGCAATGGATCTTGTCGCATCGGCAAAGAACATTATTGTAGCCATGCAGCATGTAAATAAAGCAGGTGAATCCAAACTGCTGTCGAAATGTACGCTGCCGATCACCGGCGTTGGTTGCGTAAAAAAAATAGTGACTGAACTCGCCGTGATCGAGGTGACTTCTGAAGGATTTAAATTACTGGAAAGAGCGCCTGGAGTAAGCGTAGAAGAAATTCAAAAAGCGACAGAAGGAAAATTAATTGTAGAAGGAGAAATTCCTGAAATGCAGATTACAGATGCCATCGCTTAAAGCGATGGCATCTGTAATCCGTTTATAACAGTGGAATATCAATAAACAGCTTCACATTTCCATCCACCCCTTTTGATCGTTCTTTCATCGCGTTAAATTTTTCTACATCGTTGCAGATGATCAGGAATAAATAATCATCATTCAAAATACTCTTCTTCGTTTGAGCGTATGGATCTCCCATGTAAGAATTCAGGTTAGTCACCTTGCACTTATGTTCTTTGTTATAATGCCACGCAATTCCACGCAGTAAAGTATCTACATTTTTTGTGGAACCGATAGTCATTATAGGATATAAAATATTATCCGTCAGTTTTAGCTTGGCAAGCATTTTAAAAAAGCCCTGTGGGTTTTCTAATTGAAAAGCAAAATATTCTCCCCAGTTGATCGCAAAGCAAGCTGCATCCATCTTACCGTTTTCATCGGGCACCATGTAAACACGCGTTGATTTTGAATACGCCATGATCTTTTCCAGTGTATCTATAAATTCCTGTTCTGATTCGATATGATAAAATGCGTAGTGTTCTTTCTGGCGGCGAAGCTTTTGATAAAACTCTTTCAACTTTTCACGGTCGTTGGAAATATCAATACATTTTTCAAATGCATTTTTATTCCCGAAAAATTTATTCACCATCGTATTATTTGTAAAAGCCCATTTTTCATAATGCTTCTCATATAATTTGGTATTCAGTTCCAGCGCTTCGTTGATCGCCTGGTTTTCCTTGCCCATTGCGCCGTACGTAAATGCAATATTTTTCTCAACACCTACAATACTGTGCATAATACTGAACATCAGCGTAAATATTTTTTTACGCCGATAGATTTTTTTTCCTTTTTCAATTCGTTCACTTACGCGAAGCATATTGTAGTAATATGCATCGAAACGTTCGCCATCGTGATAAACATTCATGCGGTTTACATGAATATAACCCACAACATTAAATTCACGCTTGCCATTTTTATCCAATTCCTGCGGATGCAAAACAATCACAACCAGTGCATTTTGATTAATAGATAAAACAGATTGAGGAAAATTATGAAAGTATGCCTGGAATGCAAATTTACCTTGCCCTTTGTTATTGATATGCTTCTCAGGAACTGAAATAATATCCTTGCACTGGTGGAAGAAATACTCTGTATCCGGAACATATCCCAAAACATCAAGGATATCTCCCATGTTCGGTAGAAAATTAATATCGGTAACAACAATTTCTAAACTTTCTTCAAATACATCATAAGAATCGATATCAATAACCTGGTAAGAGAAGCTTCCGTCGGCATTTTTCTCGACTCTTTTATAATTGCGTTTTTGCATAGTTGGAGGATTAAAGTGCAAATTTAAATTTGTAAACCGAAGCAACATATTCCTGTCCGTTAATTTATTGAAGTACGATGCAGTTTCATGTCAAAACGTGAAAAATACCTGTTTTAGAGTAGTTGTATGTAGTTAAGAGAACCGTGACTTATATCAATTTGTACATTTTGCCCGGCAGCGAAGTGATGACACCCTTCATTTCTAATTGCAATAAAATATTTGCGATAGAACTTTGGGGAATTGCTATTTGACCGGTGAGTTCATCAATAGATATTTTTTCTTTTTGTGAAAGAATTTCACAGATCTTTTTTTCCTGCGGATTCAATTCAATAAACAATTGGGACTGAATAATTTTCGGAACTTCTTTTTCATTGTGCAGATCCCAGTTCATAAATTCAATGATATCATTTGCACAAGTAACGAGAACAGCCTTGTGTTGCTTTATGAGCCGGTGACATCCGGCAGAATATTCGTCATGTACTCTGCCGGGAAATGCAAATACATCGCGGTTATAGGAGTTGGCAATGTCTGCAGTAATTAATGCGCCGCCCGTAATCGCGGACTCTATAACAATGGTGGCATCTGTCATGCCGGCAACGATGCGATTCCTGCTTGGAAAATTTTGCCGGTCAGGATTTGTTTCACTCAGGAAATCTGTGACCAATGCACCATTCTCCTGCATTTTTTCGGTGATGCTTCTATGCGAACCCGGATAGATCCTGTCTAATCCATGTGCAAGTACGCCAATATTCTGCATATCATATTTCAATGCAGCAATGTGTGCGCAAATATCAATTCCAAATGCGAGCCCACTTACAAGATTGAGATCATATTGCGCTAATTCAGTAATCAGTTTTTCCGTTAATTCTTTGCCATATTGCGTTGCATTGCGCGTACCCACGATATTGATGAACCGCAATTTATTAAAATCGAATTTCCCTTTGCAAAAAATAAATAAAGGTGAATCGCCGCAGTTTAATAAACGCTTCGGATACCGCTTATCATAATAAAATATCGTTTCTATTTTATGCTTCTGAATAAATTTTAATTCTTTCTCCGCACGAAGCAAAACTTCGTACGTATCCTTGAACAAGTCTGCGGTCTTCGGACCAACACCGTTGATCTTTTTCAGTTTTGACGCCGGTAATTTGAAAAGGTTTTCCGCACTTCCGGTATAGCTGATCAGCATTTTCGCATTTGCGTCTCCAACTCCCTTCATTAGGCGCAAAGCAATCCCATAAAATAATTCGTTATTCATGCTCTATTGAGAGACAAAAGCGAGTCAAATTCCATAAAAGAGACGAGGAATTTTATTAACGTTTTTACAGACGGACGTAAACCCGAACTAGTAGAAGGTTCTTAAAAATCAGTATAACGGTTGAAGATATTTGTTCTCAGGCTGATGCCGAAGAAAAGGTTTTGCTGCTTGAACAGGATATTTTTTTGATACCTGTAGTTCACAAAAGCTTCTGCAGATAAATTTATTTTTGGGTTGATGAGATAACCGCCGCGGGCTTCAACAGAGATCAACCTTGTCTTCACCCCTTGTAAAAAATAATTTCCATAAGCTTTATTCAGATCGGGACCAATCAGGAAATCCGAAATAAAAATATTGCTCCCGTTATGTTCATACAAATTATCCAATCCCTGGACAACATACTGAAACTTTGCCGAAGCCGTCCAGTGCTTATGCCAGAAATTAATAAAGGTGATCGACTCTAAAAAATTTGCTCCAAGCGGATGCGTTAATGATTGATTGAAATTCGTATAACTCTGCTGCGGTGCCTTATGTGCATATACATAAGGGCGCACAACGTTGAATTCCGTCTGGAAATCGAGATGCTTCACCCGAAAAATATCATAGCCTTTATAGCCGAATTGCGCGGCAACCTTTGTCCTGTAAAATCCTTTAGCTTTCCGCGCAGCACCAACGTCCATATCATCCAGCATAATTTGCGTATAAAAGATCTGTTTGGCAGAAGCTTTGAATTTCATTCCAATTCCCAACACTACATTATCAGGCGAACCCAGTCCAAATTCTACAGGGCGAATAAATGCAACAGGAATGATATAACTGAACTCAATACCTCGTACTCTTCCCGAATCTTCATGAAACCACGTAACCCCTTCAAAGAAAGTAAACTGCATCCACTTGGCAACATCCACACTGATCAGATGATAAACGCCATATTTCGTTTTAAAATTGGAAGGATTATTATCTACACTAAAACCATTGACCGGACCGTAGCGCATTACATTGAACAAGTACGTGTATTTAATGCGCCAGAAATTCGTCGTCATTTTCAGGTAAGGATTATTCGATGCATTATCACTTAAGAAAAGAGAGCGGTAACCTTCGCCCCAGAACTGCTTATCATTTCCAAGCTGCAGGTTAAAAAATTTATTCGGAGAGAGTGATATATATCCGGAAAACATCTGGGAGTTTACTGTATTGCCTTTGAATGTCGCTTTCCTATAACCCGGCAGCACGCCGTATTGCACTGCGTATTGATCTACCTGGTGCAAATAATTTTCAGACACGCCCTGGTAAGTAAAAGAAATGGAAACATGCTTCCCTAAGTTTGCGTCAAACTTCACACCATAACCTGCAGTATATTTTATTTTTTTTTCATTGATGTCATAACCGAACTGCATGTCTAAAACAGGGTTAACGGCAAAATAAAATTTCTTATGTTTTGCAGAAACGGAAAGCAGATCGCCTTTTAAAAGACCAAACCGGAAACCTGATCTCGACGAATCGATATCAAAGCCCAGCTCCACCATCCCGGAATCACCGATCGCTGACTGCACTTCCTCCATATTATATGGCTTAGCACCGGTAATAAAATGCGATGAAGTGGAAATATACCGTTCCAAACGGTTTTGCATTTCATAGTTCAACGGAAAATTGAGCTGTTGGGCAATTGCGGTAAAGGCAAAAAGGGAAAATAAAATAGTGATAGTCTTTCTCATCAGTATACGGCGCTAAAATAATTGTTTAAACTATAATAAAATAGATTAAAGGCAAAAAGTTACACTCAAACGTTAATTTCAAGCGATTATAGTCATTTAAATTCACATGCATGAGATCGCTTAAAAAAAATTTAAAACGCGTCAATATTTATCCGCCGTATCTCGGTGCAGGCATTTCGGTGAAAAGCGCCAATGAGGAATTTACAAAGATCACTGTACAAATGAAAATGCACTGGTACAATAGAAACTTTGTGCGAACGCATTTTGGCGGATCATTGTACAGCATGTGCGATCCGTTTTATATGTTTATATTGATAGAAAATCTCGGAAAAGAATACATCGTATGGGACAAATCTGCTTCCATCAAATTTAAAAAACCCGGCGAAGGTACAGTTACTGCAACTTTTGAAATTGAAAAAGATAAGATCGCAGAAATAAAAACTTTTATCGATACAAATGGAAAAGGAGATTTTACATTTTCAACTTCTATTTTCAATGAAAAAAATGAAGTGATTGCGGAAGTAGAAAAAGTAGTGTATGTGAGAAAGAAGGATTTTGTTTTTCCTTCAAAAGAAAACCTATAATAATCTTTTCTTCTTAAAAAAAGTTTTTATTAAAACGGAAGCTTCTTCCGACATTAATCCGCCTTGTAATTCAAATAAATTTTCCTGTAATTTTTTATGCGTGTGATCTGTCGCGCCGTACACCACTTTGGAAATCTGCGCTTCGCGGACGGCGCCGATACACATCATGCAGGGTTCGAGCGTAACATATAAGGTACACTTATCTAAATATTTACTGTCGAGAAAATTACATGCAGCAGTGATCGCAAGGATCTCCGCGTGTGCTGTCGGATCGTTAAGCTTTTCTACCTGGTTGTAGCCTTTACCGATGATCTTATTGTTGCAGGTAACTACTGCACCGATCGGCACTTCATCCTCATCAAAAGCATTTTTTGCAAGTTTCAAGGCTTCCTGCATGAAAAATTTATCAAAATCTATCATTCGGGCAAATAAAAATTTAATGAATGTTGAAGATAGAATTTTTAGATGTACTTTTGAGGAAATATTATTTATGAAAATCAATTGTGTAATAAACCAACAGATTTTCTACTGATTGTCTGAAAATTGCGAAACCAAATGAAATTTATTTTTAAGCTTAACTGTATTCTCTTATTTGTTTTATTTTCTCAGGTATCCAGCGCGCAGGAAGTTTGGGATTGGCAAAAAAGTATCGAATATGCTTTGCAGAATAACATCCAGGTCAAACAAGCTGACTTAAGTATACAGTTGGGTGAAGCTACTTTAAAACAGCAAAGACTAAATTATTCCCCCAATATTAATGCTGCTTCCAATTATGATCTGAGGATCGGAAACAACTTCAATTTTTTTACAAGTGAGTACACGCGGGAATTGGTTCATTACCATGATTACAGCCTTAATATAACGCAGCCTGTTTTCGATGGATTGATCACTTCGAACAACGTAAAAAAAAGCAAGCTTGATCTGCAGGCACTTCAATTTGATGAACAAGTTGTAAAGAGTGACATTCAATTGCAGATCTTAAAGACCTTCCTCGATATCATGAATGCAAATGAGCAGTACCAGCAGGCTGTCAACCAGAAAAAAATTACCCAGCAACAATACGAACATACAAAAGCACTGATCGATGCGGGCGCCGCAGCGGAAAAAGCATTAGTGGATATTGACGTGCAGCTCGCCGGACAGGACCTCACTATTTCTCAAAGAAAAAATGAACTTGATCTTGCATACCTCAGCCTCAAATTTATTTTACAGCTTGATCCGAAGAGAACCTTCACCGTTAAAATACCGGAACTTCCAAAAGATCTTCCTATTCAAAATTTAGAGGATCCGAACCAGATCTTCGAAACGGCATTACAGTTAAGACCGGAAATAAAAAGCAGCAGGATCAAAATTGAAAGTGCAAAAAGAGCAATCTCTATTGCAAAGGGTGCATATTACCCTACGCTGAATTTTGTTGCCAATGCGAATACTTTTTTCTCAAGTCAAAGTAAGATCACATCGCAGGTGCTTACAGGAAATACAACAGCAGTAGGCTTTGTTGAAGGAACTTTACAGCGGGTCTTCATTCCCGAAACGGTTACGCAGCAAAGCAAGAATCCGTATACAAAACAACTCAACCAGAATTTAAATTACGCACTCGGTTTAGCATTGAATATTCCGATCTATAATAAATACCAGGTACAAACCGCGATAAAGAATACAAGGTTAAATTACCAGGTTTCTATTCTTACAGAAAAGCTGACCGAAATAAATCTGTACAATACTATTCAGAAGGCTTATCTCACCGCTCAGGCAGCAATAGAAGGCTATAGGGCGGCACAAAAGAATTTTGAATTTTCCGGTAAGTCCTATGATTATGCAGTGGAACGCTTAAATGCAGGGAGCATTAATCAGCTGGAAGTAAATCTTGCACAAAGCAATCTTGCTACTTCCGAATCCAAACTTACACAGGCGAAATACGAATATCTGTTCAATACAAAAGTGCTTGATTTTTACCAGGGAAAAAAAATAACGCTGGAATAATTAAAGCGATGAATAAAAATAATCCGGATGAAAAATAACAGGCTATTATATATTTTAGGAGTGATCACGATCGTTGCAATTATTGTTGCGATTGTACTCGCAAAAAATAAAAAAAACAGCGGCGGAAAGGAAGTTGAAATTCAATCGCTAACAAAACGCGATATTATTCAAACCGTTACTGCAAGCGGAAAGATATATCCGGAAGAAGAAGTGAAGATCAGTTCCGATGTTTCGGGCGAAATCATTGAATTAACTGTACAGGAAGGCGATGTGGTAAAGAAAGGACAATTGCTTGCGCGCATCAAGCCGGAAAGCTACCAGGCGAATGTAGAGCAAAGTGAAGCGCAACTCGACAATACAAGAGCGCAATTATCGACTGCTAAATCAAGAATAGTGCAGGTAGAAGCGCAATATGAAAGCGCTCAAACGCAATTCGCAAGAAGTGAAGGATTATATCAAAAGAAGATCATTTCGAAATCTGATTATGAAACCGCGGAAACCGCTGTGAAGACTGCAAAGGCTGAACTGGAAGCTGCAAAACATTCAGCGGACGCTGCTGATTTTACGATCAAGGCTACGCAGGCAATGATCAAAGAAGCCAAAATAAATCTGAATAAAACGACGATCTATGCACCGATGGATGGCATTATTTCACTGCTGAATGTAAAGAAGGGTGAGAAAGTAGTGGGAACACTGCAGATGAGTGGAACGGAAATGATGCGCATTGCAAATTTCGAAAACATGGAAGTACGCGTGGATGTGAGTGAAGGTGAAATTACAAAGGTGAAGCTGAATGATACAGCTTCTATAGAAGTAGATGCATATCTCGACAGGAAATTTGATGGGCTCGTTACGCAGGTATCGAATACCTCAAAAGGTGCATCATCGCTGATGACGAGTTCTGATCAGTCGACAAATTTTATTGTAAAGATCAGGATATTAAAATCTTCATACCAGGACTTGCTCGCGGATAATCCGAAACCGTTTTTACCGGGAATGTCTGCAACTGTAGATGTGAAAACGAAGAAGAAGGATGATGTACTTTCAGTTCCGATTCAATCGGTAACTACGAAAGATTCTGTATATAATGGCACAAATCATACAAAGGAAATTGTTTTTGTATATGATAATGGCAAAGCAAGAACGAAGGAAGTAAAAACAGGCATCCAGGACGATACTTATATTGAAATTACAGAAGGATTAAGCGGTAATGAAAAGATCATCACCGGACCATACAATACCATTTCCAAAGACCTGAAAGACGGCGATGCCGTAAAGGAAATGGATAAGAATAAAAAGAAAGCAGTTCCGGAAAAGAAGGATGATAAAGAGGAGACGAAGTAAATCAAGATTTTAGATCCCAAATCAAGTTTGGGATGCACTAGTTTAGTTGGGACGGCGAAGCCGTCCCAACGCCGTTAACGTCATCCTGAACTTGATTCAGGATCTAAAAACCTAAAATCCACCACTCTTTAAAAAATTAATAACTTGTTTTAAGTCAACTAACCGACGACATTTCTGTCTTATCTTTAGTAAAACTCTTTTATGATCTATATTATACTTCTCTTTATTTTACATTGGTTTGTTTCTGTGTTTTTCCAGACGGCATTCCTCCACAGGTACGCTTCTCATAAAATGTTTACCATGGGAAAAATACGCGAGAAAATATTTCATTTTATGACATGGCTATCTCAGGGTCCGTCGTATCTTGTTCCGCGCGCTTATGCTGTGATGCATCGCATGCATCACGAGTTCAGCGACACGGAAGAAGATCCGCATTCACCTCATTTTTTTAAGGATATTTTTTCGATGATGATAAAAACAAAGGAGATCTATACAGGATTCTCAAACAATAAAATTTCTGCTGCATCTAAATATTATTATGATCTTCCTGTCTGGAAAAAATTCGAATCTTTTGCTGACCATTATGCAACGCGCCTCGGCTGGGGATTGGTGTACATCGCAGTTTATCTTTTGCTGATCTGGCAACTCGATCTTTCTTATTTCTGGATGCTGTTGCTTCCCGTTCATTTTTTAATGGGACCGATACACGGCGCAATCGTTAACTGGTGCGGGCATAAATACGGGTATAAGAATTTTGACAACCACGATAACTCCAGGAATACGGAACCGTTCGGTATCTTATTAATGGGAGAATTATTTCAGAACAACCATCATAAATTTCCTGCATCTGCAAACTTTGCAAAAAAATGGTTCGAGTTTGATCCGACTTATTATGTTTTAGTCGTGATGCATTACTTTGGCATCATTAAATTGGTGAAAACGAATAAATAAATCAGTTGGCAGTTTGCAATTGATTAGTTGGCAAACTTTCTCCTAGTTTTCACAGAGGTTGTTTTAATCTGCTGCATTGCAAACTTACCCTTTGCCAACTGCAAACTACTTTTTCTGGTTATTTATTTCATACAGCGCCATTGCAGTAGCCACAGAAACATTGTAGGATTCCAGTTCAGCACTCATCGGCAGCTTCACCAGCTGATCCGTTAATCTCACAATTGTATTGGATATTCCTTCATCTTCAGAACCTGCAATTAATGCGAGTGGCGGTTTAAGAGCTGCTTCATAAATAAATTGGTCTGCAGTTCCATCAAGACCGATCACTTTAATTCCGTTATTCTTTATATCCTTTATCGTAGCCGCAAGATTATCTACGCGGCAAAGCGGGATTTTCAATAATGCTCCCGCAGAAATTTTTACTGCAACGTCGTTTACCGCAGCGCTTTCTTTTTTTGGAAAAATGATCGCGTGCACGCCCATGCCTAACGCCGTTCGTGCAAGCGCACCGAGATTGCGGATATCTGTAACATTTTCCAGGATCAACAGCAGCGGGTCTTCACCTTTTGCAAAAACAAAATCAATGATCTCCTGGACGTTAAAGTATTGTATGAGTCCTGTAAATGCAAGTACACCCTGGTGGTTTGCTCTTGAAAGTGATTGCAATTTCACTTCAGGAACAAATTGATATGGTACTTCCCTGTCCCGGCAAAGCTCCAGGATTTCCTTTACCACATCTCCGGATGCGGATTTGGACAGCAACACTTTTTCCACGTCCTTACCTGACTGAAGTAATTCCAATACGGGATTTCTGCCTGCAATGATCTGCTGTTTGCTCAAGTGAATAGGTTTGGGTGTAAGGTACGAAGTTTTTAAATCTGAGTGGCGAGTTTATAATATCCAAATTATTATATCATTTTACAAAATTCATATTCATACTATAATCGTCTTTCGTTACTTTTTTTTCTTAGTCAAACAAAACAAGGATTCTTGCTTGATGTTTTTGCGTGTGTCGATAGTTTATAACACCTGCATTTCTCTAACAAAAAAGGCTGTTCATTGCGAACAGCCGATAGTTTTCGAAAAGTTGGGGAACAAAAACTATTTCTTTAAAAGATCCCTGATCTCCGTTAATAATTTTTCTTCCGTTGTTGGCGCAGCAGGTGCAGCAGGAACATCCGCTTCTTTCTTTCTCATAGAATTAATACCCTTCACCGCAAGGAATATTACAAAAGCAATGATGATAAAATCGAGGATGGACTGACAAAATGCACCGTATTTCAACTCGGCATTTCCTACTCTGAAACTTGCAGCAGCAATATTATGTCCCTGAAGTAAAATTCCTACAACGGGCATAATAATATTATCGACAAGTGAAGTTACAATTTTCCCGAAAGCAGCTCCGATGACTACACCGACAGCCAGGTCAACGACATTACCCTTTATAGCAAAGTCCTTAAATTCTTTAAACATTCCCATAAGATTTGTTTTTGATGTAAACAAATATATAGAAAAATTCAGATGTATTCTCTTAATGAGGTGCCTGCATTGGAAGCTGCATGTTTTTATCTATGCTTGCACTTTGCACCAACGATGGAAATGCAGTATTCAGCTGCTTTAAAAATTCCTCATCCTTATACATGATTGCCAGCATTTCCATGCGCTTCACCATTTCTTCTGCAGATTTTTTCTCCCCGCCATATAAAGCTGCAAAGTCATCATTGGGAATATTATAAAACCGCAGACAATCTTTCAAATCCTTTATAAGCAAATCCTTTATCGGTTTGGATTTTTCTTTGGCATCTGCACGGTAATACAGATCTATCCATTGCACACTTAGAATATTAAAATAACGGTTGTTCGGTGTGTAGTATGGTGCATTCGCATAAGTGAATTCTTTACGGATCCTTTCCAGTACATTTACCGCTTCCTGTTTTTTATTGTTTTTAATGAGATCATCTGCGATACCGAAGTGAACACTTTTCAATGTATTCATTATGCGCGATGAATTTTCATCAACGAACATTTCGCGTTCACCCATACCGCCATACTTAAATTTTTTCATCAGGATATCGTAACTTTTTTGCGTATTCATCGCATAATATCCTCTCTGGTTTTCCTCAAACCGGCAAGGCATCAACCGAAGAATTTCTCCTTCCTGCATTAAATACTTATCGAGTCCATTGTAGTAAACGCTTTCAACGGTATTCGAAAAACAGATCGGACGGCTCCAGTCGGCAGCAGCTACCATTGCAAGCACTGCAAGGTCATATTTAATGATTCGGTTCTTTCCAAGATCCCAAGTGATCTCATCCACAATTTTATCTTTATACTGATCAGGCACGACACCATATTTTTCGATGGCTGCACGATCAACTTTTAATTTCAATTTTGTTGTCGGTAAATAATTCACTGCTTCACCCCTGCTCGTTTGCGCTTTATATTGCGGGTCATCACTCAATATAAATGCCATGATATTCTGTACATCATAAAACTGGCTCGCATCTGCAAAACCGGACTGATCATTAAACTGTATCATATCACGGTTATTACCGCGATATTTTTCGGTAGTAAAATCTTTATAGAAAGGAATAGGTCCGGATTTATTGGATGCACGATGCAGGAAGTCTATATACCAGTCGACACCAAGCAAACTTAAATTCACGATGCGAACATCTGTGCGTATGCCCTCCACTTCCTGCGCGTACCATAACGGATACGTATCGTTATCTCCCTGTGTAAACAGGATTGCATTGGGCGGACAACTCTCCAAATAGTTCGCAGCAAAATCACGCGCCATATAACGACCATGACGGTTATGATCATCCCATCCGGCTTTCGCCATTATAAACGGCACAAACAAACAGATGATCGTCGTAGCAATTGCAACCGGTATTCCCGGCATTTTTTTGCTCTTCAAATATTCATAAATAAAAGTGACGGCTAAACCGATCCAGATACAAAATGCAAAGAATGAACCGACCAGCGCATAGTCGCGCTCCCGTGGCTCCCTCGGCGGCTGGTTTGTATACACGATCAATGCAATGCCCGTAACGAGCCACAACAAACCAAAAATAATCGTGTAATTTTTATTCTTTGAGTACATATACACTAGTCCGATTATTCCCAGCAGCAGGGGCAGCAAATAAAATTTATTCCGTGCTTTCTGATTCAGTATCTGGTACGGCAAACCATCCTGGCTTCCGAGATGCGCATTGTCAATTATGGATATACCACTGAGCCAGTCGCCGTTCATCCTTTCGTTGCTCGGCGTTCCCTGATAATCATCCTGTCTCCCCGCAAAATTCCATAAAAAATAACGCCAGTACATATAGCGGATCTGGTAATTGAAAAAATATTTGATGTTATCTCCAAATGTGGGCTTCCCCTGGTAACCGGTCCAGTATTGATATAATGAAGCAGCGGATTCGCCGTCATTAGTCGGACCCATTCTCGGGAACAGCATTTCATCTTCAGGATTATAAGTATATTCTATTTTTTCTCCCTTTACTTCATATCTTTTTGTTTTCGGATCCTGGTAATAATCTTTACCGGTACTCACGTAACTGGTTGGTTGCGCATCAAACAAAGGTCCCTTTATCAAAGCACGGGAACCATATTGCTCCCGGTTGAGATACGACAGCAAGCTAAATGCATCCTTCGGGTTGTTCATATTTATAGGAGGATTTGCTGCTGCGCGAATAGGTACCATTATATAAGATGAGAATCCTATAAAGATCACCAAATAACAAACCGCGAGCAATTGAAGATCGGCATGCTTGATCTTATGCGCGTAATAGATCAGGAAAACCAATACTGCAACCAATATCACCCATGCAAAGACGAACCCAATGTTGAATGGCATTCCTAATCCGTTCACGAAAAAATATTCTACACCTCCTGCTAACTTTATGGCAGTTTGCACCACCCCGATCTGCACGGAACCGAGCAAAATAAAACCGACAATAAAGGCGATGATAAAACCCCAAACTGTAGGTTTGAATTTTTTGAAATAATAAACGATTACGGCAACAGGTATCACTAACAAAGAAAGTAAGTGCACGCCGAGAGATACGCCGATCATGTATGCTGCAAATACCAGCCACCGGTTTCCATAAGGCTGCTCTGCTTCCTCGTTCCATTTCATTACCGCCCAAAGCACTATAGAAATAAAGAACATGGAAGATGCATACACCTCACCTTCTACTGCGGAAAACCACATGGTATCTGAAAAAGAACATGCCAGGGCGCCAACTGCTCCGGCACCTACGATTGCCAGCGTATCATCCAAGCCTATTTCTTTTCCTTGCGGAACGAGTAATTTTTTTGCGACCATGGTGATCGTCCAGAATAAAAACAAGATACAGCCTGCAGACATCAACCCAGATAAAAAGTTGACCATGATTACAGGATTGTGAGGATTAAGTAAGGTGAATATCCTTCCCAAAAGCATAAAGAAAGGTGCGCCCGGGGGGTGCGCAACCTGCAACTTATATACACAGGAAGCAAACTCCCCGCAATCCCATAAACTGCCTGCCGATTCTAATGTAGAAGTATATTGCCAGAGAGAAATTCCAAAAACAATAAACCCGGCGATGGAGTTTATTAGTTTGTATCGTTTATTCATTCGTATATTTTGGTCAAAAATAAAAAAAATAAGCCGTTTAGCCCTTTAACGGTTGTGAATAGTTGTGAATAAATGCAAATATCAATTGGGGAATCAGAAAATTGTAAATATTGAATTGTGCTATGGAGCTGAATGTGGTGTTGCTGCGTCTGCTTTAGCCATTTTCTTTTTCGCGTGTTTTTCCTTTCTTTCCAGCTTAGCTTGTTTTCCTACGCCCCATGTTCTCGAAATATTGAAGCCGAAATGAATATCTCCTTTCCAGAATCTTCCCGTGGTTTCGCGCATGAAGCCTGTATCGTACATTGCCTGAGCATTCGTAACCTGGAATTGAAAAACATGACCACCTGTAACCACATCCAACCCAATTGCAAATGCATCCTGGTTGCCGGAAAGCTTATTATCTTTTATACGTAAATAATATTCGCCTAAGAACGCCATGCGCTTGGATAATTTCACTTTAAAACCGGCGCCTAAAACAAACAAAGTATTTTTATCCTGTTCGGTGGCAACCAAATTTTTATGTACGACGGTCGGCATGAGCTGCAATGAAAACCAATCGTTGAATTTTCGCGCGATCATCAACTGGAAAACAAACGACAGCCGCGAGCTGAAATAATTATGCTGGCTTTGGTTGATAAATTTACTGGAGTTGATTGCCATATTGGAATAAAAACACATCGACAATGGCATGCCTTTTTCTTTTTGTGTAAGAAACCGGTATTTCACGTATCCGTCAAATGTTTTGTTGAAGGTGCTCCTGCCAAATCCCACAGTGAGGTTATCGAGAATGCCGTATTCAAAACCAAACCGAATAGACGCCTGGTCCAAACCAAAAAATTCACGCCATCCGCCGTTTACTCTTCCAAACCTATGCGCAATAATGAATGCCATTGTTTTTTTGTTGATGGTTTCAACAGATTGCCCGTTAATTAAATGCGTGCCGCCGAATGTATTGTATATTCGTTTCGGCTTATCAAGCATAGGATTTGTTACTGCCTGTATGGAATCTATTTCTGACAACAGGGAATGCGAAGTATCTGCAGGCGCTTGCGGAGTTACGACTGACTTATTTCTTCTTGCGGGCTTAAATGCCGCAGGATTTTCTGCAAAGAGACTGCATGCGCTTACCAGGAAGAAAAAGAGTAAAGCATTTTTCATATCATCTTACATAAGGAGTGAGAACTGTGTTAACTGTTACCTGCACGGTGTTGCTGATCCTTTTTATAAAATCAGAAGGCACTTTTATTCCATAATCTGATAATTGAATATTAAAATTAGATTTCAAAGTGATCTTTCCTTCAACAACTTCTACTGTGCCCGATTGCTTCACCGGTTTTGTTACACCATGAATGGTCAATTTTCCATCTACTATTGAATTATATGTGCCATTTTTTGTAAAATCAACTGCATCTGTAATTTTTCCTTCAAACATTGCATTTGGAAATTTATCCGATTCTGTATATTCCCTGTTGAAATGGTCGTACATACCCTGTCTGTCAAACTTAAAACTTTTCATGAGCACTTTAAATGCAACTTCTTTTGTTGCAGTATTAAGCAAAGCCGTGACCTGCTTGTTTGAGGAAATAATTTTTTCCATCGGAGCTTCTGACGTAAAAGTGATCACTCCTGAACTTGTATAATATTTCTGAGCTGCTGCAGTAAACACTGCAATAAACATCAGCAGTAAAATGCTTATCCTTTTCATATTCTTTTTTTTAATCTAGTTATTCTTTTTCCCCTGCAAAATCCACGCTTCTAAAAAAGCAATAGAACATTTATCTATTTTAGAAGTAGGCGGCATAGATTTAGCGCTCCCGTTTTGTTTTACTGCATTGATCAATGTTTGCTGGTGCTGCTGAAGATAGATTGAAATATTATTATACCCCTCCAGTATCAACCCACTACCTAAAACCGGCGCATTCACCGCACTGTGGCAACTGCTGCAGTAGACTGTCAATATCGGAACTACTTTATTAGAATAAGATATGTTGCTGGTATCGCATATACCTCCGCCGTATAAAGTTTCTTCTTTATCATAATAGCAGGAAGTAACAGAAAATGACAATAATACAATTCCTGCAATAAAAAATATATAGACGAATTTGTTCATTCTTTTAATTTAACGGCGCTCCGCTTTCTACCCATTTCCTGATCCTGATAATTTCTGAGGGCTGCATGGCGGCATTGCCTTTTGGCATTCTTACAACACTATCACTTCCCGTTATAGATTCCAGTAATTTCTTTTTATCTACATAATATTTTACCTGGTCATAAGTAACCAGCAAGATACTATCCGAGGCATAATCACCAAAATGGCAGCCTGTGCAATATTTATAGATCAGCGGTCTGATATCGTGGCGGTACATAAACCTTGATGTATCACCGATGTACTCACAGGCATCATTCTTGGCGCCTTCCAATACCCAGTTTACAATACGATCTCTTCCTTCTACAGGAATGGGAAAATTATACAGCGGAGGCATAGGAATCAAATCGAGCAAAAATAAAACCCTGCATATTTTGCTGTTTATCGGATCGCCGGGAACCACAATTGGTTTTCCTTTTACTTTTGAATTCATGATCGCTTCATAAGATGAAAGATCTATTCCTGCGGTTGGGCTATTATGATCATGGCAGCCGGGTATTGCACAGGTTGCATTAATGTAAGGCATTACATCATTTACAAAATAAGTTTTGGTAGAATCGCAGGGTTTTAATAAAGAAATGCTGTCAGGTTTCGGTAACGGTACGGGTTGAGGATCGTGCTTACAGGAATACAGTGAGATACCGCAAACGGTCAAAAAGAAAAAAAAGACAAAAAGGTATTTTACTTTAAGGTGCATTGATCAATTTTTAATTCCCCGGGCGTACCAAACACATCATCTCCTTTTATAAATCCTTTGCAAATACCTCTTAGACTGATTGTACTACCTGAACGTAACAGCGTTATTTTATTTTTTTCTTCCGGCAGGCATGCAGCAACAATGACCACTGCATCACCTTTGTCAAATATAACATTGTTAGCATTATCTTGTATTTCAGTTTTTTTTACTTCTCCCGAGATCTCCATGATCTTATCGAGGTATTTGATACCTGCTTTATCCGGTGATGCTGTAAATTCTTCTATCAGCTGCTTATCCGTCACCTTATAATCGGTTTGCTCCTGTGAAACCTGCCTCATTGGCTTAAAATAGAAATAAACACCATATGCAATAAGTGCGCTTAAACCAATGATAATAATCGCTAATATTAATTTAAAGTGTCTTTTCATTATGGATACCTTTCATGTTCTAAATTTACCTTATCAGTGTGGATTTATTGATAAAAAAATTGCGCTTTTGATAAATTGGAAAAAGATTTTAACTTTGCACTCCGAAACTGACCTATGGTGTAACTGGCAACACGTCTGATTTTGGTTCAGAAGAGTTCAGGTTCGACCCCTGATAGGTCAACAAGCCCCACGAATATGTGGGGCTTTTCTTATTATATATCTCTTTGCAAGTGATATGCATATGTGAAACATGTAACATATAACTTTTCAAGTGTAACTCTCAAAGCCTTTAATCGTACGATATTTATATTATTAATTCATTTAAATATTTATCATGAAAAAATTATTATTAGCTGCAGGAATCATTACATCATTAGGTATGACGTCTTGCATTAAAGATTACACTTGTACCTGCAAAGATTCAAATGGAAATACTTTTGATAAACAGACTTACCCGCGCACTGGATTAACAGATGCCCGTAAACAATGCAAGGATCGCCAATCATTTTGGGCGAATACTACCGTGCCTTCTGCACAATGTACAATCTTATAAATACAAAAATATTTTTGCAAGATGGGGCAGCTTTTTAAGCTGCCTTTTTATTTTAATTGCAGATGTAAATGTTATAAGGTATTGTGAAAGTTGTATAAGATCCGGCAACGTGAAATGGTGCAACTTTAAAGCATAATATTTATAACCCAAAAAAAATATCATGAAAAAATTAATCATTGCTGTCAGTTTCATTTTAACCTTAGGAATGACATCATGCATAAAAGATTACACATGTAATTGCAAGGATGCAAATGGTAACACGTTTGATAAACAAACTTATCCACGAACAGGATTAACAGATGCCCGTAAACAATGTAAGGACCGCCAGTCTTTCTGGGCGAACACTACGGTTCCATCTGCACAATGCACCATTTTATAATCCTCAGAAATTACACAGGCAGCTATCATGCTGCTTTTATTATTGTTTGTATGTGAATTATATAACACTAAGTTTTAGTTGTGTAATTGATCCGGAAGTAAGAAACGCATCTTTGTAGTATAATTTATAACTTAAAAAATTAGAATCATGAAAAAATTATTAGTAGCTGCAAGTATCATCATGGCATTAGGAATGTCATCTTGCAAGAAAAGCTGGAATTGTGTTTGTACTGATGGGACAAATCAAATAACTGCAGAAACGTATAAGGAAACGAAGTTCCTTACTGCAAAAGAGAAATGCGATTCGAAACAAGCGGATGTAAGAGCAATAAATCCAAATGCCAGCTGTTCAATTAAATAAGATTGCACAGTTAAAAAAAAAGCCTGTTTCAAAAGAAACAGGCTTTTTTATTTTATTAGCAAGATCATAGATCTGCTTGTATGATCATTCTTTAAATTTATTAATTGCAACATTCGCTCAAAAGCCAACTGCCACCGGAAGAATTTTATCGGATAGTTAAGGATCACTTGATAAAATTAACCGGTGGATTTTGGAAAGTTGATTAATTATCGATCTTAATGAATGTTGTGAAATATTATCCTGCCTGGATCGCAATTGTTCTCAATTTCTGCTCCCTGCGATTTTTTATTTTCATTAATACTTGTGCAACTTTCGTAGCCACAGCCTTAAACTTTTCGGGGTTCCTGGAAATATATCCTGCAATTGCAAACTCCAGTACATTTCCGAGTAATAATTTAAATGGATTCAGAGAAGATCTTACGAGGAGTTTTTTCACCAGGTAACCTACAGTTATACCGATAGCCACTTTCATTATTTCCGGATTGCTCTGCGGAAGTTTTATAACATCTTTAATGGTATTCTTAATCAAATTTGACGGCTGAAATTTTTCGTAGGTATCATGGAATGCTTCTTTCATTTCATGACGTTCCTCTTGCTGCTTGTTTTCCAAAACCTGGATTGCGGATTCTAAATCATTTACACACGTAATTGTTTCCATAGATATAAAATTAAGCTGTTTGTAATTTATTCGAGCGCCTTTGAGATGATAATATCCTCAATTGGTTTTTTTATCCAGTTATCGAGAAAGAAAAACAGGATCACCGCCACAACAAGATAAAATCCGGCTACTATAAAGAGCCCATAGTAGATCTTCCCAAGTATTTCGCCAATCCAGTATGCTGCTCCGAGTGACACCATGATAAAAAATATGGTTAATACAAGAACCACGGTTCCCCGTCCCACCAATGTTGTTACTACTTTAGTGGTGGTATGAAGTCCTTTAAGCTTTGCCAGTTCCACCGTAGTTTTACTATATCCTACAGTTTTCTGAAACAGATCGCTAATGGCACCTGGTTTTTCTTTAACTTCCTGCACTTCCATAAAAAAATCATTTCATGATTAACAATAGTGATTAACTATTCACTGCTGAAGTCACATTATTTTTAAGGTTCTGCGCCTGCGATTTTCCTTTATCCGCAGCATCATCCAATTCCCCCTGAATGGAATCAAATTCATCGCTGATACTGTCGAGCGCCTTGTTGAAAACGCCTTTTAAGTTGTCAACATAATCTTCGCCTCTTTCAACTATTTTTTTCCTGGTGTTAGAACCTTTGTCGGGTGCGAACAAGATGCCTAGTGTTGCTCCTGCAGCTACTCCTGCCAGGACTCCTAATAATACTTTACCTGAACTCATAATTTTTATTGTTTTATTTATTAATTAAACTGATCTGCCCTGAATAACTCTTAATATAACTGCAATTATTGCAATCACTAAAAGGATGTGAATTATACCACCTGTATAAAATCCACCCAAAAAACTTATTGCCCAACCTATTATTAAGATGACGGCAATTAGATATAATAAATTTCCCATGATAATGTTTTTAGTGTTTATGATTAATCTTTAATAACCGGTTTTCCTTGAATGATTCTTAGAATAACTGCAATTAAAGCAATCACTAAAAGTATATGTATAAGTCCCGTTGCGTGGTAACCTATGAACCCGATTGCCCATGCAATCACTAAAATGACTGCGATGGCATATAATAAATTTCCCATGATAATAAGTTTAAGTTTTTAAATAATGAATCAATAAGCAACATGTCGTACGGCGGAATCTACCTGTTAATTGTTTCCCAAATCATAAGCCTGTAAAAACCGGTTCCTGATTTGATTTAACTTTTTCCATTGTTTATCACACCATAGTGTTTGGAACAGAACACTACTATTATCTAATACGATCATGTGCTTTTGGATTTCAATTTCCAGTTGTTCCATATATTTTATTTGCTAGCTGCATCAAGATCCTTTTGTAACTGATCCAGCTCTCTGTCAAGATCTGTCTTATATGCCGGCCATCCATTAGCGTCATATTTATATCCGCCAATCTTTGCTTTAAGTGCTGCAATTCTTTCCTGCAATTCGTCGATCCTCCTTACACGCATATTATCCAACGCTACACCAGGTTTTTTGATCTTAATTCTCAGATCTGTGATCCTGTCATTCAATCTCGCTATCCTTGCTTCTATATCCTTCCTGTATACCGTCCAGTCATTATCACCGGCTGAAGTATTGGTTGTCACAGAAACAGAAGATGTGCTTGTAGAATCCATAGAATTCGCCTGCTGAATATCTTCCTTTGCCTGGTCAATATTTTCCTTTGCATCTTCTAATTTTTCTTCCTTGGAGTTATGACATCCAATGAAAATAAAAACTGCCATCAGTGTTGAGAGTGCGACAGTTAGTGTTGACTTTTTCATTTTTTTCATTTTTGGTTGTTTAACAAATTGCATTAAGTATAGTATGCCGTTTAGCGTTACGCCGCTAAACGGCATACTTGTTGAATAAAGAAAGGTTATAATTTGGAAATAAATTCCCGGATTTCATCCTTTGTTTTTCCGATCTTTGCCTGAAGTCTTCCGTATAATTCATCTTCTTTTCCTTCCTGGAACATTAAATCATCATCGGTTAACTGAGCATATTGTTGTTTCAGCTTTCCTTTGATCTGGTCCCAGTTTCCTTTTATTTCTCTTGTGCTTGTCATGTTGTTAATTTTAATAGTTATTAAATTTGTTATAATTACGATGTAAAGATGCAATCGAATGAATTGACAACTGTTATATAACTTTCAAAAAAAGTTATAACATTCACACTTTATTATCTCACATAAAAAATGTCAATATGCGTTATGATCACAGAATGAGTGAGAAAGAGAGCATATATATAAACTTTTATTGTTGTGAGTATTCTATCAGGATGATAAAATGCAATGTTCAGGACTTTTTAAACACGTAGATCAGACTTGAATAATTTAAGGTTTTTCGTGCATTTAAATTGCTATTTAAACCGGTTAAAATCGCTTTCAAAAATGAAAGAAATTTTCCGGTGCCTTTATGCCATTCACTCCTCATAGAAATATAAAATGCATCGAGCAGTAATGGGTATTGCTGAACGAAAACAAAATTGTGCTGACTGACAATCTGTTTAATATTTTTTGGAGAGAAATGATAAATATGTCTTGGCACATCAAGCGCGTCCCAATATTTATCATATTTTTTTGCGTCATAACTTTCAATGTTTGGAACTGCAATTAAAAGTATTCCGCCTTTCTTCAACCATTTATTAAAATACTCTATTTGTGGATGAAGCTCATGTACATGTTCGAGCACATGCCATAAAGTGATCACATCAAATTTTCCAGGTTCTATATTTGCAGAATCTTCTATTGAATAAGTATCAACGTTGTTTACAGATCTTGCAATTTCTCTTGCATGCTGATCGGGTTCTACACCTTCTGCAAAAATATGATGCTGTTTTACATAGCCTAAAAAATCACCGGTGCCACAGCCGAAATCGAGCAAAGAAAAATCTTGTTGCTTGCCTGAAATTTCCTGGATGAGCGAAAGTTTTTTTCTCATCATATATTTTCTCGCATACCTGTAAATACTTTGAACCAAGCCCTTGCCGTGACTGTTGTGCGACATATAATCCGGAGAAGTATAATATTGTGCGATCCCGTTAATATCCGGACGTGGATTGGTAAATACAAATCCGCAGGAAACACATTTTACAATGTCAAAGGATGCATTTGAATAACTATCCTTTGCATGTAGATACAATTGGAAATGAGTTCCGCCGCAGCATAAGCAAGTTTTGAGTTGTTCCATATTAGTTCACTGTTCACGGTTCACGGTTCACGGCGATCTGTGAACAGTGAACGGTTAACTTTTTACGTGTTTCTTATTTTTTTTATTGCTTTTAAAATGATCGGCGGACAAAGGTCGACAGCGAGATTAACAAAGGAGTTGAAGAATTTCATCTTCGTTGAATCCTGTCCCTTTCTCGCAGTGAATGTAGTAACGATCTTTTGACGTTCAGCGCTGCTCACTTCTTCTGCAGGTCTTCCGTTTGTATAATAATACAACGCCAATGACCGGCGGCTTCTATCCGGCGGACACGTTAATGGATCAGGATGCCCATGCCAGGAATAATCGGTGGTAGAGAACATCGCCATGCGGTTAAATACGGGTAAAATTTTTACAGCGCATTTGCTCATATCTCTTTCCCACAATTCAAAATTCCCGCCGTATTCTTCCTTCCAGTCTTCATTCAGATACACTAAAATATTTATTCGCCTGTCAAGGTTCATTTGCTTGTGCTTGTGAAAATCGACATGCATTTTTAAGTAACCACCCGGTTTTATTTCGTGGAATCCTCCACCTTCATAATATGGATCCGGGATCAATGTTTCTTTTATGCCGGAAAGATTTTGAAGAAATTCAAGAAACGGTTGTGAATTTAAAAAATGAACGAATTCCTTCGTCACTTCACCAAAACGGTATTCGCCCTTGGTTGCTAATTTTAATTCATTCGGGTTTTCATATTTTATATCATTTTTATCTTTTCCGATCTCCGGAAATTCCGCAAGCACTTTGTGCAAGGCGTCGGCATCAAAAAAATCATCGAAATAAATATTGGGAAACGGGTGAGCAGTCGTGTATTCGGCATTTTTTTGTTTGCCTAACTCAAGCAATTCCGGAACAGAGATTTTTAGGAAATTCATTCAAATTTATTTACTCAAAAATATTGTTTTTAAATGTGTTCGTGAACGCTTCGCGTTTAACGGGGTAAAAATACAGAATTATTGAGTTATATCTCATTAGTAACCAGCTATGAGAAAAAACTAATTATATGTTAACACCTTTGAAATCAATTATTCATAAATTCACGCACAATATTATAAGTATGTCAAGCGCACAAAGTGAAATAAAACGCGTTACCACGCAAAAACTGAGGGAGATGAAGGACCGCGGCGAAAAAATATCCATGCTGACGGGATATGATTTTTCGATGGCGAAGATCCTGGATGATGCAGGTATAGATATTATTCTCGTTGGCGATTCTGCATCCAACGTGATGGCTGGACATGAAACCACGCTGCCGATCACGCTCGATCAAATGATCTATCATGCGCAAAGTGTTGTGCGTGCCATCAAGCGATGTTTTGTTGTGGTGGATCTTCCGTTCGGTTCGTACCAGGGAAATTCGCGGGAAGCATTAAACAGTTCTATCCGCATCATGAAAGAAACGGGAGGACACGGCATAAAACTCGAAGGCGGAAAAGAAGTGGGTGAATCGATCATCAGAATTTTAACCGCGGGCATTCCCGTAATGGGACATCTGGGTTTGACACCACAATCGATTTATAAATTCGGAACATATACGGTGAGAGCAAAGGAAGAAGAAGAAGCAGAACGGCTGATGGAAGATGCAAAATATTTAGAAAGCATTGGATGCTTTGCATTGGTGCTTGAAAAAATTCCTGCAACACTCGCAAAGAAAGTTTCAGAAAGTATTTCTATTCCCGTGATCGGCATCGGCGCCGGTCCGCACGTAGACGGACAAGTTTTAGTAACGCACGACATGCTCGGCATCACGCATGAATTTCAGCCGCGGTTTTTACGCCGCTATATGAATTTGTATGATGATATTAAAGCAGCTACACAACAATATATTTCCGATATTAAGAACAAGGACTTCCCGAATGAGAAGGAGCAGTATTAGCAGACTACCGTCATCCCAAACTTGATTTGGGATCTATAAAGTTTATTCCTACGCACTCTTAACCTAAAGAGAATCCATGTGAATACTTAATCACTTTCATTCTCACTTTCACTATTATGGCATTCCCGCGTCGCCTACTCACAAGCCACAAACGCGGTCGGGCTATCCGCTTCAACGCTGTTTCCGCTTCTATCCCTAATGCATTAACTGTGTCATCCTGAACTGATTCAGAATCCTTATCCTTTAATTTTATGACACACTAAATTTTTCTCCATTCACAAAACTGCTTACTGTCAGCCGATGCACACCTAAAATCCTGCCAATAGCTGAATAAGAAACTTTTCTGTCTAAGAATTCCCGGATCTTTTTCTCTTGCCCGGTAAGTTTTGTTTTAGAAGATTTTCTGCCTTTTGGACGACCAAGTATAACTCCCTCTGCTTTTTTACGTGCTAGTGCTTCCTTGGTTCTTTGAGAAATAAGGTTGCGTTCAATTTCGGCTGACAGACCAAATGCAAAAGCCAATACCTTGGAGTTAATATCACTTCCTAAACGGTAATTGTCTTTAATAGTCCATACTTGAATATCGCGGTTCATACATTCATTAAGAATGCCCATAATCATCAAAAGGTTTCTTCCAAGTCGTGAGAGTTCGGAACAGATAAGAACATCTCCTTTTCTCATTTTTTTAAGGAGTTTTCCCAGTTTTCTTTCTTGCAGGTTTTTTGAACCTGAAATAGTTTCATCAATCCATTTGTCTATAACCAGAATTTGTTTTTGGCAAAACTGATTAAGTTCATAGCGTTGGTTTTCTACTGTTTGTTTGTCGGTGCTTACGCGGATATAGCCGTAAATCATAATTTTTAGGTTTAAGTGGTTAATTAAAATGTTTAAATTAAACAGAAAGTGTATAATGAAAACCTAGTCAATTTTTTTATACACTAATCCAGCGTTTTTGTTAGGCAATTTGCATCTATATACAGTTTCAATAGAAAGGATAGTTGGGGGATTTTATCACCTCTTGAACAAGGTATTAAAGCAAAGATCGAAGCTGTCGGAATCCCCTTGAAAGATTGGGATATTAATATTTATCGAGGAATTCTGACTGGTTATAACGAAGCATTTATTATTGACGGCAAGAAAAAAGATGAACTCATAGCGATCGATCCAAAATCAGCTGAGATTATACGACCTATTTTACGCGGCAGGGACATAAAAAGATATGTATACGATTTTGCGGATTTGTGGCTTATAAATACGCACAATGGCACAAAGGAAAAGGGAATAAAACCTATAAGTATAGCCGATTATCCTGCTATCAAAAAACATCTTGACCAGTTCTATCCTGAATTGGAAAAACGCGCGGATAAAGGTGAAACACCTTACAATTTGCGGAACTGTGCATATATGGAGGATTTTTCTAAACAAAAAATAGTGTGGGGGAATTTAAACTTGAAAGCGTCTTATTCTATAGCTCCCGAAGGCGTTTTTGTGAGTGCTCCTTGTCCAATGATTGTTCCCGCAAATAAATATCTTTTGACAATCCTTAATTCTAAAGTAGGTGATTATTATATAAGAAAATTAGGAGTAACAAGAAATGGAGGTTACTTTGAGTACAAACCAATGTTTATTGAGCAACTACCAGTTCCAAAAATTTCTGAATTAGAACAAAATCAATTCACATCATTTTTAGAGGATGACATTTCCCCAACTTATGAAAAGAAAATTGATAAATTAGTATATACGCTTTATGGTTTATCTAAAGAAGAAATAGAATTTATTGAGATTCAATAAACTCTATTTCTTCTTGTGTTAACTTAAACAATGAATAAATTTGATGATCCAGGATTCTTTGTTTGGCGACTGTTAAGCCTTCATCTTTTTTTAAATCTGAGAACTGAGAAACAATGTTCCTTTTCTTAGTTTCATTGACTTTTGGGATGAAGAGTTCTTTTACATAAAATTCTCTCCATTGATTTGTACCAACACCAGAACTGATACAAAAGGTATTAAAGTGCCAGCTAGTTATTGGATTATTTAATACACAACATAAATATTCCAAATCATATCCTACCATGATAAATGTTCCATTCAAAGTAATATAATTATCTCGTGTATCGAGAGCAAATCGTCCTTTGTCAGCCAATTCAATCCAAATGATTTTTTGTTTAGAAAAATCCTCCCAATAATTTGCTCCCCAACGCTGTAATGCATACCATTCATAACGTATCCCAGTCTCTGCTTTATTGCGATTTGATAGTTCCGTTTTGTGCTGTACTAAATGATTATAAACTGCTGGAAATTGAGATTTAAAGGCATCTTCAGCTTTACTTGATGCTCCTGTAATTGTAGGGTCATTATGTAAGGGAAAATGCCATGGAATAAACAATAACCACACATCTCCAAAATCATATCCATACCGCTTTATATCACGTCCCCTAAGAATCGGTCGTATAATTTCTTCACTTTTGGGATCTTGTTCTATTAACTCTTTACGTTTCTCACCATCAATAATAAAGGCTTCATTAAAGCCTGTTTTAATGCCATAGTTTATTTGTATGTTCCATTTTTTTAGAGGCGTTCCAATGCTTTCAATCTTTTCCTTTATTCGATTTTCTATACCCGAAAGTATAACCCAACTGTCTGATTTTAAAAATGAGCAAACAGTAGCCTCCTGCTTAACAAAAACGCTCAAATTATTTAACACGTTAAATTCCTTCGCAATACAGGCAAATGTTTTATGCTGATTTTGCTGTTTTTCAAACATTAAAATATTGGTATCAACCGTAGCTTCATCAAATATTTTTGCTCCGGCAAAATCTACCAATAAAACCGGGTTTGTTTTTTCTGCAAAAAACTTACGGGTACTTTCCCCATAACCGGCTCTCATCCATTTATTAGAAGTAATATAAGTCAATACACCTGATGGTTTAAGTATTCGATAGCCTAATTCATAAAATAAACTATAGATATCGCCGGTTTTTGCAAAAGTTTCAAACCGCATTTTCTCTAAATCAATTCCATCCTGTCCCATTTTTTGCAGTTGCACATATGGAGGATTTCCGATAACCACGTCAAAGCCTGCAAAATCTCCCCCGTCATTCAGCACTTCCGGAAATTCAAACCGCCATTCAAAAGCATTTTCAAACATTTTATTCGCTTTTATTTCTTCAATCTCGGCTTCCGATTTTTTTATTTCCACAGTGAGTTGCTGCACCTTTTTTTCCCAATCTGCTTTTTCCTTTTTATCCATTCCAAAAAGGCTATGTTGAGTTGTCATTTTCAATAATTCCCCATTAAGACTATAAAGCCTCTTGACTTTCGGATCGTTCGATGAAATTTCACTCCTGAAATCCGATTTGATATCGTCAATCAGTTTAACCATTTCTCTTTTCTGCCCCTTGCTTTCGGCATTCCGATAAGTATCAACGGCTATTTGGTAGCTCTCCACCGTCCATTTACTTTTTTTGAGTGCATGTTTCAGGTCGGCATCAATTGCAAAACGGCTTACCAGGGAATTTCCGCATTTGATATTGATGTCAATATTCGGAAGTGTTTCAAGTTCTGTGGTACTTTTGTAATAAGCGTGTTTTAACAGCTCGATCCACAAACGCAAACGGCAAATCTTAACAGAATTAGAATTAATATCTACACCGAAAAGACAATTTTCGATGATCGTTTGCTTTTCATGAAACAGTGTTTCCTGTATGCGCTGACTCTCTTTGTTCGTCGGATTATATTCGAATAACTCTCCTTCTTCATCAGTCACAATTAATTCATCATTTACCACTTCCATGTGGTATTCTTTAAGACGCTTGCCTTGACGATCCTGCAAAATTTTTAAGTCGTTTTTTACGGCAATCATTTCATTAAGAGCCGAAACGAGAAAGTGACCAGAGCCAACGGCAGGATCGCAAATTTTAATGCTATTTACAATGCTATTGGCTTCCGTACGGTTTTCAATTTTGTCGTAAAGTTCTTCAACGGTGTTACAGTTCCATTTTTTAGTTTCATTGAATTTCTGCACAACGGCTTTTCGGATCGTTTCATGACACATGTACATGGTGATGAAACCCGGAGTGAAATACGAGCCGTCCTTATAACCGTTTATTTTTTCGAAAATCAAACCAAGCACCGAAGCATTGATAAGCGTTTTGTTATCTTCTTGAATTTCTTCCGAACCTTCGCTGCTGAAATCGTAAGCGTTCAAGAACTCAAACAAATATTCAAGTGTAGAAATATTACCTGTCCGCTTTTTTCCTTGCTGATCTTTCAGTACAGTTGATGAAATAACCGGAATAGTCTTTAGATCTTTCAAATTGCTGATAAACAAAGTAACCTGCTCAAGTTCTGTCGGCTCGAAAAGAGAGCTATTCAGATAAGGTACTTTCTCAAAAGCCCTCTGAACATCTTCATTTCTCTCATTATATTTTCTTGCTAATACCTGGAAAAACAAGTTGTTCAGGTCATCATATTCCTTGATTTTATTAAGATTGAGAAACGAATAGGACTTATCGTCTTTGTGATAAGTGATGAGCTGAGCTTCTAATAATTTTAAAAATAAAATGCGGTTTATCCATGTGATAGAAAGCTCCAAAGCAATATTGAACAAGCGTTCCTGTGTGCTATGACCAAACTGGTTTGGTTTATCCAGTCGGCTTAATTTATCCAGACTGTCCAATTGAATGATAGCATCTTCCAATATTGTACCTGTATGTCTTTCTCCCGGTTTGTTCCGGTCAATCAATTTTTTGCCTCCTTCTTTGGTTTCTGTTAAACCGATGATGTGCAACAGCTCCGTATAAAAGCGTTTGTCGAGACTGTTGCTGTCATTTATGAAGGGAAGTTTTAAAAGATGCTCCGGCGACAACAATTTATACAAGGCAATCAACAAAGTATCATCTGCCTTATTAGAATTGCGAAGTGGCTTTTGATAATCCTGAAGATTAAAGTAGTGAATTCAATCTCTGAGGTGATACCACCAATAAACGGTTCAGCAATTTGCCTGTAGAAAAAATCGGTTTTGATATCAGCCAATCGACCGTCTTCAAAGTCATTGAATTGTTTTACAAGGTTTTTGTTTTGTGCAAAAAGCCTGTCGAATAAGGCAGCATCAAAAATAAACCATTCGTTAATGTTGGTGATTACCAAATATTTTACTTCAAGGTTCTTATGTGTAATCCTTTCACGTAAATAGTATAACACTAATTCCTGAAACGCTTTTGCGTTCAGTTTTTTAGTAGTTATCATTTCCATTTTGTTTGTTGGCTTTTTCGCTTCAACGATAACACCAACAGAACTTTTAGCTGTGTTGCCGTTATGAATAACAAGGTCGTTTCGACCTTTGGTATTTATAAAATGGTTTGGATCGTAGTAAGTTCTTTTTAAAAAGTCGATGACAAGATTTTTGTGGAACTCTTCGCTTTCCTTATCATTTGTTCTGTCAAGTAAATTAAGAAGATTGTTCTTGAAACCTTCAATTTGAGGTCTGCTGGGTTTTACTTTTAAAAAAGCTTTGTTTAATGCCTTTTTAGGCTTCAATTCTTTTAAGATCATCTACAGCTAAACTCTTTAGCCATTAAGATAAAGTTTTTCATACAGATAGTATCAGATTTGAAAGAAAATCTCTCTTTGTTCTATTAGATCCTGAAACAAGTTCAGGATGACGGTAGACTTGGTTCAGGATGATAATGTTGGATTCAAAAAGCCCAACCCAACCTTATATTCAAAGGAAAACTAAAGGTCCAGTATTTGCCGGGTTTATTGTTATAGTAGGGAACACTTGGGTGCCGACCTGCAATCATTACATCATCAGGGTTTAGCCGGTCATAATGCTGCGTACTTTTATAACGCACGCCCAAGCCCACAAACACATCGAAGCAAAATCTTTTTACCACACGCTGGTAACCCCATATCAGGTTGATACTAAATGTTTGTTTCCGAACCCGGAAGCTATCTAAATAATTGTCTGCTATTGATGTGTCGGTATTGCCAAAACTCATTTCAGCATTATAGCGGGTCCACATATAGTTTGCTTCTATAGCTATGTATTGTCTTTGTTTCTTTTTTGTATAATAATATTTTTGTTCGGCGGAAAACTTAAAGCCCCTGATCTTTGGATTGAAATCTTTTACGTTATCAAATATGGTAACAGGCATCAGGCAGGAAGCCATTACCTGTGTTGCGAAATGTTTTGCAATTCTTCGTTCATACGTTATTTCAATTGCCGGATTAGATATACCGATGATCTTAGCGGGCGTAAATTTCAGTATATTTTTTTTCTCCTCTTTCCAAAGATCCTGTTGTCCGTAGAGGTTGAGTATTGCAACAGTTAGTATGAAGAAGGATAATGACTTCATTTATGATCGCATCTAAGCATAATAATTAGATTTAAATGTAGTGAAAATATTCTAATATGAATTAATGCTACTAGTAAGCTCTTACATTTTTTCCTTCCATATAATTAATGAAGGCGTTCAGCGAAACGCGGTTGCCGCCGGGTGTTGGGTAATTGCCGGTGAAGTACCAATCGCCTAAATTTTTAGGACAAGCAGTATGTAGATTTTCTATTGTTTGATAAATGACCTGTACATCGGAAAAAATATGATGCGGACGCACAATTTCCGCGATCCTTTCAGATATCTGCTCTGCAGTAAACGGCTCGTACACTTGCTTTACCAAATTCTGCATTTCCTTCAACGGCTTCAATCTTTCTTCCTTACATTCTTTGTATAAATCCTCTAAAAATGCAAGGTCATCTTTTTCCTTCCACAATTTTACTGCTGCCTGGAACGCCACAAAATTTCCCATCTTGCTCATATCTATTCCGTAACAATCCGGATACCTGATTTGCGGCGCGGAAGAAACCACGATGATCTTTTTCGGCTGCAGCCTGTCGAGCATCGTTAATATACTTTCCTTTAATGTTGTTCCTCGCACAATAGAATCATCGAGGACTACCAAAGTATCGCGATCGTTTTTTACAATGCCGTAAGTCACATCATACACATGATGCACAAGATCATTGCGCGAAGTATCTTCTGTAATAAATGTGCGCATTTTCACATCCTTGATCGCGATCTTTTCTATACGCGGCATTATGGACAACTGGTGATGCAGCTCTTCATCTGTTTTAATCTCACCTTTTTTACGGGCTTCTAAATTATGCTGAATATGCAGCTTCTGAATTTCTTCCGTCATCCCAAGAAATGCAACTTCTGCAGTATTTGGTATGTAAGAAAATACAGTGTTCTCCAGATCGTAATTGACTGCATTCAAAACTGCAGGCACCAATAATTTGCCGAGCATTTTTCTTTCGCGGTAAATCTCAAAATCACTTCCACGTGAAAAATAAATTCTTTCAAAACTGCATGCTTTTCTTTCCAAAGGTTTCCTGCATTCCACTTCTCCAACGCTTCCGTTTTTCTTTATGATCAGTGCATGCCCGGGCTGCACTTCATGCACCTTACTTCTATGCACATTAAATGCAGTTTGAATTGCCGGTCGCTCGGAAGCTACCACCACCACTTCATCATCCTTATAATAATATGCGGGACGAATACCACTCGGATCTCTCATCACAAATGCATCGCCATGACCCATCATTCCTGCCATCGCGTAACCGCCATCAAAATCTTCTGCTGCATGTTTCAGGATCTGCGCAACATTTATCTGCTCTTCGATCACCGGTGTGATCTCCATATTATTCAATCCTCTCGGCTTTAATTGCTTAAATAAGCGCTGATTTTCCATATCGAGAAAATGACCGATCTTTTCCAGTACTGTCATCGTATCTGACATCTCGCGCGGGAACTGACCGAGATCAACCAGCTTATCAAACAACTCATCCACATTTGTCATATTAAAATTTCCCACAACAATTAATGTTCGCGTTTTCCAGTTGTTTGCACGGATGCGCGGGTGGCAATTGCTCATATCATTTCCCCCGTGTGTGCCGTAGCGCAAATGCCCAAGCAGCAATTCACCCATGAAGCGATAATTATTTTTCACGTAATCCATATCCTGGATGCGCTCTTTTTCTTTATCGCTTAAATCGGAAAACGGTTTAAATACTTTTTCAAAAATATCCTTGATGGCTTGCTTGTGAATACTTCGCTCCCTGTCGAAATAGGAACTGCCGGGCGCGGTATCAAATTTAATGGTTGCAAGCCCCGCGCCATCTTGTCCGCGGTTATGTTGCTTCTCCATGAGCAGGTACATTTTGCTCAATCCGTAATGAAGATCACCGTATTTTTCTTTGTAATATGACAGCGGTTTTAAGAGCCTGATGAGGGCAATGCCACATTCGTGTTTAATTTGGTCGCTCATAGTGTATTCTCAACAATGAGAGCTTTGTTTGGTTGCATAAAAATAAGCTTAGTTTCTGACTTGAAGAAGAAGATGAAATTAAAGAAATGATAAGGAAATGGAATATGTATACGGATTCTACAATGCGTTTTACGATACAGTCTTCTCAGATTTCATTTTATGGGTAAAAATGCGTACCTTTGCATCTATTAAATCATTTTTGGCTGGATCATTACGATAATCGTTATAACATTCCAACTGTTTCACAGCATATCATACCTGCAGCCATCTTAAAAAAAAATCATGTCATTTCAAGAATTAGAACTTATTGAGCCAATTTTACGCGCTCTAAAAACAGAAGGTTACACAATACCTACACCCATTCAACAGCAATCTATACCGGTTATATTAAAGAAAAAAGATCTTCTAGGCTGCGCACAAACAGGCACGGGAAAAACCGCAGCATTTGCGATACCGATGTTACAATTACTGGCGGAAGATCTCGTCAACGGAAAAAAAACAAAATCTATTAAGGCATTGATCTTAACGCCGACAAGAGAATTAGCGATACAGATCGATGAAAGCTTTGCAGCTTACGGCAGACATATTCCATTAAAACACAAAGTGATCTTTGGCGGCGTGTCACAGCACTCGCAAGTGATGGCGCTGCAGCAGGGCGTTGATATTTTGATCGCAACACCGGGAAGATTATTAGACCTGATGAACCAGGGCTATGTGCATTTACAGTCCATACAAATTTTTGTTTTGGATGAAGCGGATCGCATGCTGGATATGGGCTTTGTAAATGATGTCAAAAAAGTCATTGCGAAATTACCTGCGCAACGACAAACTTTATTTTTCTCTGCAACGATGCCGAATGAAATTAAGGATCTGTCGAATTCTATTTTAACGAATCCGACAAGGGTTGAAGTAACACCGGTTTCATCTACAGCAAATACGATCGATCAATATATCTTTTTTGCAGAGAAACCTGACAAAGGAAAATTACTCATACATCTTTTAAAAGATAAAGCCATTACATCCGCATTGGTTTTTACACGAACAAAACACGGCGCTGACAAAGTGGTGAAAATGCTGCGCATGGCAAGTATAAAAGCAGAAGCCATTCATGGAAATAAATCCCAAAACGCAAGACAGGCTGCCTTACAAAATTTTAAAAATAAAACGATCCGCGTGCTCGTTGCTACTGATATTGCTGCACGAGGCATTGATGTGGATGACCTATCGCATGTTTTTAATTATGAGCTCCCAGAAGTTTCTGAAACTTATGTTCACAGGATAGGAAGAACGGGACGTGCAGGAAATTCAGGTATTTCATTTTCATTTTGCGATACGGAAGAAAAACCTTTGCTGCGCGATATTCAAAAACTGATCGGCAAACAAATTCCTGTAAGAGTGGATCATCCATATCCAATTGCAAATGCTTCGGTGGAATTAAAAGCTGCACATGCGCCGCATGTAGTATCACCAAAAAATAATAACCATCACAGCAGGAAGCCGAATAATAATAACTGGAGAAGAAAGCCGATGGCGAGATGATAATGTTGAATGATGAATGTTAAATGTTTAATGGGTTTTATCATTTAAAATTCAACGCTTATTAAACTTTTTAGATCCCAAATCAAGTTTGGGATGACGTTTCAGTATAAGCGCGGCGACTTTGTCGCCGCGCTTAATTCAACATACCTTAAACCTTTTAGATCCTGAATCAAGTTCAGGATGACGGCGACTTTGCGGCGACTTCGTCGCCGCGCTCTAGGTGATTTAAAAATTTGCAAGGATGACCTCAAGTTAATTATTGAATGATGGCTTCATTCAACATTCAAAATTTATAATTTCTATAACGCGTGTTTTGGCGTTTCCATATTTTTAATGTCTTCGAGATAAGCGTCTTTTACAGCCTGCGCTACTTTTTCAGCTACATTAAAATCTAAAATGGAGGGAACGATATTATCCCGGTGAAGATCTGTTACGCAATCAGCAATAGCATACGCTGCAGCAACCTTCATTCGCGGAGTAATTCTTCTTGCACGAATTTCTAAAGCACCCTTAAAGATTCCGGGGAATGCGAGCACATTGTTGATCTGGTTCGGCACATCACTTCTACCGGTTCCTACAACACCTGCGCCTCCTTTGTATGCTTTCTCAGGAGAAATTTCAGGGATCGGATTTGCTAAAGGAAATATGATCGGCTCCTTGTTCATCGAAGCAACATCTTCCGTCGTTAATTGATTCGCCATACTGACACCAATAAAAACATCTGCGTTGCGCAATGCATCTTTCAGCGTACCTTTTGTATTTAACGGATTGGAGTATTTTAATATCTCGCGTTTAAAATCATTGAGGTCGGAGCGATCTTTGTGAATAATGCCTTTGGAATCGCACATCACAATTTGTTGCACCGGAGTGCAAACTGTTTTATCTATTTCATGACACATCAATAATTTCGAGATCGCCAAACCAGCTGCACCTGCGCCGTTGATCACCACATTTAAATGTCCAAGATTTTTATTGAGCAGCTTGCATGCATTCACCATCGCTGCTAATACAACGATTGCCGTTCCGTGCTGGTCGTCATGAAAAACAGGAATGCCCAAAGTCTGCAAACGATCTTCAATTTCGAAACATCGCGGAGAAGATATGTCTTCTAAATTTATCCCTCCGAAAACCGGGGAAATATTTTTTATAGTTTGAATGATCTCTTCGGTATTCTGCGTGGCGAGGCAAATCGGGAAAGCATTGATTCCTGCAAATTTTTTAAACAGCATTGCCTTGCCTTCCATTACAGGGAGTGCGGCTTCAGGTCCTAAATTTCCCAATCCTAAGATCGCTGAACCATCAGTAACCACAGCAACTGTATTTCCCTTGATCGTTAAATCCCATACTTTTTCCACGTCGTTTGCGATCTGCCGAACAGGTTCTGCAACGCCGGGTGAATAACATAATGTGAGATCCTTTTTTGATTTAAGATCTTTCTTGAGGGAAATAAAAATTTTCCCTTTTAATTTTTCATGTAATGCCAGTGACTCCCGGGAATAATCCTTCATATGTTGAATTGTAAAATTGTAGAATTATAGAATTGTTGAATTGCTAAGATAGGTACAATTATTACAGTAGTGGTTGAATATGTCTGTTGGACTGAGGATGCTTAATGATAAATTAAAAAGACTGTTATTGATGCCATCGCTTTAAGCGATTGCATCAAATAAGGAAGTTGAAAAGCATCGGGTTTTCCTGGATCGGAATATAATCCACTTTATATTTTTTCATGCGCAAAAGCAACGAATCAAAATCCTGGCGATGTTTCTGCTCGATGCCGACTAATGCCGGACCACTTTCCTTGCTATTCTTTTTTGTGTATTCGAACACCGTAATGTCATCATTCGGTCCCAGCACTTTATTTACAAACTGCCGCAATGCGCCGCTGCGCTGGGGAAATTTTATAATGAAATAATGTTTCAAGCCTTCATAGATCAGTGATCGCTCCTTGATATCCGGCATGCGCTCTATATCGTTATTGCCGCCGCTTAAAATGCAAGCCACCGTTTTTCCTTTCAACTCTTCTTTATAAAAATCCAGTGCGGCAATAGATAAAGCGCCTGCAGGTTCCGCCACAATAGCATCTAAATTATAGAGTTGTAAAATCCTGGTGCAAACTCTTCCTTCCGGAACCAACACTACGCATTCCAAACCTTTTTTGCAAATTGGAAATGTAATATGACCGACCTGTTTTACTGCAGCTCCATCAACAAAATTATCAATCTTATCTAGCGTGATCACTTTGTTTTTCATGATGGAAGTATACATTGCGGGTGCACCCTGCGGTTCTACGCCAATGATCTTTGTGGAAGGTGAGAATTGCTTGAAATATGTAATGACTCCTGCTGCCAAACCACCACCGCCGATGGGAATAAAAAGATAATCCAGTTTCTTTTTACCAATCTGTTCAAGAAGCTCGATAGCAACCGTGCCTTGTCCTTCTATGATAAGCTTATTATCGAATGGCGAAACGAAGATCTTATTTTCATTGTGTACATACTTCAGCGCCGCATTTTTTGCATCATCATAAGTATCTCCTACCAGAACAATATCAATATATTTTTTGCCCACATATTCAACGGAGTTTACTTTTTGCTTCGGTGTGGTAACGGGCATAAAAACCGTTCCCTTTATTTTCAGCATGCTGCATGATAAAGCAAAACCCTGTGCATGGTTGCCTGCACTGGAGCAAACAACACCTTGCTTCTTCTGTGCAGCTGTTAACTGCGTCATAAAATTATATGCTCCGCGAATTTTATAGGATCTGCCTACCTGAAGGTCTTCGCGCTTCAAAAATATTTTTGCGCCGAATTCTGCAGAAAGATGTTCGTTTTGCTTGAGCGGAGTAGTCTCAATAACGTTTTGTAAAACTTTTTTAGCTTTAAGTATTCCCTGTACGGTAGGTTGATCAACAGTCATGCGGGCTAAGTTAGTCATAAGTCATAAGCGATCAAAGATGAAAG
Source organism: Bacteroidota bacterium (assembly GCA_028288625.1). GTDB lineage: Bacteria > Bacteroidota > Bacteroidia > Chitinophagales > JADIYW01 > JADJSS01. The sequence goes on along the minus strand of JAQBNI010000145.1, from coordinate 28,896 downwards.
CATAAAAAATCATTTTCTTTTGAAAAAAGATCCTAAACAAGTGCAGGATGACGATAGACAAATATAATCTCATGGAGGATTAGAAATTTTAAATTGAGAACAAATTTACAATTGCACTACCTGCATTAGGGATAGAAGCGAAAATACTTTTGCGAGGAACGAGCGAAAGATTGAAGCGGATAGCCCGACCGCGTGTGGCTTTTGCGTAGCCACGCGGGAATGCCCAAAGAGTGAAAGTGAAAATGATTTGTCCTATTCTTCCTTAAAAAATTAATATGCCTAATAATATAATTACGGTACATTTATTAATAAAAATAATAAAGTATGGAAGGACAACACACAAACTGGCTTGCGTTAATAGTTGCAACGCTGGCAACACAGGTGCTCGGTTTTATCTGGTATCACCCGAAAGTATTCGGTAGAACATGGATGGAAAACACCGTTGGAACTGAAGAAAAAGCGAGACAGGGAAATATGCTTTTAAATGTAGCCGTCGGTACACTACTGATGTTTGCCATTGCATATGAATTAAAATATGTTGCGCACGGCGGAGCAGAATTTACAACGTTCAAACACGGTGCATATCACGCAGGCTTGGATGGATTGTTTATTCTAATCCCGGTGATCGGTACAATATCGCTGTATGAACATAAGGGAATAAAATATTTCCTGATGACCACAGGCTACTGGCTGTTATCGTTTGTACTCATTGGCGGAATCATCAGCTGGTGGCGATAGGCATCAATCCGAATTGCATAAAGTGATGGCTGAAATGCTTGTATTGAAAGATCAGCCATTCTCCCCTGTTCAGGTGTCCGAACACCGGGTGCGTTTCTGTATTAAATCCGGGAGAATTGATTGAAGCCAGGAATTTTTCTATCGTTTCTTTTAAAAGTGATTTTGCTTCGGTCAGATCTTTAGTCATTAAAGGCATATTCTTATCAGCAGGGAGAAAAGGCGCTTTAAAATTTTTAGGCAAACCGTAAACGGAAAATAAAAACTCGCGCTGACGTGGTATTTTTTCTTCCGGCATAAAAACAGGAACCTTAAAAGTACCAAGCGCAAAGTTCAACGGTAAAACCAGATGTTCGAGCATGTGATGCACGGTCATCATTCCCCAAAGCGGCTGCTCACCACCATTAATCTGATCCATAATTTCATAAACTCCCGTTTGAAAAAAATCATCCAGGTTGAGTTGCATATCTAAGATGGGACGGTCCTGCATTAGTACTTACTTTTTCCTAAGCTAAAATCTACGGGCACTTTTTTGCGGTTGAGCTGATCTTCAAAATTACAAAAAAAGCCTTGCCTGAATTTCGGCGTTATAAATTGTGTTGAATCTGCTTTTGTTTTAACGAGCAATATACTTTGTGAGGAGAGAATTTTATTTTTTGAAAGAGGTATGGAATCCTGTGCACGAATAATTGCGAAAGAAAAAAACAGAATGATTGAAATTATTATTCGCATTTTATTTTTGGTTAACGCATCCCCCTTTTATCCCCCTTGATAAGGGGGAAGGCGGTGTACTTTATTGTTCCGGTACAGACGGCTGAAGCCGTGCTGACCCGTTACGGATTCAGGTAATCACCTGATTCAATTATCTCTGCAGTGGAAGGAAGGGCAACATTATAAAAATAGACCCAGCTTTCGATCTCCGCATCTTCCGTTTGTATTTTTACTTTAGCGCGGCGGTATTCATACGGAGGCTCGCCTACACCAATTCCTTCATACTCATCTATTTTTGCCAATGCACCCGGTTCATCCAATCTAAAAACATCTCCGACCACTTCATCGGCTTCATTATTCGTTTCAATTAAAGCGGGATACCAGTCGATCTTATATAATTTTGCTTTCGGCAGTGTAGCTAAACCTACCAGCGCGGCACGTTCCGATAAAAACTCGGCAATAGGATGGCTTTGATTTAAGCGCAATGTACCGTATGTAAAAAGATATTCAGGCATAAGATAAAGATAGATACTCCTGATAGAATATTCTAAGAATAAATAGTGAAATTAATTTAAAAAATAGCGCCTACAGTGAACTGGAAAAGGTGCGTTTGTGTACGGAATTCTTCGCGATAAAAACTTCTAAAGCCGAGACTATATTTTATATCGATAATAAACATGGCGATATCCATGCCCATGCCGAGCTGGTAACTGAATTGTTCGGGTCGAATAATATTTCTTTTTTCTGCGCGCTTAAGCTTGTAAATATCCTGGGAATTATTTGTAGTGACGATCGCGCGCGTTTTGGTAATAAAATCGGCTTCGATACCATTATAGAATCTCAGCTTAAACATAGGTTTTTTCACGGCATACGCTCCGAATATAAAGGGAATGCCAAAGGTATGATAACGGAAGGTGAGTTTTTCGAAAGGAATGCTATCGCCGAATTCAGTTGTAAATTTTCCATTTCTTATATTAACCTGCGACCATAAATAATTCATCTCAAATTGCACAAATGCTTTTTGCCGCGATACCCTGAAAAAAACTCCGCCCTGGTAGCCGAGCGCCACATCTTTTTGCACCCTGTTTCTGCTGTAAATAAAATAATTGAGATTTACTCCTCCCTGTAATCCCAGCTGTAAGCGCGGACGGGCACCTGTAGAAAATATTTTAGGTTTTGTTACCTTCTTTACCTTTACCACAGGCTTTGGCAGCGTAGCATCAGGAAATGCAAAAAAGGGAATTAAAAACAGGATGATAAAAATGCTTCTCACTTTATAAATTTATATACTATTTATCTTTAACGCAACGAAAGCCTGTATGTTCGAGGCTGGTTTCAGGAGTTGATTTCATTCTCGCTGCAACACGAAACCCTGAACAATAACTATCATTACATAAAAAAGATCCTCCGCGCATCACTTTTTGCCCTGAAAAATTATTCTCCGGACCCTGCGGATTATTAAAATTACTGTTATTTAAACAGAACGAGTAGTAATCTTTGTCGTACCAGTCGCTGCACCATTCCCAAACATTTCCCGCCATATCATACAATCCAAAATTATTCGGAGGAAAACTTTTTACAGGCGCACTCCTTTCATACTTATCAGTTAACGTATTTTCATACGGAAAATTTCCACTCCATGAATTACATTTTGCTTTTCCATCATTTACTCTTTCAATTCCCCATGGATAAATATTATTTTCCAATCCGCCGCGTGCTGCGTATTCCCATTCGGCTTCTGTCGGCAATCTTTTTTTTAAAAACTTAGCGTATTCTTTTGCATCTTCCCACGACACCTGCACCACAGGAAAATTATCTTTTCCTGCTATGCTTGAATTTGGTCCCTGCGGATGTTTCCAGTTTGCACCTTCCGTAAATTTCCACCATGAATTTACATTTTTGTCTTCCCCTGGTTTTAATTGATGAAAAACAAGAGATCCTGCTTTCTGATGCTTTACATTTCCACTATCATCTTTATAATCAAAATCTTTTTCTGCAGTAGTAACATAACCCGTAGCATCCACAAATTTTTTGAATTGTGAGTTAGTCACTTCCGTTTCATCCATCCAGAAAGATCTTAAAGTAACCAGGTGTTTCGGAGATTCATCTTCCCTGGATTGCGGGTTGTTGCCGCCCATTTCATAAGTGCCTGCGGGAATCAGCACCATCTCTTTTTCCAGTGTGTGATGATTTGAATTACATGACAGAAGTGAAAGTGAAAGTGAGAGAGAAAGTGAAAGCGACTTCATCTTATAAAATTAAACCGGAAATAAATATTGTTTTCCGTCGATCATAAAACGATGATCCATGATGCGCGGCCACATCGGTTTTACAGGAAGTGTTTTTTCCCATACCTGGATATCATCCTGCAGCTCTTTTACTTTTTCCGGCATTGATTGACTTAAATTTTCTTTTTCATTTTTATCTGTTTTCAAATTGTATAACTCCAGCCATTTATCACGCGAGCTGAAAATAAGCTTATAATCACCTTTGATAATAACATGAATATGATCGGCTCTCCAGAACAATTTATCATGCGGCGGATCTTTTCTCTGGTCTAAAAAATACGGCATGAGATCTACGCCGTCATAGATCCTGTCGCATGGCAAGGGAATATTGCATGCAGCAGCCACTGTCGTAAAAATATCCAGAGCTATAACATTATTCCTGTAAACCGTATTTGCCGGTAAATGATTTTTCCATTTAAAAATAAGCGGCACATCAATTCCTCCTTCAAACTGTGTTAGCTTGCCTCCTTTTAATGGAGCATTGGAAGCGACCTTCGTATAGGTTGCAGCGCCGTTATCACTTAAAAAAATCACCATGGTATTTTCTTCCAGGTTCAAATCTTTTAGCTTCTGCATAATATCTCCAATGGCATTATCGAGAGAACGAATGATCGCATAATACACCGCCTTTCCTCTATGTGGAGTATTTTTTATTTCTTCATCATACAATTCTTTTTTAGCCTGGTATGGCTCATGAGGTGCAGTGAACGGGACATATAAAAAAAACGGGCGGTCTTTATTTTTTTCTATAAACGCAATCGACTTATCACGAATAGCATCGGTGAGATATTCATGCTCATGTTTTATTTTTTTGTTGTTCTCATAAAGCATTGCATTGTCCTTTCGCGCCATTGCCCACTGGTATTTCGATTCAAAAGATTCTCTTTTAAAATTTACAATACCGGGCATGTGCTCCTTTTCCGCATATAAAGTAAATGCACCATAACACCCATACTGGTAATCAAAACCTCTCTTCGTGGGAATATTAAACCTGCTGTTGTAACCTAAATGCCATTTGCCCACAATACCCGTCGTAAAACAATATTTTTTTAAAAGCTCTGCTAAAGTAATTTCTGAAGGAGGTATCCCCTGCTTATCGATCTGCCAGTCGCGCGGGTAATGCGGATGCGTGGATACTACCCATGAGCTGTCTTTCTGAGAGAAATATTTCCCGGTAAGAAATTCAATTAAATTAGTGGGATAAAATTCAATCTCCTGTGTTTCAAAACCGCAGCGCTCCTGGTATCTGCCAGTTAAAATTCCGCAACGTGAAGGCGCGCACACCGGAGAAGATACATATCCGTTCGTGCATCTTATTCCTTCTTTCGCCAACTTGTCGATGTTTGGCGTTTCGACCGGCGACTTTGCATAACAGCTGGTTTCATTGATGCCGAGATCATCTGCTACAATTAAAAGTATATTCGGAACATCGGTACACGAGTCGGGTTTATGAAAAAAATAATCTTTCTTCCCTGCAATTAATTTCTTATCCCATTTCATCCGCCATTTTATTGCGCCGGTGGAAAGCGGGTAACAAGACACAAAATATATACCTACTATTAAAGATATAATAATAGCGCGATGCTGCCTTTTTATAAATTTATGCGTCATTATTACTATATTTAATCTGATAAATTTACTTCATGAAAGTCGAAATAAAAAAGGAAATTGCCAACACCATTACACATGGGGTAGGAATTTTGTTTTTTTTAACTGCAATACCTTTTTTGCTTTATAAGGCTTGTCATGTAAAAACAATTTACTTAATTGCATGTGTTGTTTTTGCAGTGGGATTGATCATGGTGTACAGCTCTTCCACTCTTTATCATGCTATACAAAACGAGAACGTCAAAAGAAAATTGCGCGTTTATGATCACATCAGTATTTATATGCTGATCGGTGGCAGCTATACGCCCTTTATTGCAAAGTATTTAGTGAGCCCCACGGCAAGCACATTTCTTACGATCATCTGGTGTATTATTGCGCTGTGTGTTGCACTCAAGTTTTTCTTTACGGGTAAGTATGATTTTATCTCCACACTAAGTTATCTTGGTTTAGGCTGGATGGCAGTATTTATTGGCAAACCGATGCTCCATGATATGCCCAGCAATGTGATGTGGCTGCTGATCTTTGGCGGATTAAGTTACTCCTTAGGCGTTATCTTTTATGCGTGGAAGAAATTCACTTACCATCATGCAGTATGGCACTGCTTTGTGCTTTGCGGCAGCGTTACCCATTTTTACGGCGTATGGTATGCTTTGGGAAAGTAATAAATTCTCTCCTTAATATAGTTGTTATCAGTATGCATTTGTATTTTTGCTGCATGCGCAAAAGTGCGAATAAGGGAATCATATATTATTTGGTGACAGATTATTTTGCTGCAATCCTCTCGTGGCTATGTTTTTTTATTTTCAGGAAAATTTATATTGAAAAAGTTGCATTCTCTTTTTCCTCATTGGTGCAGGACAGAAAATTTTTGTATGGCATTGTGATCGTCCCGTTTTTCTGGATCCTTTATTATTTCTTTTCAAATACTTATACCAGCGTTCTCAAGAAATCGAGGTTAGTAGAAATATACAAAACAGCTTTGCATGCGGTCACCGGCGGCATTATCTTATTCTTTAGCCTGATGCTGAATGACCTTATCAAAGGATACCGCGATTATTATTTTTTATTTTTCGGGTTTTTACTGCTGCATTTCTTTATTACTACTTTTTTACGCGTCACTGTATTGACCATCGCGAAACGGCAGATCGGGAACGGCAAGCTGTTCATTCCCACATTACTGATCGGCACGAATGAAAATTGTAAAAAAGTTGAAAATGAAATTATAACTTCTAAAATCAAACTACCGTACAGGATCGTGGAAAAACATTTGGTAACTGAAGACTTTGACTTGTCTGAAATAAAAACTAATTATGAAGATGTAATCCTCGCCTTCGGGAAATCTTCTACACAGACTATTGAGAATTACATCATTTATTTTTTAAACAAAGGAAAAACCGTTCAGATACTGCCGGACGAACTCGATATCTTATCGGGGAAATTTAAGACACAAAGTATATTCGGTTCACCGCTGATTGAAATTCCAACAGAGCTTATTTTACCGTGGCAAAAAATACTGAAGCGTATTTTTGATATTGTTATTTCATTTTCCGGACTATTTTTTCTTTCTCCTTTTTTAGCATTCATTGCATGGAACGTGAAACGCTCATCACATGGAAATATATTTTTTAAACAGGATAGAGTTGGGCTGAACGGAAAAATATTTTCCATCATAAAATTCAGGTCGATGTTCACCAATGCTGAAAACGGAACGCCGATGTTGTCTTCTGAGAATGATGAACGCATCACACCGTTCGGAAGAACGATGCGTAAATACAGGCTGGATGAATTACCACAGCTGTGGAATGTTTTAATTAGCGACATGAGTTTGGTGGGACCAAGACCGGAACGAAAATATTTTATAGACCGGATCATACAAACTGCGCCGCAATATGAGATATTACAGCGTGTGAAGCCCGGTATCACCTCGCTCGGCATGGTAAAATTTGGTTACGCGTCCAATCTAAAGGAAATGCATCAGCGCATGCGGTACGACCTTTTATATATTGAAAATATTTCGCTGCTGATGGATTTTAAGATCCTTATATATACGGTGCTGATCTTGTGGAAAGGAAAAGGGAAGTAGAATTTGGAATTACGAATTTTGAATTAGGAATTATAAATGATTCGATTACATCTATAGCACATATAAACAAGAGGCGCAATTTTTTATGAACATTATCATTATGGAAAATACAGATTTAAACTTTGACATTAAAACAACCATAAAAGAAGATTTCCTATCAATTGCAGCCTGTGGCAGTTATTCACTTTTAAAAGCTAATAATTTATTTAAGTTTTCAATAGACGAAGGACTTTTACATCATAAAAGCAAAGTTCTAATCGATGTAACAAAAATAACTGGCGTTATACCTTTTGGCGATAGGTATGAATATTCTGAATTTTTAGCAAACTATATAATAAAACACGCTTTAGCTAAAGTTAGAAGCGTTGCAGTAGTAGGAAAAGAACCAATTGTTCACAAAGAAAGATTTGGTGAAACTGTTGCAATCAACAGAGGTGCGAATGTTCGGGTATTCACAGATATAAGTGAAGCTTCACTTTGGCTAAATCAACAATGAAGTTGTTTCAAAAAAAGCGTCTAACAGTGCATAAACGCAGTGGCTAAAAACGTGAAAAAATTATTATTGCGTTTAGCCACTTGCGTCTATGCGCGACCGTTAGTGGCAACCTAAAGACGACAATGAAAAAATGTATTATACTCTATTCTTTACTATTCAAACTGACAACTTGCTGTCAAGCATTTGTAACGAACGTGGGCACCCATAACAGCGCATAAGCGCAAGCGGCTTAAAATTTTGTAAATTTATTTGTGTTAGTCGGCTTCGCATAGCCGCAACCGCAAGCGGTAATTCTTTTGCGATCGTGCAAACATCAATCGATAGTTCTAAAGCAAACAAGAACTTCAATATTTAATTTCAATAATCAAATGAAAGCAATAGTTTACACACAATACGGACCACCAGAGGTTCTTCAACTCAAAGAAGTAGAAAAGCCTTCACCCAAGGACAATGAAATTCTGTTAAGCGTTAAAGCTACAGCAGTCAATTCAGGTGATTGGCGCCTTAGGAAAGCTGACCCATTTGCTGTCAGACTGTTTTTCGGTCTTATTAAACCTAAAATAAATATTCTGGGTAGCGTTTTTTCGGGTGAAGTTGAACTTGTTGGTAAAGATGTAAAACTTTTCAAGATTGGTGACCAGGTATTTGGTCATACAGATATGCGCTTTGGCGCCTATGCCGAATATAAATGCTTACCTGAAAACGGAACGCTGGCATTAAAACCCGGCAGCCTTACTCATACAGAAGCAGCCGTTATTCCATTTGGAGGAACTGCAGCATTACATTTCATTAAAAAGGCATCAATAAAGCCCGGACAAAAAGTTCTTATTAACGGAGCATCAGGAGCAGTTGGTAGCGCAGCCGTTCAACTTGCAAAGCATTTCGGGGCGACTGTTACAGGAGTATGCAGCACTGCAAATATTGATTTAGTAAAATCCCTGGGAGCCCACAAAGCAATAGATTACACAAAAGAAGATTTTACACAAAATGGTGAAAAGTATGATGTAATTTTTGACACCGTTAATAAAGTTTCGTTTTCCCGTAGTTTAAAGTCGCTGAATAAAAGTGGATTATTGATTTTAAGTGCGGCTGAAATGTCAGAGATGTTTCAAGGATTTTGGACTTCAATAACAAGTAGCAAGAAAGTAATGACTGGTGTAATAAGCCATTCTGCGAAAGACATTATTTTTCTTAAGGAACTAATTGAAACTGGCAAGCTGAAGCCAGTTATTGATAAAACTTACTCCTTTGTGCAAATTGCAGAAGCACACGCTTATGTTGAGAAAGGACACAAAAAAGGAAATGTTGCGATTACTTTAGAACATAATAGAGAAGTATAAAATTGTGTAGCTTCTAACACACATAGCATCTAACCGCAATGCTTCAGAGACAGAATAGAACGAACCGCTAACACAGCTGCCAGGCGCAACCGTTACTATTGAATATTTTAAAGAAATAATCATAAAAGAAATAACATGGAAAAGCAACAAAGATTCAGATCATTTATTGTCCCAATATTAGTAATCATCTTATCCCTCGGTAATTATAGTCGTTTAAAAGGAACAGAGAATATCCGTCCTATACACATTGTATCTCTCCTTACTATTGGAATGGGAATAGGATTATTATTAGGAAGTATCATTGCCTACTTCAGAAATAACCGTAAGAATTAAATACAACATCATGCTTCCCTTCGTTGGTCGCCTGACCAACGAATATAAAGTGAATAACAAGGGCGCCGAGTTCATAACACAGGTAAATGTTATCCTCGCGAATGCGGGGATGGCACGAATTAAAGCAAATGCTATCATGAATGAAATTTCTCCGAGGGAGTCCTTCGAACCACCTGCACGGGAATGGCTGTGCCATTATTTGTTTCTAATGCAGCGCACGGAGTAGCCATAAGTTTTTCCGCCATTCGATTTAAATATGGAACCGTCTTGTCTCGTAAGCCGGTGAAATCTTGCAGTCATTACATTTATTTCAGTGGTTGTCCACCACATACAAAATTCACCCTTCCATCCAAATCCATAACAACAGGTTTCAAACATATCGCCGGCGCCAACGGCTTTAAATCCAACACTATCCGTTGCAGCTACATTAGGACTATGCCAATGCGTTGTATCTCTTTCCTTCATTTTTCCACCACAAACAGCCACACCGCCGAGATAATTTTCTAACGTAACAAATTCTGAATCGCTTGGCACATGCCACCCTTCCGGTGCTAAACCGCGGGGATCATTTACGGCAAACCAGTTATACAATTTTCCATAAGGTATATTATTTGTTGAATCATTTTTATAATAGCACCATGCGGGTGTAGTTAAAGCCGTCCAAACAGCCACGCCCGTATCGTTTGCGATAGCTTCTCCATTGCGAAAGTGCATTACTTTCAAATTCTGTACCATCCACGTTTGCGTGCCGATCACAACGGTATCGTATATATTTCCGTCGACATCCTTTGCAATATATGGTGTTACAACATTCGATTGTGTAGTGGTGCTTTTCTTGCAAGAAAAAATTAATAGTGAAATGAGGAAGGTTAGAAAATAGTTTTGAATTCGCATTGTTTGTGATTTTTATAAAGATATATTTTTATTCAAAGGGAAACATACCCTTGAAGGGGAATGGAATTATGAATTGAGAATTAGAATTTATGTTGAAGTTTGAATACTTCTACTAGTCCCTGATACACCGCACTGAAAATCCGTAATGCTTATCATTGTCAGGCAAGAATGCATGACTGCTGCTCTGCGTAAGATTAAGGTCAAAGGCAGTTGTCGTACCATTGCCGGTAGATGACCACCACAATGCACTATTTCCAATATCGAAAAAAGTACCACCCGGATGGCGGAATCCCGCCGGAAGCCCTGTAAATTCTGTACTGTTCGTTGCTCCTGTGTTTGGAGCCGACCATAATGTGGTGGCTTTTAGTTTGCCGCCTGCTGAATCTAATCCGCCTAAATAGCTTGTTAAAGTGATAAGTTCGGCATTCGTGGGAACATGCCATCCTGCAGGACAAATATTGCGTGAATCACTTACAGCATACCAGTTATACAATTTACCGTATGTTGCTTCATTGGCACTATTATTATCCGGTTCGGTAAATGCGCCGTTTGTAGCATTCTGCCAATCCATATTGCTTAATCCGGTTGGAATTGCATCTCCGTTACGATAAGTGGAAACTGCAAGATTATGCAGCATCCATACCTGTGAACCAATCACAACGGAGTCATATAAAACAGGATTAGTGGTTTTTGCGGGATCACTTTTTTTACAACATAGAACTGTTGCTGATAAAAAGATTATACAAAGGAAAGTTTGATTTTTCATAATGGCGGTTTATATAAAGATAATGAAATACTTCAATAGCAATCCACATCAATCACTACTTTGATTTGCTTGAAAGACTGGAACTGGTATAATCCATTAATGGCTTCGCGTATGTCATTTTTAATTTTCTGAAGCTCTCTGTAATTTTTCGGGATCTTGACCAGTATATCACGCAGGTAATAATTATTGATCTTCTGGATGATGGGCGCATTTGGTCCGATCACAAATCCTTCATAACGCGTATTTAAATATTCCGCGATCCTGTTCGCAGCTTCGATCGTCGTTTTTATATCCTTGTGCTTTACCGTTAATTGGATCAGCCTGGAAAACGGCGGATAATTAAATTGTTTCCGCTCCTGTAATTGCAGCTGATAAAATTCATCATAGGTTTTATTTAAAATAATATCCACCATCACATGATGCACATTTCCGATCTGTATCATCACCTTTCCACGCTTGTTGCGCCTGCCCGCCCTGCCGCTCACCTGCACCAGCAACTGGTATGCGCGCTCGAACGCACGGAAATCGGGATAGAACATCAGCGCATCCGCATTCAACACGCCCACTAAACTCACATTACCGAAATCCAATCCTTTCGTCACCATTTGCGTTCCCACTAAAATATCAAACTCACCTTCTTCAAAAGCTTCAATAATTTTTTCATGTCCTTTTTTGGTCCTCACCGTATCATAATCCATCCGTCCGATTTTTGCAGAAGGAAAAATAATTTTCAAATCTTCTTCAATGCGTTCAGTACCCAATCCTTTCTGCTGCATCTCGTGAGAACCGCAGGCTTTACAGGTACTGACGAGGCTTTGCGTGTAGCCGCAATAGTGGCATCGAAGGTCGTTGGTGAATTTATGGTATGTTAAACTGACATCGCAATTTTTACACATGGGGATCCAGTTGCAATTCCCGCAAGCGATGTACGGTGCATAGCCTCTCCTGTTTTGAAATAAAATTACCTGTTGTTTTTTGTCTAATGTAGATTGAATTTCATCACGCAATAAATACGTAATACCGGAAACAACTTCCTTTTTTTTATTCGCATCCGTCAGGCTCACAAATTCCATTTCGGGTAACTGGATATCTCCGTAACGATTATTCAATTTCACCAAACCATATTTTCCTGAACGCGCGTTCGAATAACTTTCTACAGAAGGCGTTGCAGAACCGAGCAATACTTTCGCGTCGAATTGCTTTGCTAAATAAATTGCGGCATCGCGGCATTGATAACGCGGAGACGGATCGTACTGCTTATACGAAGAATCATGCTCTTCATCTACAATGATTAAACCAAGATCTTGAAAAGGCAGGAAAACTGATGAGCGTGCGCCGAGAATTATTTTCGTTTCATTAGAGGATACTTTATTCCATATCTCCACGCGCTCCGCGTTATTAAATTTGGAATGATAGACGGCAATATTTCCGAGGATCTTTTCCATCCGCTGAATCAACTGCGTTGTTAATGCGATCTCCGGCAGCAAGTACAGGACCTGCTTTCCCTGAGCGAGTTGCTCCCCAATCAAATCGATGTACAATAATGTTTTTCCGCTTGATGTAATGCCATGCAAGAGAACAACATCTTTCTCTTTAAAATGATCTTTGATTTCCAGCAGCGATGTTTTCTGATCAACGGAAAGAATAAAATCTTTCAACTCTTCAATTTCATTAATGGAAATCCTATCCACCTTTTTCTCTTCCGTAATAAAAATTTCTTTCTTCACCAATGATTCCAGTGAACTTGTATTTGCATTGGCGCGTTTCAATAACTCCGATCTTTTCACCGACTTATCTCCTTTTGACAATTCTAAAAAAGCCAGCAACACTGCTTCCTGTTTCGGATACTTCGACACCATATCAAACACGTTCTTTAACTGTGGTCCGTGGACCGTCGTCTGTGGACTCAATACCACAAACGTTTCCATTTTCGGGGTGTACTTTTCGTGCAGCGTTTCTTTTATATAAATGATCTTCTTTTCCAGCAAGCTTTTTAAAGGTTTCGCAATTGTTTTTTTCTGCAATATCTGCACCACATCATTCAAAGAAATTTCTTCCTGGTGATTCAGCGCTTCGGAGATCATATATTCATCATCCGGCAAACCAACAATATCTATTTCCAGTAAAGGATTTTTTACAAAATAAGTTTCCGAATCAAGCTTAAAGGAAGCCGGCAATGCTGCCTGCATTACATCTCCAAGGGTACACATATAATAGGAGGCGATCCATTCCCAAAATTGCAATTGAATTTCAGTGACAATTGGCTTTTCATCTATCACCGAAAGAATCTCTTTCGGAATATAATCAACAGGCGGAATTGAACTGACCGAATGCACTAAGGCGGTATATAACTTTTGCTTACCGAATTGCACTTCTACCCTGCCACCCACTACGATATTATTTTCAAGATGTTTCGGGACCGCATATGTATACAACTTTGGCAAAGCCAGCGGCAACACGACATGAATAAATTTTTTGTATGTATGAAAAGTTTCCACTTGCTCCTAATTCCTAAAACTATGAAAGCGCATTATTATTTTTTGTAAGTTCGTATAATAATTAAGCACTTTACAATGATAACAAAAATGCAGACAAAAGACGATATCAGGAACGGATTGCAGGAGATTTTTGAAGAAACCGGAACTTACCTGAGAACGGTAGACGATGCGGGTTTCCAGAAACGTATAGACGGCAAATGGAGTATTGCTCAGAATCTCGATCACTTAACGATCTCTAATTTTATTACAGCCCTTTCCATGAATACACCAAAATTTATGTTGAAGCGGATCTTCGGCACAAAAAAACGCGAGGACTGGAATTACGATGAAGTGATATGGAGATATCAGCGCAGCTTAAGCAACGGTGCGAAAGCCAGTCTGCCGTTTCAGCCAAAGATCAGCCTTGTTCGTTCGCGACCGATTGTTGAAAAACTCTGGCAATCTTCAAGTGAAGGTTTATTAAATGCAATAAACAAGTGGACGGAAGAAGACCTTGACAGTATTCTTGTACCTCACCCGATCATGGGAAAATTAACGGTGAGGGAATTATTATTTTTTACGATCTATCATGTACAGCATCACCTTTGCACCATAAAAAATATTAAGTAGTATACGGGCGAAATTCATCAGATGAAAAAAACATCAAAAGGCAAAAAACAAAATCCCGCTGCAGAATTACCGGACAAAAGCCCGCCAACAATTATACATACTTTTAATTATGACAAATGGTTTCCGTGGATCGTGGCGATCTTCGGATTAATTTTATACTTCAATACGATCAATCACCAGTATGTGCTGGATGATGAAACGGTGATCGGAAAAAATAAAATTGTCACAAAAGGGATAAAGGCTATTCCTGAAATTATGACGACTGCATACCGGAAGGGTGCATGGGACAGACAGGAAAGTCTATATCGCCCGCTATCGCTCGTGTTTTTCGCTATAGAATGGCAGCTTGCACCCAATCATCCTTTGCCGGGTCATTTCATCAATATCTTATTATATGCCTTAACAGGTTTGCTACTATATAAGCTTCTTCGAAAATGGTTAAGGCAAAAGCATCCTTTGATCCCGTTTTCTATTGCGTTATTATTTATTGCACATCCACTGCACACGGAAGTCATATCCAATATCAAAAGTTTGGATGAAATTTTGGGGTTTCTATTCGGGTTGTTAGCGATGAGTTCTTTTTATGAATACGCAGCGGAAAACAAAAATAAATACTTAATCAGCGGTGCGTTGTTTTTTATGCTTGCATTATTATCCAAAGAAAATTCAATTACGTTGCTGGCAGCAATTCCATTATCGCAATATTTCTTTTGCAAGATAGAAGAAAAGAAAAAATATATTTTCACTTTCATTTCTTTATTCGGTGTTGTCGTAATCTATTTTCTAATGCGCAAGATCGCACTGGGAAGTTTAGTAAATTTTAATAAGATCGACGTTCTGAACAATGCATTGATTGCCACCGCGAACCCGCTGGACAGATTTGCGACTGCTATTGTGCTCGTTGGGTATTATATCAGGTTATTTTTCTTTCCGCATCCGCTGAGCTTTGACTACTCTTACAATACTATCCCTGTTGCAAATTTAGGCGATTACAGATTTTTACTTTCTATGCTCGCCATCATTTTACTTGCCATCTATGCATTAAAAAATTTCAGAAAAAAAGATCCGGCAGCATTCGGCATATTATTTTTTGCGATCACGATTTCCATAGTTTCCAATGTATTTATCCTGATAGAAGCGACGCTGGCAGAACGTTTCGTATATATGCCTTCGCTTGGCTTCTGCATGCTGGTTGTTTTATGGCTGGAACGACGAAGTAAGTTTGTAGTGAAGAAACATTCTTCAGTAAAAGCCATCATCACCCAAAATAAATTATACAGCGGAATATTATTTATCATCCTGATCCTTTTTTCAATAAAAACATTCACGCGAAACCTGGACTGGAAAAATAACTTCACTTTATTTTCTACAGATAAAGATCATAACCCGGATAGTTACAGAACCTTATCTGCTTACCCGCTTGAATTATACAGGCAGAAAATATTTCCGTTACCTGACGGCGATACTCATAAACTGGAATACTGCAAAGAGGCTATCGAATACCTGAATAAAAGTTTTGCAATCATCCCGGATAATTTTAAGGGATGGAATTTATTGGCTTACTGTCAATTGCAATTAAAAAATTACCCGCTTGTTGTTTACGCTTATGAAAACGGGATCAAATATTATAAAGATGAACCTGACTGGGATAAATTTCAGATCATGGGTATTACGGGATATTATTTCACCGGAAATTATAACAAGGCAATAGAAATATCAAAAGCGTCTTTAGAAAAAGAGCCGAAAAATGCTACGCTGTGGAATTGTTTAGGCATGAATTTAACTGAGGTAGGTCGCCGGCAGCCTGCTATCGACGCGTTAAACAAATCACTTCAACTCGACAGCACGCAGGCAATTACTTTATACAATATCGGAAACTGGTATGCAAAAGGCGTCGATTTTCCTTCAGCCATAATATACTATGAAAAAGCATTGGAAAAAGATCCGAAGCACATCGATGCGATGAACAACGCCGGAAATTGTTACGCAGTTTTAAAGCAATACGATAAGGCATTATATTATTTTCATAAGATCCTGACTTTGCAACCCGGAAATGAAAAGGCGATGCAAAATGTTACCGTGATCAATAGTCATTTAGCGGAGATATCAAAATAGATATTGCATCAATGCACGAAATCCGGATCGGATAGTGTAAGTAAAAATGCCTTCAGATCGTCGTGATCCTGTTGAGATAAATTCAACCCCCAGATACCTGTCCTTTGCAAACGTGTTTGCGCTTTTTCAATTAAGATAGGATCAACTGTAGGAGAAATTTTAGGACCGAGATTATAGGAATCGATCACTTCATCCAATGTTGCAAAACGCGCATCGTGCATATACGGCGCAGTGTACGCAAGATTTCGCAAAGTAGGAATTTTAAATTTGCCGTAATCCGAAGTATCGTGTGTAATTGCACCAACACCCGCATCGGTAAAATCGTAAATAGTTGTTGCGGCATCCATGCCATTATTAGAAAATATTTTTGAAGGATGAACAAATAATTCAGGTGTCGTATGGCAATGAAAACAATCTCCTTTTTCCGTATTGAAGATCACCAGTCCGCGCAATTCGGAAGCGCTTAAACTTCCTTCGCCACGGTTGTATTTGTCATACGGCGCATTGAAAGAGATCAAAGTTCTTTCAAACTGTTCTATCGCTTTCGTGATGAGATCCTTTGTTATTGTTCTTGTGCCAAATGCTTTCCAAAACATATTTACATATTCAAGATGGTTCTGCAATCGCTGTTCTGCAACAGCTAACGGCAAGTGCATCTCATCCGCAGCTTCGATAGGTGTTGCAGCCTGTTCGCGCAATGTATTTACTCTTCCATCCCAGAAAAATTTATTCTGGTACCATGCTAAATTTACCAGCGCCATTGCATTTCTTTTTCCAGGTAAATGATCGATACCAATACTTCTTGAACGCGGATCTGAAAATGAATTCTCCTGTTTATGACAACCTGCACACGATAAACTGGAATCTCCCGAAAGAATAGGATCAAAAAATAATTTTCTTCCGAGTGCAATTCCCTGTACTGTCATCTGGTTAGCGGGATCAGTTGGGAACGCCCGAAAATCTTTTATGACCGGCGGAATAAAAGCTGTTGTTTCAGGAATGGAATCATCGGGCGGAGTAACCACCACTTTATTTACCGGATCTTTCTTACAGGAAAAAATCAATGCAAAACACACGAAAAAAAACAGAATTGATATGTATGTTTTTCTTGTCATTACAAAGGGTAAACTATATCTGCATGAATAGCATTAGTGAGGTTGTTCGTAATTGCGATGGCATTTGGAATGTCTGCTGTTGAACTATGGTTACTGAAATTCGTGATATCAAAAGTATTCTGATCAAGTATAAATAATTTACTCAAGTCGATATGAATGGTGATTTGTCCTCCCTCTTTTATACTGTTCAGATCCGAAGTGATCTGTCTATATAAAGTATCCGTTCCGAGATGCATAGAAAAAGGATTTGCAGGTATTTGATTTTTTGCTACAGACGAATCTATTTGTCCTTCTACAACAATAAACCTGTACTTCAGCATTCCCCAATACATATCCTGGCTTAAGCTCAGCGGGTTCGACACATCAAATGTTGACGGATTGGAATTGTTCGTTGCAGGATCCAAGCCGAAATGGAATCTTAATTTTGTGTAGGTACCTGAAGGAAGATCAAAGCTGAAAGAGTTTGCATCGAAATCATTATCCTTATTGGCAAGAAGGAGATCTTTTACCGGCTTCGTATTTCCCGCATTATCGATCAGCTCAAAATGCGATAAATACAAACGCGCAATATCAATATTATAACTCCTGTTGACAGAAGTTTTGCCTGATGAGTTTTCAAACATCACATTTACTCTTACCGGACCACCACCGAAACCAATATTTTTTTTGGTGCAGGAAAGAATAGACAATAAAGCAAATACAGAAAGTAAGTAGTTTCTAATCATACCTAAAATTAACGAAAATTGACCGCTTATCTTGTAGATAAATATCAAAAAGGGTGCACGAATGCACCCTTTTAACATCTCTTTAATTTGATACCATCACTTCTACAGATGCCATCACTTAAAGTGATGGCATCTGTAGCTTATACTGCCAACGTATTCAAAACTTCATTCATACCACGCACCGCTTCTGCACTTTTATTAAATGACGCTTGTTCTTCTTCATTTAATTTATAATCGATTATTTTTTCCCAGCCATTCTTACCAATCACTACAGGAACGCCCAAACAAATATCTGACTGTCCGTATTCACCTTCTAAAAGCACACAGCTTGTAATTACTTTTTTCTCATCGCGTAAGATTGACTCAACAACAGACAATGCCGATGAACCCGGTGCATACCATGCAGAAGTTCCAATCAAGCCTGTTAATGTTGCGCCGCCAACCATGGTATCCGCCGCGACTTTTTTCAAAGTTTCCGCATCCAATAAATTGGAAACGGGATTAGAATTCAAAGTAGCTAAACGAGTCAACGGGATCATCGTGGTATCTCCATGACCGCCAATTACTACTGCATTCAAATCGTTTTGCGAACAGTTCAATGCTTTCGACAAATAAAATTTAAATCGCGAGCTGTCTAACGCACCGCCCATTCCGATCACTCTATTCTTAGGAAGACCGGTTGCTTTTAAAGTCAGATAAGTCATGGTATCCATAGGATTGGAAATGATCACGAAAATTGCATCGGGAGAATGTTGCAGAATATTTTCAGCAACACCTTTCACAATACCTGCATTTGTTCCAATGAGATCTTCACGCGACATACCCGGCTTGCGCGGAATTCCCGAAGTGATCACGACCACATCGCTGCCGGCAGTTTTTGAATAATCATTTGTTGATCCCGTAATTTTTGTATCAAAACCCAATACAGAAGACATCTGCATCATGTCCATCGCCTTGCCTTCCGCAAGTCCTTCCTTGATATCCAATAAAACAAGTTCATGACACAATTCTTTTCGTGCAATATTGTCGGCAACGGTTGCGCCCACTGCTCCTGCACCTACTACAGTTACTTTCATTTTTATATTTTTAGTTTGATGATAAAATTTCGGTGCAAAGATAAGAATAAGTCGTAAGTAATAAGTGCAAGCTAAAAGATTTTGTTTGAATTCCTTAAATAATAGATATAAACAACAAAAAAAATAAAACATACGTATAGCCAAACAAAAAATATTATACATTTATTTGTTAATATAATATCAATTTGTATATTCATATTGATATCCTATAAAATAGAACAGGAACATAAAGATGTTCTTGAAAACAAAATAACATGAATAATTATTTTAACGATGAAATTACTTATGTCATCTTTTTAGCGATTTGCCACATTGTTGTACTTCTTGTATTTTTTATTTTTTTATTATGGTGTGTGTACCGTCTAGTGAGAGGGAAAAATACGAACCGAAAAGAAAAAATTGGTGTAGTTGCTATTACATGTGTTATTTTTAATAATACTCTGCAGGAAGCAATTTTAGCTCCCGTACAGCTATTGTCTGAAAACCTGCAAAAATTATTTTATATAGCACACACGTACATCAGTGCAGACACTACTTCAATTCTAACCCAAGAACAAAAAGAAAAAATATTAGAAAATAACCCTTTAAATGAACTCATAGTATCAATTCAACCAATATTTGATAAATTCCCTTTTTCAAAATTAATTACAGCTATTTCATTTGCAATATTGCTTTATCTTTTTTTAGATTATATTAAACGGAGTATTGATAACGGTAAAAATGAGACAATAGCTTCGCCTATCCATAAGAGTGTTGTCGTTTATAATTTTATAATCTCATTTGTTTTAGTTTTAAGTTTGTTTTTAGTAATTAGTGTCTGTATTACGATTCCCTACCTAAATCAGATCAGCAAGCCAACTACATTTACTGTTGCTCGTTTGGATTCAACTTTAAATGAATATTCTATAAAAGATTCTTTTATAGTTACGGCAAGCAGCTCTCCAAGTTCTTCTGTAAAAAGTTTAATTTTTACTGATCTTGTTATACAACAGTTCGAAAAGCTTGATGACTCATATAGACAAAGGATAAATGAGCGCATTAATAATTTTGACCAAAATTATGCAGAGTATAATGGACAACGCGAGAATACAATAGAAAGTCTGAATAAATTTTCCAAAGATTATAAACTTAAAGAAAACCGATATAAAAAGGAACTGGCAGATAATTATGAAAATCAATTACAATCTATTATTACAGATAAAGGCAATCTATTTCAATCATCTGTTAGAAATTTTACGGATTTCGTACAAAGTAAAAAAGAGGATTTTGATAATACATTACAATCCATATCAAGAAGTGATATTTACAATGTTAACACCAAGAATAGATTTGTTGATCAGATAAAAAATGCTATTATAGAATTTGCAAAAAACAATAAACAAGATAGTTCTTACAATCCTTATTCCGGATTATACGACATATCAGGTAACTTACTACCCTATCAAAGTTATATTGCAGAAACCAATGATCACTCTTATGTACCTATTTACGTCAAAACTGGCTCTGAATGGGGGTTCCTGGGTTTTATCGCTAATTATCTTATTAAAACTCAATCTTCAGAATTGGTATTGTTAATGGGTATGATTGGTTTTGCTCTTTTAGGTGCTTCTTTATTTTCGTTCAGTCAAACTAATGATGGTAGTAATTTTATCCATTCATTCAAGTCTGAACCTCTTATTGTTAATTTTGGAAATGTATTGGCTCGTGGTTTCGGCGCTGCACTTGTAATATATCTTGCTACTAAAGGAGGATTAGCAATTTTTTCGGCAGGAACGGCTTCAGATGCAAATGGGTATATTTTATTGTTAACATGTTTTGTAGGTGCTGTATTCAGCGAAAAAGTCTGGAATAAAATTCGTCAAACGTTATACGGTGATGAAGATAATAGCAAGGGGAATGTACAACCGGTTAATGATATTAAAAAAGATTCTCTTGAAGAAAAGAAGGATAATGTAAATACTTCTATAGAAAGTGAAAAAAGGAAGAAAATATAGAGAATACAGTTGGTCCCAATAAAAAATGAGATAACAGAAGGAAAATAAAAATAAATTGATTGAATAATTTCTTTCCAATCTCATTTGATAATAAAAAAATAGTTTCCCATTAAATATTTCCGTTGAATTTTCGGATGAACCATTCGCCGCTAAGTAAAATTAATATTAAGAAGAACAACCATTTGATATCGATCAAGGGTCTTGTATTAAAAGTATCGTACAAAATGGTTTTTACTTTATTATTCTTTTCGATGTCATTTGCAATTTCTTCCATATTTGCTGGCGTATACATTTTTCCGCCGCTCTGGTTAGCGAGAATATTCAGCAGCTGGTGATTCGCCTGTGTATTCAGGGTTTCAATGATCACAGGGCGAACCGCAAAATTACACGAAGCCGTATTCAATTTGCCTTTATAATTTGCTTTCGCATTTGCAGTATACTTGCCGACCGGTAAAATACCCGCATTCAAAGTATATGCATTTATAGTTTTATCAAAGGTGAAAGAATATTCCTTGCCGTTATCGCCCTTCACCACACAATTTGCATCCACATCATTTACGAGTTCATAACTTTCATTGTATAGTTCTGCGTCGAGCCTGATGGATTCGTTTGCATTGTAAACATTTTTTGGCGAATGCACGCGGAACCTTCGCTTGTCTGCCTTTACCGTTAGGTATTGCACACATTTATTAATGATCTCGTCTGTAGCATTAAAGTTTTTTGTTTGCATGAATTCATTCAAACGCCAGCGCCATATTCCTTCGCCGCAGATCATGCCGATCTTTTTCCCATTCACTTCGTTGAATAAGATCAAAGGATCATTCGTAGGCACACTGCCGATCTGTTGCTTATAAAAAATATCCGCAGTGGTTGCAAGCTGATACTTTCCGTAAGGTGCGAGTAACGGAGGCAATGTTTGAATTAACTTTAGTGTGGTTTCATTTAGAGTGAATTTTGAAAAAGAAGATTGATAGACCGGATATACATCGTTGCCATTTAGTGAGGTGCCCGTGATCTGTAATATTTTTTGCAGTGTGTTGAACTGAGCGATATTAGTATTCGACGAAAGTATCCATAAAATAGGGATGTTTGAATTGACAACTTCTCCGATGACGCTGAGTTGTGCAGTAGCGCCGATCGAAGGCAATCCATCTAAAATAATCAAATCGGCATCTTTATAATTTCCGTTGAAAGTTTTTATATCGGCTTCATCAAACTGGTAATTTTTATTTTCTTCGATCGCGTTTTTAAAGGCTTTTACATCCGGGTGCGGTGCATCATACAGCATCAATACTTTTTGCCTGCCGTCAATCACTTCAATATATGCTACATCCACATTGTTTTCTGTGATCGTTTCTCCTGTTACTGTTTTTAACCTGACGGTGTATTGCAGAATGCCAGGTTTGCTTGCATCTCCTACTGCATCCGCCTGGAAAGCAAACCTGTCGTCTGTAATCGTAATCACTTTGTTCAAAATAGATTTTCCTTCCGGTGAAATGATATCGAGCACCGTGGTTTGACCCTGCAAATGATTCGCTTCGATCTGTACATTGATATTGAACTGATCTCCGAGATATACAATTTCAGGATAGCGAACACTTTTGATCAATGCATCTTTTTTAATAGAAGTATCGCCCAATGCAATCGTATAAAATGGAATAGACAATGCATTCTTATTGTATAATGGAGAATTTCCTTTATTAAATATTCCATCGGAAGATAAAATGATCGCGCCGATATTCTGCGAAGCATGACGTGTAAACAACTCGTCGATAGC
This sequence comes from Bacteroidota bacterium, assembly GCA_028288625.1. Classification (GTDB taxonomy): domain Bacteria; phylum Bacteroidota; class Bacteroidia; order Chitinophagales; family JADIYW01; genus JADJSS01. Next base: position 5,733 of record JAQBNI010000145.1, on the reverse strand, counting down.
GCCGGAAATATCCGTTTCTTTTTCAGAATAATCCGGCTTTTTAAATTCACTTAAAACATCACCGAAGTTATAAGAGATCACCTGGAACTTATCTTTCAGCTTATCCTGCAGGGATTGCAATTGCTCCGCATATTTCACTTTGGAAAAATTACCGAAAGAAACATTGAGTGATGACGAATTATCCTGCAATAAAAGAATAACCGGCTTTTCTTCTTCCGTCTTTTTAGATTTAATTAAAAGTGATAATAGTAAAAATGCGATCAGCGTAGTGGATAAAAAACGCATGCCCGCTAAAATATATTTCCAGTATTTGTTTTCTTTTTCGTGAAAGATGAATGGCTTCCTTCCATATAAAAGATATGCAAAAATTATTCCGGCTGCTATGCAAAACAGCAGGAACCACCATGGGTAACCGGGAATGAAGGAAGTATGTGTCATAAAAAGTCGTAAGTCGTAAGTTGTAAGTCGTAAGAACAACTTTTGACTATCTGCAATTTTCTAAATTTTTATGTAAAAAAACAAACGCAGGATGTTATTTACTATTAAGCGGTTGAGTAGTGAGTATTGTGTAAAAAAAGATTGGTTGTAATAAATTGCAAACTATTCACTTGCAACCGCAAACTATTTCTTCAACACTTCTGCCATTGTTTTTCCTAAGTACGCAGGAGATTCTACAACATGAATTCCACATTCCTTCATGATCGCCATTTTAGCCGCGGCGGTATCGTTCTTTCCGCCAACGATGGCGCCGGCATGTCCCATTCTCCTGCCCTTCGGCGCTGTTTGTCCGGCAATAAAGCCAACGACAGGTTTTGTTCCGTTTTCTTTTATCCATTCAGCGGCATCCACTTCCATGGTACCGCCAATCTCACCGATCATAATAATTCCTTCCGTGCCCGGATCACTCATCATCATTTGTATAATATCCAGCATCGTTGAGCCAATAATCGGATCGCCGCCAATACCCACACACGTAGATTGCCCAAGCCCCGCTTTTGTTACCTGGTCGACCGCTTCATAAGTCAGCGTCCCGGATTTTGAAACGATGCCGATCTTTCCGGGGACATGTATAAAGCCCGGCATGATCCCAACTTTGCATTCTCCGGGAGTGATGATGCCGGGGCAGTTCGGACCGATCATCCTTACACCTTTTGAAGTCACATATTTTTTTGCGTGGATCATATCCTGAACAGGAATACCTTCCGTGATCGTCACAATTAATTCTATTCCCGCATCAGCAGCTTCCATGATCGCATCCGCAGCAAACGCAGGCGGCACAAAGATGATAGAAACATTTGCGCCCGTAGCTTTCACCGCATTTTCCACCGTATTAAAAACGGGCTTGTCGAGATGCGTTGTACCTTCTTTTCCCGGCGTTACGCCGCCAACGACATTCGTACCGTATTCAATCATTTGCGTAGCATGAAACGTACCTTCCTTTCCAGTAAAACCTTGTACAATTATTTTTGAATTCTTATTGACTAATATGCTCATTTTATTTCGAGAGTTTTGCTTTTATTTTTTCTAAACGCACATCGCGCGCTTCCTTGAGGAAGTCGGATGCAAATATGAAATCGATCAGTTCCTTATTATCTGCCATGAACAGCGTTTCCCGTGTACCTTCCCAGTGTTTTTCTCCTTCATGAAGAAAAATAATTTTATCGCCGTTGGTCACCACGCTGTTCATGTCATGCGTGTTGGTGATCGTTGTAATTTGATATTCTTCGGTGATCTCCATGATCAATTCGTCTATCACTATGGAAGTTTGCGGATCGAGACCGGAGTTCGGCTCATCACAAAATAAATATTTCGGGTTCATCACGATCGCGCGGGCGATGCCGGTTCTTTTTTGCATACCGCCGGAAAGCTGCGAAGGAAATTTCGCGTTTGCATTCACCAGGTTCACTCTTTTTAAAACTTCATTCACCCTATCCAGTTTTTCCGAGTTCGACATCTTCGTAAACATATCAAGCGGAAATCTTACATTTTGTTCAACCGATAAAGAATCAAATAATGCGCCACCCTGGAAAAGCATGCCGAGTTCGCGGCGGATCTCGTTTTTCTGCTGAATTCCCATCGCCACATAATCTTTCTCATCAAAAAAAACATGACCGCTCGTAGGCGTTAATAATCCGACAATACATTTCAACAAAACAGTTTTACCTGAACCGCTTTTCCCAATGATAAGGTTGTTTTTTCCCGGCTCAAAAGTAGTATTGATATTTTTCAACACTTCCTGGCTGCCAAATCTTTTATATAAATTTCTTACCTCTATCATTTCCTTAATTTAATAACAGCCACGCTAAGATCAGATCTGCAAATAAAACCATGATGCAGCTTAACACTACTGCGCGTGTACTTGCTTTGCCGATTTCTATTGCGCTGCCATGAGCATAAAATCCCTGGTAACAAGAAATAGACGTTAATATAAAACCGAAGACTGCTGCCTTCGTCAACATAATAAAAACATTTTTTTGAACGAATTGCAACAGCACGCCTTGCAGATAATCTGAAGACGATACATAGCCTGTCGCCGATCCTGCCAGCAAACCTCCGGTGATACCAGTTGCTGCAGAAACAATGACCAGCAACGGGACCATCGTGATAGCGGCAGCTAATTTCGGACCGATCAGATATGAAAAAGTATTGACGCCCATGATTTCCAACGCATCAATTTGTTCCGTGAGACGCATCGTTCCCAATTCAGAAGCAAGGTTGGACCCCACTTTTCCCGCCAATATCAAACAGGAAATAGTTGGCGCTAATTCGAGTATCATAGATTCTTTCACTACATAACCGACAAAATACATCGGCACCATCGACTGCGATAAATTATATGCAAACTGCACAGCAGATACTGCACCAATAAAAAAAGAAATGAGCATGATGATCACCAGCGAGCCGACACCAATATTGGACATCTGGCGAAGCGTTTCTTTCCAGTACATGCTTGCGCGTTCCGGATTTGCAAAACTGCGCCTGACCATTAAAACATACCTCCCGATATGAAACAATGGTCCGCCGGTTTCATGTACGTATTCTGCCATCTAATATATTCCGTTTAAAAGTGGGTAAAAATAGATTATTTTTAGTGATTAGCCAAATAGATGCCATCGCTTCTTTTATTGATTCCATCGCTTAAAGCGATGGAATCAATAAAATGCCTAAATTTATCGCATGAACGTAGTTATTACAGGGGCAAGCAGGGGAATCGGAAGAGCGATCGCTGAAAAATTTTTGAGTGAAGGTCACCGTGTGATTGTTTGCGCGAGAGATCCAAAAAAATTAGATGAATTAAAAAAAGACCATCCTGAGATCATCACTTTCTCCTGTGATATTTCCAAAAAAGAAGAAGTATTAAAATTTGGTGATTTTGTATTGAAGACTTTTGATGCGATTGATGTACTTGTAAACAATGCAGGTGTTTTTTTACCCGGCTTAATTATTAATGAAGAAGACGGGTCGCTGGAAAATACCATAAACACAAATTTATACAGCGCATATTATCTCACGAGAAAACTGGTTCCGAAAATGATCGCGCAGAAAAGCGGTTACATTATTAATATGTGTTCGATTGCGAGTTTGGATGCTTATGAGAATGGCGGAAGTTATACGATCAGTAAATTTGCATTGCTTGGATTTTCAAAAACGCTGAGGGAAGAATTAAAGGAACACAATATAAAAGTAACTTCAATTATGCCGGGCGCTACGCTAACGGATTCGTGGGGAAATACCGATCTGCCGGAGAGCAGGTTTATAAAACCGACAGACATTGCCGAGCTGCTTTATGGCGTAACGCAGCTCAGCAAATTTTCTGTCGTCGAAGATATCGTCATCCGTCCCCAGGCAGGTGATATCTAAGATTAACTAATCGGTTTCATGTTCCAGGATTTTTATGTCCTTCACCAGTGCTGCCATACTGGTTTGATCAAGTCCGTTATATATTCCGCGTATCTTTCTTTGCTTATCTACTAAAACAAAATTTTCGGTGTGAAGGAAAACACTTGTGTCTCTTTTCTCTCCAAGATCTTCTTCAATAAAATAAGACCTTCTCCCAAGATCATATAATTCACGGAGGTTGCCGGTGAGCAGCATCCATCTCTTATCATTTACTCCTTTCTTTTCCGCGTATTTTTTTAAGACGGGAACGCTATCTGTTTCCGGCGTTGCAGTATGCGACATCAGCAAAAGCGCATCATCATTCATAAACTGTTTCTGAATGTCGTACATGCTGTTTGTCAGTCTTGGACAAATGCCGGGACATGTAGTAAAGAAATAATCCACCACGCAAATTTTACCATCCATATTTTTTTCTGTAAATGGTTGACCGTTTTGATTGATGAGATGGAATGGTCTTATTTTGTGAAAGTGATCATCAGATGCCGAGATGTTCCATTTCGGAGTAAAATCAGCAGTATCATAATACGGCAGTTTGCTTTGTTGTGGCTTGCATGCGATCATGCACGTGATCAAAATAAATGATGCAATTATATTTTTCATAAGATTATTTTTTGTTTTTTATTTTTTCATCGACGAGCGTATAGCACAATGCTGATTTTTGCAGTCCGTAACGCACGCCGTCTTTCACTTCATAATTCAAATACAGTTTCCCGTTTTCACGCCATGCCCGCTGCATTCCAATTTCAACATCATCTTTAAAATGAAGATCAGTGTATATTTGTCCGCTCCTGTACCATTGCCTGAATTCGCCTTCCCTCTTATCGTTCTTGTATGAAAACTCAAATTTCCTTTCTCCGTTTTCCCACCAGCCTGAATGTTTTCCATCGCATTTATTTCCTTTATAACTGCGTTCCTGGCAAAGTTGTCCGTTGGGATACCAGGTTCTTGTACATCCATGTTGCGTGCCGTTCAGACAAGAAGAAAAGCTTTTCAGTAAATGGTTATCTTCTTCTTTAATAAAACCTGAGAATGGCGCGCATTTGTAATAATAAATGCCATTCACATTTTGTAAGTCCTTATCATCGGATAAAATCGTAATTGTGGGTATCATTGAAGTGTCTTTCTCAACTGTTGAAACTTCCTGCGTATTTCGCTGGAGAATAAATTTATTCCCCAGAAGGATCATCATCAATAATATGCCTGAGGAAAATCTCATCACAAATATTTTAATAAGTGAACGTTCCTTTAACTCCATAATAATTCCCGGATTTTAAAATATAGTATCCGCTGCCGAGGTAATTTACATTCGAGCAATGGTAGTGGTAAATGCCTGCGGGATAATCAGCAGTTGTGCCAAAGTGTCCGCCGTTTGCATCAAGATCCGAAGGCGTAGAACCGCTCATATCCTTGCGTCCGTAAATCGGGTAGCCATCCATAAGGAAACCGATCAGTTTACTGTCGTTGCTCGAAATAAAAGTAGGCTCGCAGTGATAGTGATACAGATCGCCGGGACCGCTATGCCCGCCGCCGGTATCAAAAGTGGTAACAGTTACGGCTTCAATAGGAATACTGCCCGCTTCGAGATTATTATAGATGGCTACCCCGTTAATTGCCATGCCGATCGGTCCCATATTTGTAGCCGATTGAGTGGTTGCCGCCTGAGGTGTTTTCAAAATTTTCATCGTAAAACTTTGTTCGCCGATGTAGCTCGGATTTTTTATGTGTCCGGAAGCCGGCGCAATATATAACGGGTTGGAAGTTTGCCAGTACGGCGAAACGTGATCGGGAATTCCTTTCGATTTAAATACAATATAACTTCCTTCTGTTGACAAT
>JAQBNI010000133.1 GCA_028288625.1 Bacteroidota bacterium | reverse complement strand
GGCACCTCGATGTCGGCTCGTCACATCCTGGGGCTGGAGAAGGTCCCAAGGGTTGAGCTGTTCGCTCATTAAAGTGGCACGCGAGCTGGGTTCAGAACGTCGCAAGACAGTTCGGTCCCTATCTGTTATGGGCGTTTGAGATTTGAGAAGATCTGTTTCTAGTACGAGAGGACCGGAATGGACTGACCTCTAGTGTACCAGTTATGTCGCCAGATGTACCGCTGGGTAGCTACGTTGGGAAGGGATAAGCGCTGAAAGCATCTAAGCACGAAACCCACTTCAAGATGAGATCTCATAGGGTCGTCGAAGACTACGACGTTGATAGGTCATAGGTGTAAAGGTGGTAACATCAAAGCCGAGTGATACTAATCACCCATCAACTTTTTAAAATTTGTATAATGATTTCCCAATGTGTCAATATTATAACGACAATAAGTCGAATGATTCAACAGCAGCAATGCTAAAGATTCAATGGCGATTATAGCGTAGGTGATCACCTCTTCCCATCCCGAACAGAGAAGTTAAGCCCTACAGCGCCGATGGTACTAGGTCAAACCTGGGAGAGTAGGTCGTCGCCAACCCATACAAAGCCGCAACAGAAATGTTGCGGCTTTTTTTATTTTATGTATCTTAGTTGTAAAGCTATTTAATGATTAAGTATCCATTTCTCTTTATCATGTTCTCATTCATCCTGTGGTCGTGTAGGAAAAATAATGAAGACCAAAATAACAATATTATCCCTGTAACGGTAGATACATCCGAAGCATATGCCATTTATGATCTCGATGGAAAGACAGTAATTAAGGGCGGACATTTCGAACCTCGCAGCAGTTTTGGTACCAGTATTTCTTCTGTGGATGATGGAACTGATTGGGATCCGTTCTTGCTTTATTTTGAAACGGACGGGCACGTGGTTCAACAGGTTCACGCATCGGATATAATAAATGCCGTTAATCAAAAATTAGAAGTCCAGGACTTAATAGAGAATGATGGCACAAGATGGGCAGGCATTAACGGATTTATCAACGGACAATGGTGCCGGACAGATAAATACATGAATTCATTGCCAGATAACTATATAAAATTTACAAGTGCAGATTATGTCGAAACTGTTTCGGGTTTAAAAAGATTTTTGGTGCGGGGAAGATTTAATGTGAACCTCAAAATAGACGGAGCTGTAAAAAACTTATCGAACGGCAGGTTTAAATTGTTGATGACGGAATCATTCTAGTATAAAATAATATCGAATACGTTGCAGTAAATACAGAGATTCAGATTTATTTCTACCTGTTTTGTTATATTTAAATATCCAACCATATAATTTGAAACACCAGGATGTTTTTATCGCTTTAATCTTCAGCTTATGAAAAAGCTGATATCAGCATGTGTAGCTCTTCTATTTCTTTCTGCTTCAGCACAGGATAATTTCTCTCATGTTTTTCTCGCCAATCAATCGCGGCTTCCCATTATAATATTGCCTTCCCTTTCCGGGAATGTATCAAGTTTACAAATCGGTAAGGTGAGTTTTCGCGCACATGAAATCACGCACGATCATTCCAGTACTATTTCAGCAGGTGATTTCATTGGTCTTCCTGAGAAAGATCACAACGAGGCTAATTCTTCTTTAGTATGTAACCGTTCATCTGCTTCGGGCGCCAATACATTCACAGCAGAATTGCAGGTACAACATGCAGGTAATATTTTATTTACGATCTTGGTTGAATCGAGAGACAGCGCTGCATCGGGTTTTACCAAACTCTATTATAATATAAAACACAGCGACGGTACATTAGAAAATGTAGCGCCGGGATTACTCCTGAAAGATAATACGGGAACAAGAGCACAGGTAGCCACAGAGATCAATTATGCAGGTGATGCTTATCGATTAGTATATGGTGTATTTGACGAGCACCAGGATAATACAGATAATATTATTTTTTCCATTTCAAATAAAACGGATACTGTTTACCGGTATGAACCGCTAATTTCTGACACACTTAACCCCGACGTTTTAAATATAGTGACGTACAACACAGCGTTCCTGATGCCTTTGAATATAAGTGACCAGGATGAAAATGAAAAAGTAAAAGTATTTTATAAAGCGGTTCCAAAGAATATGGACATAATTGTGTTGGAAGAATGTTTCGAACCTTCAAAAGTAGACAGTGTCTTAAAAGATCTGTTACCATATTATCCATATCATACGGGTAAACATAATAGAATACTGATCCCGAATATCGGTAAGGAAGGCGGTGTGAGAATATTGAGCAAGTATCCTATACTGGAAGAAGGAGAAATTTCGTATAGTGAAAATGGTTGTATACCCGACGATTTCTTTTCAAAATTTGCAAATAAAGGAGTCAAGTATGCAAAGATCAATAAGAAAGGACAAATCATTCACGTGTTCGGCACACACACCAGCCAGCAGCCATGTGACTTATATGTGATGGGACGATTTATGGCGGGATTTAATATTCCGAAAGAAGATATCGTAATTATGGCGGGCGATTTTAATGTTGATCTAAACAGGTATCACACAAATTCTACGCAGAAGGTTTATCCGATCATGATGGACACCTTGCACGCGCTTGAACCTACATTTAAATCGTTCCTGAATGACTGGGAATACAAAGGAACGACGTCGGGTTTAAATCATTACTACTGCTGTAATCCCGATGGAAAACAACATTTGGATTATGTGCTGGTGTCTTCACTGCACCGGATTCCTTCTGTACTTTCGAACCGGTCATTAATGGGCAGACTAAATGAGCCGGATGAAAGTTTTGGAATATTTGATATGTCGGACCATGAGCCGGTTTATGCGAGGATTGAATTTCCCGCGTTATCCCGATCAACTGACCAATATGTAAATTGTATCGGTGATCCTGTTACATTGTCTGCACGCCTTGTAAATGCAATGCGCGGTGGTCGTTTTCAATGGTACCGCGATCAGGATCTACTTGTTGGAGAACAGGATTCCATACTCAACATTACCTTAAATTCACCGGCAGATTTTACAACTTATACCTGTAGGTATAGCTACAATTATATGCCCGATACCAGTATCAATGATTTTTTTGATTTTACTTATATGGATTATCACTGGGTCTTTCGCGGAACTACTCCGGCAGAAATATCTTCCGTGTTTACTATTGTTCCTGCAGATTCTTCAATGGATTGTTACGGATTATCAACCTCATTGACTCCGCATTCCCATGTTCCGTTTGCTCTTTATCCAAATCCTGCAGCTCAATATATAGATATCAACGGCAGCGAATTATTGGGTTATAATTTTGAGATCATGGATGCACAGGGAAGAAAGATGCCGTTTACAATTTCCAATTTTTCGGAAAACACAGTCCGTATGAATATTCGCAGCCTCGCTGCAGGAACTTATTTTATCCGGGGAAGTAAGAACGATCAAATCTTTGTGGAGCCGTTTATCAAACATTGAGCGATTGCTATACTTGGTTTAAAAACCATTCTTTTTCTACAAGGTCTTTTTCTGACAGGATTAATTGTTTTAACTGATTTCTTTTTTGTTTACCCGTATGAATGTTTTTATAAAGCAGATCGAAATAAGTTAAAGTTTGTTTGTGAATTTTTTTGAAGTAACCAATATCTTTTCGCCGGTAAATAAACATCTTTAAGCTTTTCAACTGGTACGGAATGGATTCATATTCCTTTAGCTCGAACAACATTTTAAGGATCAGTATTTTAGCGTCTACATTCCACAATACGTCGGCGAATTCTACCTGCTGCAGGATGCGCAGGGCTTTACTAAATTGCTTTTCCGCATAGAATAGCGCTGCCTTTGTAAACTGAATTGAATTTTCACGGTACGATTCATTCACATAACGATTATATTTTGAGATAAATAATTCAGTTTGCTTGTAATCCTTGAGATGCTTTATGCCGATGTAAGCGATATTCTTAAAGGTGAAGCGACTCAACTCACCATTCTCCAGTAAATATTTTTTATCCAGCCCATGGAGGTACAATGTAAAAGCCGGTTTTGCATATTCGCGCTTACCCGTATTCAGCTGCTTGATACAATAGTTGATCGTCAGTAAAAAAATGTCTTTTAATTCATGCTCCTTAAAACAGTTTTCGTTTTCGAAAACGAGATCATATAAATTGTTGAATTTATCATCGTCGGAATTTCCTGACAAATAAAAGAGCAGGTAATATATTTGTATAGCAGGTTCATTATGGTACAATCCTTTTTCAAGGAATTGCAACACACTTTCTAATAAGGGAAATTTAGTGTTCTTGCCTGAAACCTGTTGAAAAGACTGGGCAATACAGGCATAGCGCAAAATTTCCGCAACCACATAATGATGTACGGTATCAGAGATCTTCTGTAAATTAAAGTCTTCATAACGCTTGTTCTTGCTCATTAAATTATACTGCTCCACTTCAAGGGAAAGAGTTTGCATATAATGCTGACTGTCTTTAAGTGAACTCTGCTGTAATAATGCTTGTGTATTTTCGAGTTGCTTTGATGCAAGCGTATTTAAATTTCGATGATTATAAGTTTGCGTGAGCACAATTGCAGGATTCGCATGGTAAGCTTTCCAATTATGGTAAGCTAAATAGTCTTCCAAGCATTGTGTAGCATAACTCATGGTATACCTAAGCAGCGCTTCATTATAAATTTTTTTTGGAAATACAAAGGCGAATGCATCTTCCCGTTTCATCGTGTTTGCAGTAACAGCACGCTTGGATAAAATAAATTCTGTGAGCTGAATAACGTCTTCGCGTGGATTTGCTATCGGCGATCTCACCCATTTCCTGAAACCAAGCCGCTCAGGCTTG
>JAQBNI010000126.1 GCA_028288625.1 Bacteroidota bacterium | reverse complement strand
AATTAATACCCTGGTGATTTAATTGTTGTAGATCAGTCATTACATTTTTAATATTGATTTGGTTTTGATCTGCATACTCTGCTTTAGTTGAATAAGTAACTTTAACTATTTTCATTTTTTTCATTTTATTTGGATGAGTAAATATTTTTGTCTTTATGGTAATGCTTTCTATTGACGCATCTTGGCATTACCACTAACTTTTTTATATAAGAACTATCCAGCCGACAACTGCCACTGTGTTCAAGATAACACTATAAAATTTCATTCCACAGTTTTTTATCCTTCAGCATAATTTCACGCATGATCTCGATTTGCGGTTCACCATTGTCCAACAACTCATCATGGAATTTTTGTAAAGAGAAGTTCTTTCCCTCTTGTTTTTTATAATCTTCTCTCAACTTTAATATCTCCAGTTTTCCAACCGTATAAAAAAGATAACCCGGGTCAAACGTGCCGCGCATAGCTTCCTGCCGCGCCGGTTTTTCTCCCTGGTGCCAGTTGTCCATAAAGAATTTTGTCGCTTCATCCACACTCATGTTATGACAATGCGTGTTAATGGAAACGCAAAGCCTGCAGATACGCAGCAATGCATCGCCGGATTGCGCGAGACGGTATTTGGCAGTTGTTATTGGATCGCTATGCCCATATCCTTCATCCGCCATCATCTGTTCGCAATAATGCGCCCAGCCTTCACTGTACGCATAGCTACCGAATATTTTGCGAACCTTCGAAGGGTCAGATGCCTGCATATGCAGGTACTGCGTGTAGTGCCCCGGGTAGGCTTCATGTATCGTTACATTATCTGTTGTGTAAAAATCGAAATACTTCAACCAGTCTTCTTTTTGCTTTTCATTCCATGTAGAATCAACAGGCGTGATATAATAATATGCTTCTGTTGCTTTTTTCTCGAATGCTCCCGGCGCGTCCATAGAAGCCGTGGTGGTTGATCTGAGGTAAGCCGGCGTCACATCGACCTGTATTCTAACTTCAGAAGGCAGTGTTACAATTTTTTTATCTACCAGGAATTGACGTATCGCTTCGAGATTTATTTTTGCATGAAGAATAAGGCTGTCGGCTGACGGATGTTCTTTCTGAATATCATGGAATACATCAATTGGATTTTTATTTGGGTTGATGATCTTCGCTGCTGCATTAAAAGACGCCTGCTCTTTTTTTAATTCCTTCATGCCAATGGCAAGTATATCATCCGGCGATATTTGTATGTTTTCATTATAGGCGAGCATCTTGCGGTAATTTGTTTCACCCAATGCATAATGGTTATGTGCTTTCGGCAGCTTTTCTTTTTCCAGCCACGATGCGAAATCATTCAGCAACGCAACTGTTTTCGAATTTACTTCCTTCAGCTCCTTCATCAGCGAATCATTTTTTACATCTTTCAGCGCGACCATCATGTCCTTCTCCAGGAACGAAGCGCTACCTTTTGCAATATCCATTGCTAATTCGATATACGGTTTTGCCAATGAATCATCCAGGTTTGTCTTTGCATTTTCAAAATATGCAGGCACCTGCTTTTCAATGGCAATGATGGAGCGTACTCTTTCTTCAATGGGTGCAAAATTTCGTTTCACATACAAATTCAAATCAATCCCACCTGCGTAGTTCATTGGGTTTTTTGTGTACGAGCCTACATCTTCGATACTAAAAATTTCTCCCTTTATTGCCAGCTTCAGGATCCTGTAATCATAATAAATTTTCGTACTTAAAGAGGAAGTATCAATTTGCGAAAGCTTTTGATCGAATGCTTTGAGCCTTGCAAGTTCAGCATCTATGGAGGCTTTGCTGTTATCGTCAAGCTTCCCGTCGTATTCATGAAAGCCTAAACGTACAGCATATAAAGGACGCCATGCGAGATAGCCTGTAATATACTCGTCGGATAGTTTCTGAAAATCCGCATCGCCGGAGCTGCTGTTATTTTTCTGATTGCAGCTGCTGAAAGCAAACGACAGGACAAGAAGAAGTAATTGAAGTTTTTTCATAGTTAAGTTATTTACAAAATTGTCTGCATCAGAATTTACAGAATTTAAGGATGTTAGAATTGTGGAGTCTTTTCAGACGGCTATATTTTTTAATTTATTATTCTGTAATTCTGTAATCCTGTAAATTATGCTTCTGACTTTTTTGATACTTTGAATTAAAGACCAGTTTATACTGTAGACTTACAGAGCCAAAATTAATAAGCAATCCGTGTGGAAAATCATATGCTACGACATAATTCTTAGCTTGTGCAAGATGAACGTCTTCAAGATTGATAACTGCTTTGATTTCGACAATCAATTTATCTTCTATTACAAAATCGGCTCTGCGTGTCCCAACTTCGATACCATCATAATGTATAATTTGTTCCAGTTCTCTTTGGAATGAGAGATCAGCTCTTTCAAGTTCTATTGCAAGACATCTTTGATAAATTACTTCCTGGAACCCGTTGCCCAATGTGTTATGCACCTTCATAGCGCATCCGATTATTTTGTAAGTTAAATCATCCTTTTCCATCAATAAAACTTATTTCACATTTTATAATTCTTTCATCCTGCAAATCCTGCTTCCGACAGTTTTAATAAAGTAGTTTCTGATCATCCATATCCTGTATAAGATCCTCGCGTTCATTGAAAGATTGGAAGCAATAAATATGCATTTGCGCAGGGGTTCTTTTTAAATGCACGAGGTCCATGCCGCGCTGCCACGATTCCGAGCGTAGAATATCGATCACGAAGTGCGTAGTAAAACCATTGCCGGCAAAGCCATCAATAATATCTCCGAAAGCAAACATTTTAAAAACCGCATCAGCATTCTGTATGCCATATTGTTTTTTTAATTCCGCAGCAGCTTCAGGATAAGTGGCGGCGATAAAATCTGTGTATTCTTTAAAGTCCGGATAGAAAGCTTCTTCCGCCTGTATGTTGTACAATACAAACGGGATGTCATATGTGATGTGCGTATTGATGCCGGATAATGCGAGGTGTAAAAGAGAATTTTTGTTGGCAGCAACCCGTGTATAATAATTCATCCATGCCGGTTCGATGGACTGTCCGAGCAAATAGGAGTGCAGGTTACGGATATAATGCTTTGCAAATTCGTTCATGAACGCACGCCCTTCTGTAGCGTAAGAAGATGGAGAATTGATCAATGTATTATATGCAACATCCGTCACCACATTATACAGCGTAGGAAAGGAGCCCGCCCGGTCGTGGTATTTGTTGAAAATAAGCACGATGTTATTCATGCTGTACTTCAGTTCGTTGATCGAATAAATTTTAGACGTATCCGATAATTCAACTAAGCGGTTATAATCTTCATCGGAATAATAAGTAGTACCGGCACCAACAACCTTTATATTTTTTTCGGATATGGAAGCCGTTTTTTGTTTCTGGCAGGATGCGAATACAAATACAAACGCTAATAATGGTAAAAATTTATGGATCATACATTAAATATAAGATAAACGCTTCATTTGTCCAATACACTCGAATTACGTGTGCTTCTTTTCTTAACTTTGCCGGATGAATAATTATCAGCAAAAACTCGGACAGCAGGTAAAAAAACACACGAATGTTTTTATTGCGGATACTGCTGTTGTCCTCGGAAACGTAGAAATATATGATGATGCGTCAGTTTGGTTTGGTGCAGTTCTGCGTGCAGATTTTGATAAGATCACGATCGGCAAAAGAACGAATGTCCAGGAAGGTGTGATCATGCACGTGGATCACGGAAGCCCGATAACTATTGGAGAAGATAATGTGATCGGTCACGGCGCAATCATTCATGGCGCTACAATAGGCAATTTTAATCTCATCGGGATGCGCGCTACCATTCTGAATGGTGCGAAGATCGGCAATGGCTGTATCATTGGCGCTCATGCACTCATTACTGAAAATATGGTGGTTCCGGATGGAAGTATGGTGCTGGGAACCCCGGGTAAGATTGTAAAAACCTTGCCTGTTGAACATGTAAAAACCGGTGTGTTATTAGGCGTGAATGAATATCTGAATGAAGCTAAAAAGTATTTGGCAGAATGAAGATACTGATCATTCGCTTCAGTTCTATCGGTGACATCGTGTTGACGAGTCCTGTTATCCGGTGTATAAAAAATCAGCTCGCAAACTGCGAAGTACACTACCTTACTAAAAATGTTTTTAAAGAAATATTGGTTGCCAACCCTCATGTTTCAAAGATCTATTCCATAGAAAAAAATGTTTCTGAAGTGATCGGATTACTTAAGGAAGAAAAATATGATGCGGTGATCGACCTGCATAATAATATACGCTCGCGACAGGTTTCATCACTTTTAAAAACACGTACTTACCGCTATAATAAAAAAAGTTTCCAGCGTTTTTTATTGACGAAGTTTAAAATTAATTTATTGCACGACCATGTTGTAGACCGATATTTTTCTGCTGTAAAAAAATTAAATATTATTAATGACGGAAAAGGACTGGAGTATTTTATTCCGGAGAAAGATGAAATACCAACATCAAATTTACCGTTCACTCATCTTGCGGGATACTGTGTAATTGTTGTGAGTGCGAAGCATTTCACGAAACAAATTCCTAAGGAAAAACTGGAAGAATTATGTTTGAAGATCTCTATTCCCATTATATTGATCGGCGGTACGGAAGATGCGTACATAGGTACCGAACTGGAATCGGTTGATAAATTCAAGATCTATAATGCCTGCGGGAAATTGAATATCAACCAGTCTGCATCCATCATAAAAAAAGCGAAGTTTGTGATTACGCCTGATACCGGTATGATGCACATCGCTGCGGCTTTTAATAAGCGTACAATTTCTATCTGGGGAAGCACAGAAAAGAGATTGGGTTTTATGCCATACATGACAAACAATACAAATTCTGTGATCATTGAAAATATCGCGTTATCGTGCAGACCTTGCCACAAGCATGGCTTGAGTAAATGTCCGCTTGGTCACTTTAAATGCATGCTGGACCTCGACATGCAGAAGGTAATAGATGTTTTATAAAGAACCTATAAGATTTCCAAAACCTCATAGGTTTTTATTCATTGTGATAAGGAATACCGCGATTAATGGTAAATGCCCTGTATAATTGCTCCATAAAGATCAGCCGGATCAATTGATGAGAAAATGTCATTTTGGAAAGAGAAAGCTGATCGTTTGCTCTTTTATAAATCTGATCGTCGAAGCCATAAGCCCCCCCGATCAGAAATATTGTTTTCCGTGCAGATGCATCTTCTTTTTTTTTCAGGAAACCTGCAAATTCAACCGAAGTGAATATTTTTCCCTTTTCATCCAGTAAAATAAGGATATCATCCTCCTTAAGCTTTTTCAATATTTTTTCTGATTCAGCACTTTTTATAACGCCGGGATTTTGCTGTCCTTTTACATCAGGAAATTCAAAAATGGTCACGGCTCCGAGCTTTTGCAACCGCTTCAGATATTCGGAATAACCCGACTGTATAAAATTCTGGAAAGTCTTCCCGATCCACCAAATTTCAATTTTCATAAAACTTTCCGTTAAAAATATTTGGTTATATTAATTTGTTTCGTAATTTAAGAGTCCATAAAACTAAGAGTTATGAACAAGTTACGCACTCTTAGAAACATAATAGCCTTTTTCAGCATGATAATCTTTACATCATGTCATTCAAATAAAGAGAATGATTATGTAAACGGTCAATGGCAGGTTAAGGCTGTATCCTCACCAACTGCTTTCAATACAAACATGGATGATCAGAATTACTCTATAAATGTAAACCAGATATCCCAGGATGGTTCAACCGTGAATGTGTCTGATGAAAACGGCGGACAGGATGAGGCAGCAGTCA
Source organism: Bacteroidota bacterium (assembly GCA_028288625.1). GTDB lineage: Bacteria > Bacteroidota > Bacteroidia > Chitinophagales > JADIYW01 > JADJSS01. Next base: position 459 of record JAQBNI010000126.1, on the reverse strand, counting down.
GGTTTAAGAGCGGAAACAACATGATCGTGGAATACAAAGATCCTCAAACGGGAGAAAAGGTGCTGATGCAAATGAAAAGGAGCGATTAAACCTAAAAAGGAATAAAAAAACCATCAGCCGGTAGCTGATGGTTTTTTTATTTATACTTTATCTCTAAGAAATATGAACGAAGGTTCTGTCCTTATATCCTTTTTTAAACAAAACTTTCCCATCCTTTACAGCGAAGATCGTATGATCTTTTCCCAATCCTACGCCATCTCCGGGATGAAATTTAGTTCCTCTCTGGCGAATGATGATATTTCCGGCAATAGCGTCTTGTCCGCCATATAATTTCACGCCTAATCTCTTGCTGTGTGATTCTATTACATTCCGGGAACTACCGTCACCTTTTTTATGAGCCATTGTTGTCTTTTTAAACTTTTAAATTAAGCTAGCGCGCCAATCTTTATTTTAGTGTAA